>JBBWZH010000321.1:0-2593 GCA_039648995.1 Mycobacteriales bacterium
CGGCGAGCCGGCCGAGGACACCGACCCGCGGTGCCGTCGGCGGTTGCGCCGCTGGCGGTCGATCGAGGGTGGACGTGGACACAGTGCCCCCTGAGGTTGATCGTGAAGTTCTGTAATCATGTGACGATGCTTAACTAACGCGATGCCACGTAGTCTTGTCAAGAGGTTTCACTACTGCGAAGATGAAAAACAGATAACAGTGCGGGGGTGGGAGGCGCAGATGGAGGTGGGATCGGTGCAGACCCGGCGAGAGATCACCCGTGAGGCGACGGTCCGCGAGATCAAGGAGACGGCGCTCGCCCGGATGCGGGACAGCGGCTCGACCGAGGTCCGGTTCGCCGACATCGCCCGGGACATGCGGATGTCCGCGCCGGCCCTCTACCGGTACTTCGACGGCCGGGACGAGCTGCTCACCGCGCTGATCGCGGACTCGTACACCGACCTGGCCACCGCGCTGGAGCAGGCCCGCGACGCGGTGCCGACCGATGACGTGGGCGGTCGGCTGGTGGCGGTCTGCCAGGCGCTGCGTGCCTGGGCGGTCCGCGAGCCGCACCGGTTCGCGCTGGTGCTGGGCCCGCCGGTGCCGGGCTACGCGGCGCCGGCGGAAGGGCCGACCACGGAGGCGGCGCAGCGGGCGATGGTGGCGCTCAAAAGCGTCGTGCACGAGGCGAAGGTCGCCGGGCGGCTGCGGCCACCGCGGCTGACCGAGATCGATCCGCGCCTGGTCGCCGACATGTCCAGCGACCCGGCGCCGGAGGACCCGCAGTTGCCGCCGGTCGTCGCCCAGGGCCTGATGCACGCCTGGGCGGCGCTGCACGGTTTCGTCTCGCTGGAGGCGTACGGGCACCTCAGCTTCCACAACCAGGCCGCCCGGGACGCGCTGTTCCTCGGCCTGGTCCGGTCCGCGGCCGACCTCGTCGGCCTGCCCGCCCCGGCCACCGGCTGGCCGGCCGTACTCGACCTCGGTTGCCCGCCCGGCTGACCCGGCCGGACGGGGCGTTCTCGGGTCAGCCGCCGATCAGGGCGAAGGCGAGGGCGGCGGTGGCGGTGAAGTCGAGCGCCGGCTCGACCGTCTGCCAGGACCGGACGTCGTCCACCAGCCGGCTGCCGTGGCCGGTGAACGCGGCGTACGGGTCGGAGCCGTCCGGCGGGCAGGTGCGGCCGGTGTCGAAGAAGTCGCCCAGCCCGTCGTCGAACAGGCTGGCGTCGTTCGGCCCGTTCACCACCGCGCCGCGCAGCACCGGCCGGCTGCCGTCCAGGCTGCCCGAGAGGTTGGCCACCACGTGCTGCGGGCAGTCCGGGAACGTGCTGCCGACGCCGATCATCATCGAGACGCCCCACGGGTTCGCGCCGAGCACCCAGTTCCGCTGCTCGCTGGCGAACGCGTCGTACGCCCGGCTGCCGGTTGCCTGCCGGTACAGCGCCGCGGTCGCGACCAGCCCGAAGGTGTGCGAGGCCACGTCGAAGTCGTCGTAGTTGCCGCCGGCGCGGAACGGGTCGGCGGCGGCCCGCGCCTGCCCGATCGCCAGTTGCGCGCGCAGGTCGCCGGCCAGCCGCTGGGGGGTGACCGCGAGATGCCCGCCGTGCGCCCGGATCAGCGTGAGCAGCTCCGCATGCGCCAGCGCGCTGTCGTCGTACAGGTTGAGCGTGTCGCCGCCGGCCTCAGTGGTCAGGTAGGCGTCGGCCCAGCGGCCGGCCGTGGTCAGCCAGCCGGCCGCCCGCGGGTCGTGCAGCAGGTAGCCGGCCCGGGCCAGCTCGGCGGCGCCCAGCTCCATGTCGTCCCGCCAGGCGCTCTCCGGGTAGAACGCGTGCGGCAGCGCGGTGACCACGTCCGCCTCGGTGACGCCGGTGGTCTTGGCCCGGCCGTAGATCTGCGCGGCCAGAGCCAGCTCGGCCCGCGCCCGGCGCCGTGAGTGTGCCGCGTCGACCTGGGCGGCCAGCGCGAACGTGGCGGCGACCCGGCCGGCCAGGTTCGGCGCCAGGTGGCCGGGGCGGGCGTCGGTGCCGAACGCCGGCCGGCGGCTCAGGTACCGGTTCTCCGCGCCGGTCAGGCTGTCGTCCGTCTCGGGCAGCCGCCACCGGTCGTGGTCGCCGGCGAAGGTGCCGGCGGAGTTGCCGGAGCCGATGCCGACCTGGATGTAGAGCGTGTTGTGGGCCGGGTCCCACGCCTTGGTCAGCCAGTCCAGGCCGAACCGGACCTCCGGCGCCAGCGCGGCCGGCGCGGTCGCGCCCATGTCCCGGGCGGCGACAAGCAGCAGCGAGTCGGCGTACGCGGTGGTGTGCGCGAACTTGATGAAGTCGCCCGCGTCGAACCAGCCGCCGGCCAGGTCGACCGGCCCGCCGATGCGCCGCAGGCTGTCGCCGACGATCACGTCGCTGTCCGGGTCCTCGTACACCGGGTGCGCGTAGACCGGCGCGGCGGCGTCGTGCAGGTGCGACGGCCGCCGGTGCAGCGGGCCGGGCAGGACGTCCCGGCCGTCCCGCTGGGCCTGGAAGAACGTGACCGCGTCGGCCACCCGGGGCTGCCAGAGCCGGCCGGCCGGCGCGACCTGGAACGGCGCGGACAGCGCGCCGAGCCCGGCGACCGCGATCC
>JBBWZH010000352.1:0-4060 GCA_039648995.1 Mycobacteriales bacterium
GAGCGACCGGGCCGCGTCGGAGACGTCGGAGTCCTCGGCGAGCAACGCCAGCAGCCCGGCGTCCCGGACCGCGGTCGTCGCGAGGATGGTCGCGATGCCGTCCAGGCGCTTGAGCTGTTCGGCCCGCTGACGGTCGCTTCCGGCCACTGACCGGACGCGGGCACGCTCGTCCCGCAGCACCAGCGTGACGGCGTGAAACCGGGTGCGCACGCTAGGAGTCACGCGGCCGCGCCGGACAGCCGCCTCGACCTCACGGACGGTCCCGGCGAGCACCGAGACAACGTCGCCGCGGTCACGGACAGGTGGCTGCTTGTGCGCGACGGTACGGCGAGCACCGGTCTGGCGCTGGCCTGGTCGAGCCACAGACTCCTCCTTTGGAACGCCGCGGCACGGTCGCCGCGACAGCATGCCGCACAGCCCGGGGGCGGCGGGGAACTTCTCGGGCAGAGCCTGGTGCTTCGACTGTTGGGCCGACTCGCCCGATCTCCGAGGATCGACGCAACCGTCCTCGGCAGGCTCTTGAACGAAGCCGGAACCGCCGGTGGGTCGATCTAGCGACCACGATAGCCGTCATCGACGACCGGTCCGATTCTCCGCTACCCGTCCCAACGCGTGCGACGGTGCATGATTCCCGCGTGGGCATTCTCGATCCGCGGACTTCGCGGGGCGCGGCGGTGGCTCAGGCCTCCGTGCAGCAGGCATGCCGGCTGTCGAGGACATAGTGCGGGTCGTGCCACCAGTACCGCCGGTTGCCGGGGTGGGCCGGCACCGGCGGCAGCACTGGGTTGGCCGCGGCGGCCGGCCGCGGCTGCCCGCCGGGTGCGGCGTACGGGGCCAGCAGCGCGTCGACGGTGTGCAGGGTGCCGTTGACCATGATCTGCCGGACATCCGCGGCCGCCCGGATGTCGGCCAGCGGGTCGCCGCCGAGGATCGCGAGGTCGGCGTAGCCGCCCGGCTGGATCCGGCCGACCGGCTCGCCGAGGAACTCGCCGGGCACCCGGGTCGCGGTCAGCAGCGCCTCGTACGGGGTCAGGCCGTAGGCCACCATCGCCCGCAGGTTCAGGTGCGTGCTCACGGCGTTGTTCGCGATGGGCGAGTCGGTGCCGTTGACGACCCGGCCGCCGGCCCGCAGCATCGCCGCGAGCTGGGCGACCTGACGGGCCAGGTTCTCGCGGGCGACGGTCTGGTCGGTGGTCCTGGCCGCGGTCACCGTCGCCTGCAGCGCGGCGTACTCCCACGGCGGGTAGAGCGTGCGGACCCGCCGGTCGTCCACAAGCGACGTGTCCTCGCGGAACAGGGTCGTGGCCCCGAACAGGGTGGGCGCCCGGACCGCACCGGACGCGGCGAAGATGTCGGTCACGTCCCGGTAGCCGGTGCCCAGCGCGGTGACGGTGCGGGAGTACCCGAAGCGGCTGGTCGCGCCGACGTGCTCCATGCCGTCGCCGCCGAAGGCGAGGGCGGGGTAGTGGTAGTGCGAGGTGGCGTGCACGCGGTGCGCGTGCGCCCAGTCGATGACGATCCGCTGCCACTGCGGCGAGAGCCGGACGTAGGACTTCAGCAGGTCGTAGTCCAGCGCAGCGGCCCGGTCCAGCTCCAGGGCGAGCTGCTGCTCGTCGAAGGTGGGGCGCATGAAGTTGTAGAAGATCCGGGCGCCGTCGACTGCCTCGCCGGTGGCGAAGTACCGCGGGGCGATCCGGGCTCCTGATTGGACGGACTCGCGGTCCTCCACCATGTGGTAGGCCGGGCTGCCCGGCGAGCGGGTGGTCGTGATGCCGAGCGAGAGCCACAGCCGGCCCTGCCGATCGCCGTAGGAGTACCCCTGCATCTCCCGGTGGTGGTGCATGTCGATCAGCCCCGGGGTGACGACGCCGTCGCGGGCGTCGACGTGCCGGGCAGCTCCGTCGCGGTCGCGGTCCCGGTGCGGCCCGACGGCCACCACGCGGTGCCCCTCGACGACGATGTCGACGTCCCGGCGCAGCTGCGGGCTGCCGCCGTCCCACATCCGGCCGGCGTGCACCACCGTCCGGCCGCGCGGCGCGGTGTTGGCCCAGGTGAGTCCCATGTGGACGGTCCGGGGTGGGCCGCCGGCCGCCGGCACCAGCCGCAGCCGGCCGTTGTTCAGGTACAGCAGCGAGGTGGAGTCGCCGCTCCAACTCGGGGCGTCGGTCACCTCGGTCGTGAGCTGCCGCGGCGTGCCGGCGTACCTGCCGTCCGGGTGGACGTCGACCACCCACAGCACACTGGCCACGACGAAGGCCATCCGGCTGCCGTCCGGTGACCACACCGGACCGTCGTCGCCGCGGGTCTGGATGGACCGGTCCGGCAGCGGGTCGACGTAGGTCGCCGCGCCGGTGCGGCGGTCAACGAGCAGGATCTTGCTCAGCCCCTCCCGGAACCGCGCGGAGTACGGCTGGATCGCCGCCAGCGCGATCACGTTGCCGTCCGCGGACCAGGTCGGCCGGCCCGGCTCGAACGTCGCGGTGAACACCTGCCGCACCGCGCCGGTGCCGACCTCGACCGTGTACAGGGCGCCGGTCTGGTCGAGGAAGGCCAGGTGGCTGCCGTCGGCCGACCACGAGCCGGAGACCGCGGCGCGGTCCGGCAGCGCGGTGAGCTGCCGGTCCTGCCCGGACCGCAGGTCCCGCAGCCAGATGTCCAGGGTGCCGCCGCGGTCGGTGGAGTAGGACAGGTACCGGCCATCCGGTGACCACGCCGGGTCCTGCTTCCACCAGTGGTCGCCGGTCAGCGGCCGCGGCGCGGCGCCGATCCGCATCGTGTAGATGTCGTTCAGCGCCCGGAACGCGACCTGGCTGCCGTCCGGTGACAGCACCGGGCTGCCGATGCCGACGACCGGCCGGGCGCCGGTCGAGTCGAAGTCGCGCCGCCGCTTGCGGTACCCGGGCGCGGCCACCGCCACCGGCAGCGCGAACCCGATGTCCCGCCGCGGACCGCCGTCCAGCGAGCGGCGGCGGATCCCGCCGTCGGCGGTGTAGACGAACTCCCGTGGCGAGCGCCACGACACCCGGAACGGGAAGACCTCCTCGCCGGTGACCAGCGGCTCACCGGAGACCATCAGGCTGGTGCGGCCGGCGGCGAGTCGGTAGTGGACCAGCCGCTGGCCGTCCGGCATCCACGCCGGGCCGTGCAGCACCTCGGTCGCCGGCGCGGTCACGACCGTCGTCCGGGCGCCGGACGCCACCTCCACCACGTCGATGCGGGTGTTGTCGACGACGAACGCGACCCGGCTGCCGTCCGGCGACCACGCCGGCTCGTACTCCTGCCCCGCACCATCGGCGAGGGTGACCGTGGCCCCGGTGACCAGGTCGAGCGCGACGATCGCGTAGCTGCCGGACGCGTCGGTGGACAGCGCGATCCGCCGGCCATCCGGGGAGAAGCGCGGTTCGCGATGGTCGAACGGGCCGTGCGTGAGCTGGCGCAGCCCCGATCCGTCCGCCCGCACCAGCCAGATATTGAAACAACCGTCGCGATAGGACTGGAACGTCAGCGTCGAGCCGTCCGGCGACCACTCCGGCTGGGCGATGTCGAACAGGTCGCCGGTCAGCCGCCGGGCGTCGCCGCCGGCCGCGGGCACGAGCCACAGCACGCCGAGCGCGTCCAGCGCGACCGTCCGTCCGTCCGGTGACACCTGCGCGGCGATGTCCGTCCCCTCGCGCAGCCGCAGCGACCGCCCGGCCTGCGCCGGCCGCTCGGGCAGGCGCGACCGGCTTCGGACCACCGTCCCCGGCGCCGTCGCGGCGACCGCCACCGCCCCCGCTGCGCCGGACAGGAACTCACGTCGCCCGATCTCACCCACGGCTGACCTCCCTGGCATCGCCGGCACCCCCATCCTCCCCACCTACGCGTGTCCCATACCGCCATCCACTGGGCCCGTTCGGGAAACCGCGCCGGATCCCAGGCGATGTCCTCGAGGTCGAACCCGACCACCCCGCGGCCGACGAGGTTCTGGTCGTGCCAGGCGACCCACTGGGCAAGCGCCCGCTGCCAAGGACTGGTAGCGAGGTCGGACAAGGCGAACTGCAACACCGAGAGGAACACATCG
>JBBWZH010000400.1:0-9429 GCA_039648995.1 Mycobacteriales bacterium
AGGCGGGGATGCCGCCGGCGGCCTTGAGCATCTTGGCCAGGTGCATCAGGTTCCAGGTCATGAAGGTGGTGTTGCGGTTGGTGAAGTCGTTGCCCGGGCCGCCGGAGCCGGGGTCCAGATAGGACGGCCCGGGGCCCGCCTCGCCGATCCAGCCGGCGTCGGCCTGCGGCGGGATCGTGTACCCGAGGTGCTGCAGGCTGTAGAGGACGTTCTGCGCGCAGTGCTTGACGCCGTCCTCGTTGCCGGTGATCAGGCAGCCGGCGACCCGGCCGTAGTAGGCATACTGGCCGGCGTCGTTGAGCAGATGCGAGCAGCCGTAGAGGCGCTCGATCACCTGCTTGGTCACCGAGCTGTTGTCGCCCAACCAGATCGGCCCGGCGACGACGAGGATGTCGGCGGCCAGGATCCGCGGGTACAGCTGGGGCCATTCGTCGGTGGCCCAGCCGTGCTCGGTCATGTCCGGCCACACTCCGGTGGCGATGTCGTGGTCGATCGCGCGCAGCACGGTCACGTCGACGCCGTGCCTGGCCATGATGGCCTGGCTGACGTCGATCAGCCCCTGGGTGTGGCTGCGCTCGGGTGAGCGCTTGAGCGTGCAGTTGATGACGACGGCGGTCAGCTCGTCGAACCGCCAGGCAGCCCCGGGGTCGGTCATCAGGTGTCCTTTCTGGACTGTGTCTGGAGTGGACTCCTCAGAGGAGTTCGGCGTCCTGTTCGACGTGCAGCAGCGCCGGCCCGGTGGCGGCGAACAGGTCGGTCATCGCGCGGTCGAGCTGGTCGCGCGCGTCGACGCGGACGACGTCGCGGAACACGGCGGACAGGTCGAGGTCCTGGAACGCGCCACGGCCGAGCACCGGCGAGGGCACCTGGCCGGAGATCGCGACCACTGGCGCACTGTCCAGCCGCGCGTCGTACAGGCCGGTGAGCAGGTTGGTAGAGCCGGGGCCGGCGATCGCCAGGCAGGCCGCGGGCCGCCCGGTCAGCTTGCCGTACGCGCTGGCCGCGAAGGTCGCCGCGCCCTCGTGCCGAATGCCCACATAGGACAGTTCGCCGCGTTCCTCGGCCCGCCACAGCGCGTCGGCGAAGCCCAGGTTGGAATGCCCGACCATGCCGAACACGTGCGTGATCCCGTACGCGACCAGCGTCTCGACCAGCACGTCGGCGACCGTCCGGGCGGCGGCCGCCGGCGCCGGGAGCCGGACGTACACCCCGTCGTCGCGCGTCATCTGCCCCCCTCGGCCGCCGGCCGCTGCCGTGACCATGCTGCACTGTCCATCCGGGACAGTGTGGCGTCCCGCCCCGACCGGCGGGCGGAATGCCGCGACACGCTGGCAGTCGCCGGTGAATGACGACGGCCGGCCCGGTGGAGGACGGATGTTGTGACCGCGATCGCCCCCGATGTGCTCGTGACAACGCGGCGCGGCCTGCATGGCGTGGCCGGGACCGTGGTGGCCAGTTCGCGGTTCCACATCGCCGGGGAAGATTTCCGGCGGGGATGTCGAGAATCAGGCGGCGGCTCGGACCAGAGGGGTGAGCGCCCACCCCGGGCGCCGGGAAGGAACCGAGATGAAGTACATGATCATGATGTTCGGTGGGCTGGGTGCCACGCTGGCGAACCGGTCGCCGGAGTGGATCACCGGCATGCACGAGCTGCTCGTGAAGCTCGACGGCGAGTTGCGGGAGGCCGGTGAGCTGGTGGACGGGCGGCCGCTGGTCGACCCCGGCCAGGCGACGACCGTCCGGTTCCAGAACGGTGCGCCGGTGTCGACCGACGGGCCGTACGCGGAGATCAAAGAGTCGCTGGCCGGCTACTGGATCGTCGAAGTGAGCCAGGACCGGGCGGTCGAGATCGCCTCGCGGGTGGTCGGGTACACCGAGTACCCGATGGAGATCCGGCAGATCCGGGACGAACCGCCGCAACTGTGACCGGTCCGGCGCACCGCCGGTGAGCAGCGAACGGCGGATCGGGGACCTGCTGCGCGAGCTGGCGCCGCGGGTCCTCGCCGCGCTGGTGCGCCGGCACGGGCAGTTCGACGCGTGCGAGGACGCCGTGCAGGAGGCGCTGCTCGCCGCGACACTGCAATGGCCGACCGCCGGTGTGCCGGACCGGCCGCGGGCCTGGCTGCTGACCGTCGCCGGCCGGGCCCTGGTCGACCACTGGCAGGCCGACAGCGCCCGTCGCCGCCGCGAGCAGACCGTGGCCGCGCTCGAACCGGCCGGCGTTCAGGACAGCGGCCACCGGCCGGCCGACTCCGACGACACGCTGATCCTGCTGTTCCTGTGCTGCCATCCCGCGCTGTCGCCGCCGTCGCAGCTCGCGCTGACACTCCGCGCCATCGGCGGCCTGACGACCACCGAGATCGCCGCGGCGTTCCTGGTCCCGGAGGCCACGATGGCCCAGCGCATCAGCCGCGCCAAACAGCGCATCCGCGCCGCCGGCGCCCGCTTCGAGCTACCGCCGGCCCCGGAGCAGGGGCAGCGGCTCGGCGTGGTCCTGCACGTCCTCTACCTCATCTTCAACGAGGGCTACACCACCAGCTCCGGGCCGGCGCTGCACCGCGCCGACCTGACCACCGAGGCCATCCGGCTGACCCGCCTGGCCCACCGGCTGCTGCCCGGCGAGGGCGAGGTCGCCGGCCTGCTCGCGCTGATGCTGCTGACCGACGCCCGCCGCCCGGCGCGCGCCGACCCCGACGGCGCGATCGTGCCGCTCGCCGAACAACACCGCGAACTGTGGAACACCGCCGCGATCGCCGAAGGCCTCGCCCTGCTCACCACAACCCTCGGCACCGCCCCGGTCGGCCCCTACCAACTGCAGGCGGCGATCGCCGCGGTCCACGACGAGGCCCCGACCGCCGAGCAGACCGACTGGCCGCAGATCCTCGCGCTCTACGACGTACTCGCCCAGGTGGCGCCGGGACCAGTCGTCACCCTCAGCCGCGTGGTCGCCCTGGCCATGGTGCACGGCCCCAAAGCCGGTCTCGCCCTGCTCGGCACCCTCGACGACGACGACCGGATAGCACACACCCACCGCCTGGAAGCCGTCCGGGCACACCTGCTCGAACGCGCCGGCGCCACCGTCGAGGCCCGCGAGGCCTACCTACGGGCGGCCCGGATGACCGCGAGCGAGCCCGAACAGCGGTACCTCACCCTGCGCGCCGCCCGCCTGCACCAGCCCAGCCCGCCAGCCGACCCGCCGGCCTGACCGACCGCACGGCGCCCGCTAGGTCACCGCGGCACGCTGGGCGGTGCTACCGACTCGATGTTGGCGACGGTGAACTCCCGGTCCGCGTTGCGCAGGTGGCACCAGGACTCCAGCCACCGGCCGGTGATCTGGCGTGGCTGGATCGTGCGCACCGACCGGCTGCCGTTCTTGTCCCGGTAGGTGATTAGGACGTCCCGCGCGTTCTCCAGCGCGTCGCTGAGCAGGCGCAGCTCCATGTCGTCGAGGCCGGGGTTCAGCTCGGCGAGCAGCGTCGCGGTGCCCAGGTGGGTGGGCGCCTCCGCCGGGTCCCGGGCGGGCCGGCCCAGCAGGCGCGTGGCGAGATCGTGGGCGGTCAGCTGGCGCGGTCCGGGGGCCGCCGGTGGCCGTTGCGTCGCCGCGTGTTCGCGCCGCTGCGGGACGATCACCGCCCCGTGCGTGTCCTCGGCGACCGGTGCGAATCCGGCGGACCGGAGCTTGCCCAGGACACGGTCCGGCTCAAGGGGGCTGGCCAGCACTGTGCCGGCCAGCTGGACGAGGGTGAGCCCGGCCAGCGAGCGGGTCCGGAGGATCTCTACGGCGGTCGCCTCGTCGGCCAGTACGCAGGTGCGCACCTCCCGCACCCGGACCCGGCCGTGCCGGCGGGCGACATCGCGCACGAGGTACTCCAGCGGCTGCGGCACCGGGCGGTCGGACACCGCCGCGAGCTCGCTCAGCAGTTCGTCGGCCGACCAGCCGGCGTCCAGTGCGGCGCGCATGGACGCGGGGGTGAACCGCCAGACGCCCGCCGCGCCGCCGGTCTCGCTCACGGCCGACGCGCCCAGCAGCCGCGCGGCGGCAGCGCTGGGCGTTCCGGCGACCACGGCGGTCAGGTCGGACTGGACGATGACGCTGCTCGGCGTGGCCGTGACCAGGTCGGCGACACGCGCCGCCAGGCTGGTGGCTGGTTCACCCGCCGCGGCGACCAGGTGCCCGCCGAACTCGGTGAGCCGGTCGGCGGCGACCAGGCCGAGCCGCTCGGCCTCCAGGACCGCGGCGGCCACCTTCGAGCCGTACTGCCCACCGTCGTACCCGTGCAGGGGGCAGAACCAGCCCGCGTGCGCGCCGGCACCGCTGACCCGCAGCCCGGGTGCGGCGGCGGTGAGGATCGCCCGGCGGATGATCCCGGCGCCGGAGGCCAGCGGCAGCGGCGGTGGCAGCTCCTTGTCGCCGTCGATCTCCCGGTCGGTGGGAGCGTGCTCGAGCTGGTACCACGTCGCCGCCAGCCGGGCCCACTGCAGCGCCGGCGCGGCCGCGCGCCAACCCCGGTACGCGGCGGTCGGCGCATACCCGCCGCCGACCCGGCCGAGCAGGCCCGCCGCGTACGCCAGGTCGATGGCCAGCACCACCACCTCGCCCGGCACCGACAGCCGGTCGGCGAGCCGGGCCCGTTCCCGCCGGCCGACCCCGCCCTTCGCCAACGCGGCCAGCGGGCTGGCGCCCGCCTGGTCGAGCACCGCCGTGACGCCGCGCAGCAGCGCCTGCACGGCTGCCTGGGCGTCGGGTCGGGTCGCCGCCGGCTCGACGGCCGCGGCCTCGATGACCGGTCGGCCGGTGACCGCCGCCTCGCCACCGGCCAGCCAGCCGGCCATCGCGACCTCCCGGGGCAGTTCCAGCCCCCGGTTGCCGCGTAGCAACAGCCCGGCGGCGGCCAGCTGGGCGTCGACCCGGGCGGTCGGGTCCACCCGCCGCAACCCGTACGTGCCGGAGTAGACAGTGCCGAAGTCCTGGGCGGCACCGAGCCGGAGGCGCTCGAGCCGGTCCCGGGCCGGCTGCGGCAACCCGGCGATCCGGTCCGCCACCGCGCGCAGATCGCCGAACGCCTCGACGACCCGCCCGGCCAACTCCGGCCTCCGCAGCCCGGCGGCGGCGACCCCGAGCGCCTCGGCCGCCGCGCGCAGCTCATCCACCAGCACGGTCCGCACGACGAGCGCTGCCGGCCGCCCACCGCCAAGCTCGGCGGACCAGTGCTCCGCCAGCCGAGCCGGCAGCCGCAACCGATCCGACTCCAGCCACGCCAGCCCCCGCCCGAGCAGGTCGGCCACCGCGGCTTGCACCGCTGCGGGATGCCCGCCGAGCAGCCGGGTCAACTCGGCCGGCGAAGCCGCCCCACCCATCGCCACCACGGCCCGACCGACCGTGACGGTGTCCCGGTTCGAGGCGCGCAGGGCGGCGGCCAGCGACTCCGGGCCGGCCAGCCGCTGAGCCAGCTCACCGAAGTCGGCGGGCACCGGCTCGATCAGCACATCCGGCCGGGCGCGCAGCAAGCCCTCCAGAATGCCGGAGTCCAACCCGGCAAGATGACCTGCGAACGGCACGACGCTCATCCCGGGCATTGTGCCGACAGCGCCGCCCGGCGCCGATCGCGGGGCCCTGCGTCGCGATGCGCACCGTCGAGCCCCGGGCCGTGGTCCTCGTCGACGACGACCCGCGCGTGGCCAGCGGTCAGCGGCCCGGCGGCGTCGGGGTCACGGCACCGCGCCCAGCGAGGCCGCCGAGCGGGCCGGGGACTCCCGGGTGGCGGCCCTGGTCCGGAGGAGTCCGAACAGGACGGTGAAGGCGGTGGCGGTGCCGTAGGCCGCCATCTTGGTGGGTTCGGGTGGCAGGTGCAGGGCGCCGACGAGGTAGGGCGGGTATGCGGCGGCGGCGACCGGTAGCCATTCCCACCGGCCGGACAGGGCGACCAGGCCGACGAGCAGCAGGGCGTACCAGGGGTAGCTCGGCCCGGCGATGAGGAACCCGGTTCCGGTCATCACGACCGCGCCGTCCCAGGGCTGGTCGGGGTCGGTCCGGCGGGCCACCGCGACCGCGACCGCGATGAGCACGGCGCCGGCGAGGTAGGGGGCGGCGGCGTCGGGCACACCGAGGAGCCGGATCACCGGGAACCGCCCGGTGCCGTCGTAGCCCTCCTCGCGCAGGTAGCCGGGCAGGTAGCCGAGCACGCCGGGGCCGACCGCGAGCACGTGCGGCAGGTAGGCCAGCGCGAGCGTGGCCGCGGCGGCCGCCGTGACGACCGGGCCGCGGCGGCGCAGCACCGCCGGGAACACCAGCGCCGGCAGCAGTTTGACGCCGACCGCGGCCCCCAGCAGGACGCCGCCCAGCGCGGCGCGCCCCACCGCGCCCCGGAACGGCCGCCGGGACGGGCCGGGCCGGGTGACCGCGGCTGCGACGACGGCGAGGCCGGCCGCGGCCAGCAGCACGCCGAGCACGTCGACGTGGGCGGCGTTCCCGGTCTCGATGACCACGGTGGGGCACCATGCCCACAGCGCCGCCCAGCACGGGTCGCGGCCGGACCGGCGCAGGATCGTGACCAGCGCCAGGGTGGTGAGCGCGGCCAGCAGCGCGGCGACCAGCTGCCACGGCCGGTCCCGGGAGCCGGCCGGGGCGAGCAGGTGTACGGCCAGGAACTCGGCCTGGGCCACCGGCGGGTAGATCGTGCGGAACTGCGGGTGGTTGATCACCGTGCACGGCGCGACGAGGCGGCGGCAGCCGGGTGGGAACAGCCAGTCGGTGCGCAGGGCGGCCAGCGCCGGGTCGGTCGGGACGTACCGGTACGGGTCGACGCCGGCGGCCTGCACGGTGCCGTCCCAGGCGTAGCGGTAGTAGTCGTCGGTGCTGCGCGGCGGTGCGCTCAGCGCGACCACCTGCAGCACGATCCCGCCGGCGATCACCAGCCCGACCGTGCCGGTGCGGCCGGCGGTCCGGCGCAGCAGCAGCATCGCGACCGCGAAGGCCACCCACATCGCGGCGTAGAGGCCGGCCAGCGTCCAGCGCGCGTCGTTCGGCCGGCCGGCGGCGAACGCCGCCGCGCTCAGGCCGGTGAGGACGGCCAGCGCCACCCCGGCCGGCACCAGGCGAGTCCACTGTGGACCGTCCCACCCGACGGCTGCCGGCGCCGCCGGGGCCGGTGTCTCGGTCACGGCCGAAGCCTCGCATCCGGCCGGTGCGCGGACCGGCCGGATGGCCGTGACGTCTCCGATCCGTAAGGGTTCGCCCGCGGCCGCCGTCCCGATGGTGACGGCGTGCGAAGTCCGTGTCGTGCACGCGCCGCGATGTGGGCCGGTGCCGGCCGCGCCGTGGGGTCCGTGGGGGCTCGGCTCCCGCGGTCGGCATGACGGGCGTCCCGGCGGGCGGGGTTCACTCAAGTCCGTGTCGTGCACGCGCCGCGATGTGGGCCGGTGCCGGCCGCGCCGTGGGTCCGCGGGGGCTCGGCCCCCGCGGTCAGCATGACGGACGCCCCGGCGAGCGTTGTCCGCGAGCAGGGTTCGCCCAAGTCCGTGCCCCCGGTGGGACTCGAACCCACACCGTCGGAGGTTTGAGCTCCGTCTCTCTGCCAATTGGAGTACGGGGGCCGGCGCCGGATCAGGGTAACTGGCGGGGTGGGGCGGGCGGGTGTACGGGGTTGACCGGTACGCTTCCGATTCGGCCCACGACGGCGTGTGTCCGTCGATCCACGCAGGAGTGCCCGTGCCAGATACCGCTCGCCGCGTCCTCATCGCTGAAGACGAGGCATTGATCCGCCTCGACCTCAAGGAGATGCTTGAGGAAGAGGGCTACGCCGTGGTCGGCGAGGCCAATGATGGCGAGGAGGCCGTGGCGCTGGCGCTGGAGCTCCGGCCGGACCTGGTGATCCTGGACGTGAAGATGCCCAAGATGGACGGCATCGCGGCGGCCGAGCGGATTGCCGGTGACCGGATCGCCCCGGTGATCATCCTGACCGCGTTCAGCCAGCGTGACCTGGTGGAACGGGCCCGCGAGGCCGGCGCGATGGCGTACCTGGTGAAGCCGTTCCAGAAGAAGGACCTGATGCCGACGGTCGAGATGGCGGCGTCCCGGTTCGCCGAGATCGTCGCGCTGGAGCAGGAGGTCAGCGGCCTGCAGGAACGGTTGGAGGCTCGGAAGATCATCGAACGCGCCAAGGGCGTGCTGATGACCGAGCACAACATGTCCGAGCCGGAGGCGTTCCGCTGGATCCAGCGCACCGCCATGGACCGCCGGACCACGATGCGTGCGATCGCGGAGGCGGTCCTCGCGGCCGGCTTCGACATCACGGCGGACTCCGCCCGCTGACCCGGCGCCCAACCGCCACCCGACCACCCGGCCCGCCGGGCCGGTCGTGGCTGCGGCGGCCTGCCAGCGGCCGGTTGATACGGAAACGTTGCGCCAACCGGCGGAACGGTGGCTGCGGCCGGGGCGGGGCGGAGGCGCGGCGGGAGCGGGGTGCGGCGCGGCCGCCCGCCCGTCGACGGGCCGAACCGGGCCAGATCGGCGCGCCGGAGGGGGCGGGCGGTCGCCTCCACGTAACGAAATCGCGTCTATGCTGCCAACTCGCCGCCGAGGGCATTAGGTTCCTCGGCATCCTGCCCGCTCGTGCAGTGGCGCGTGTGGTGAATAGGTCGATGGAGTATCCGGGATACGGCCGGATGGAGGAGGATTCAGCATCGTGAAGCTCAAAGTCTCCCGCGCCTGGCGGGTGCTGGCTGTCGCGGGCGTACTCGCCGTGGGGGCGGCGGCTTGCGGCAATGACAGCAACAACTCAGGCGGTGGCGGCGGTGGTGGCGGTGGCGGCGAGGTCACGCTCGGCTTCATGGGCGCGCAGACCGGCGAGAATGCCCAGCTCGGCATCAACATCTCGAACGGCGCCCAACTCGCCATAGACCAGCACAACGCGAAGAGCGGCGTCACGAAGGTGACGCTGAAGATCTACGACACGCAGGGCGACGAGACGCAGGGCAACTCCCAGGCCAAGAAGGCGGCGCAGGACAAGGTTGTCGGCGTGATCGGCCCGGCGTTCTCGGGTGAGTCCAAGACCGGCGTGCCGGTGCTGGAAGAGGCCGGCATCCCGAGCATCTCGCCGTCGGCCACGGCGGTCTCGCTGGCCGCGAACGGCTGGAAGACCTGGCACCGGGTTCTGGCCAACGACGACGTGCAGGGCCCCGGCCTGGCCGACTTCATGGCCAACAAGCTGAAGATCAAGAAGGCCGCGGTGCTCGACGACCAGAGCGAGTACGGCAAGGGCCTGGCGGACGCGGTCCGCAAGCAGCTGGCCACGGACGGCGTAACCGTCGCGGTGAACGACTCGATCGACCCGAAGGGGTCCGACTACTCGAGCACCGTCAACAAGGTCAAGCCGGCCAACGTCGACGCGGTGTTCTTCGGTGGCTACTACTCGGCCGCCGGCAAGCTGG
>JBBWZH010000510.1:0-5119 GCA_039648995.1 Mycobacteriales bacterium
CCGGTGCCGGCGGTCGGGGTGGGAAGCTGGGCAGATGTCGGTACGAGCGGTCGTTTTCGATGTCGGTGGCGTGTTGGAACGGTCGGTCGATCCGGGCTGGCTTGCCGCGAAATGGCAGCGGCTGCTCGGCCTGGACGAGATACGGTTCCGGTCCGCGCTGCGCGGCGTCGACCCGGACCGGCTGATCGAGACCGGCGGCCTGGCCGAGGATGAGTACCTGCGCCGCTATGCCGACGCTCTTGGCCTTACCCGCGAGCAGGCGGCCGAATGGCGACGTGACATGTGGGACTGGTACTGCGGGGAACTGGACATTGAGCTGACCAGCTACCTCGCCGACCTGCGTCCGCGGCTGCGGACCGGGATTCTGAGCAACTCCGCCGACGGCGCGCGCCGCGAGGAGCAGGCCCGCTACGGGTTCGAGGACCTGGTCGATACGATCGTCTACTCACACGAGATCGGCGTGGCCAAGCCCGACCCACGCGCCTACACGCTGGCTTGCCAGCGCCTGTCTGTCGAACCAACCGAGACGGTGTTTCTCGACGACACCGAGGCTGCCGTCGCCGGCGCGCGGGCCGTGGGCATGCACGCCGTCCTGCACGTCGACACCGCCACCTCCATCACCGACATCAACGCCCTGATCAACCCCTGACGGTGCCATCCCCCAGCCAACATCACCGCGGCACGAGCGCGCGTTGGCCATGGTCGGCGACGGGGGTGGCACGATGCATGTCTGCAGCCAGCCGGCTCGCGTAGCTGCGCCAGCCGCGGTACGTACAGCCGCCGCAGGTCACCGCGCCGGCCCCCGTGGTGCTTGCGCCGGCTGACCCGCTCCTTCTGCAGGCTGTACGCGACGGCCGGCGGCCGGACCACGGCCACCGAGCCGTCCTGGGTCCGGTTGATGCCCACCACGGTCGGTGGTCTGCCGGGCGACAGGTCTGCTGAGACGGGGCCGATCTCCCGGCGCCGCGGACCTCAAACGGCGCGCCGCAATGCCGCGCGGCGCTCGAGGACGGGTCTGATTGTTGCCGAGCGCGGCGATCTGGGTGTTCGACGGTTTGGCGTGGCCGGACCTGGGCAGTGCCCTAGCTCGTAAGGTAGTTCGCCTCACGCGACCAACGGGGAGTTCGCGATGCAGACCCATGACGCCGACCAACTGGACACAGCACTTCTGGACTGGAACGAGCGCGACCGTGCGTACCAGGCGTGGCGGGACGAGTTCTACCCGATCGTCGCCGACCCCATCGACAGGAGCGCCCGGTCCCGGCCGGAGGCGAGCGTCGATACCGCGCAGCGGGGCCTCAAGCTGCACGAGGACGCGGTGGCGGCGCAGCGCGCCTACCTGGAGCTGCGCCGGCGCGTCGAGTCAGTCGGGGCAGTCGAGGCATAGGGCGACGCCGGCGGGCCGGCCCGGTCCGCCGGCTCCGCGACCGGTTCATGACGCGGAGGTTGCCGTCGTCGCAGCCGGTAGGCGACGTGCGGCCCGGCATCGGCGTGGCGCACCCAGGGCCGTACCCACCCGCTGCCGCTGTCCGACGCGGTCCGCGGCTATGACTGTTCATGTCCAAACAGGACGGTTGCGGTCCGGGCGGCATTCCACCCTGACACCGCCGCCTTCCCGTCGCGGGGCGTGGTGGACCGGGGTCGGGCAGGACGGTTCGGATCGGTCCACGTGGGCATACGCGAGTAACCCGACACCCAATGACAAGGAGTGTCAATGACGACTCGACGTGTTGCGGCGATCGCGCTCGCCGCGATCGGCTTCGCCGTACTGGCCGGCGCGCTCGCCCCTGGCGGCGCCGGTGCCGCCGCCCCCAACCAGCAGGACCGGTCCTTCCTGGCCGCCGCCCACCAGAGCAACCTGGCCGAGATCGCCGCCGGCCAGGCCGCGCAGCGCAAGGCGACAACGGCAGCGGTACGCGCGCACGGCCAACTGTTCATCGCCGACCACACCAGGCTGGACGCGAACCTGCGGAAGGTCGCGTCGGCACTGGGCGTCAACCTGCCCGGTGCGCCGAGCGCCGCTCAGCAGGCCGCGCTCGCCGCGGTGAACGCCAAGTCCGGCGCCGCCTTCGACCGGGCCTGGGTCGACAGCCAGCTCACCGCCCACCGGGCCGCGCTGGCCGCCGGGAACACCGAACTGGCGCAGGGTAGCGATGCGCAGGCGAAGGGCGTGGCGGCCGCGGCAGCCCCGGTGGTGAAGAACCACCTGAGCATGCTGGCGCAGACGGCCGGCGTGCCGTCTGGTGTGGACGCCGGCACGGGTGGGCAGGCCGCCACCGGACCGTCCACAAAGGTCGGTTGGGGTCTGCTGGCGGTGGCCGGCATCGCCGGCTGCACGGCGATGTCGCTGCTGTGGTCGCGCCGCCGCGACGCGGAGTTGCCGCCGGCGTGACCCCGACGGACGGCCCGAGCTCGCCGCCGCCGCGGGGTCACCCCCGGTGGCGGCGGGCGGCGGCCGGCCTGCTGGCGGCCGTCGCCATCGGCGCCGGAGCCGCCGGCATCCGGATGCTCAACGCCGGCGCGGCCGTCACCGCCGCCGACTTCGGTGCGGTGGCCGCGGCGCCCGGCCCCGTCCCGGCCAGCCGAGCCCGGCCGGCGGCGCCGATACGGCCGGCGGCCCGCCCTGGCCCGGTGGCGGGCCGCCCGCCGCGGCCGCGGTCGCAGCCACTACCGGCCGGCACCGTCCCAACGCGACTGTCCATACCGGACGGACGGGTGACGGCGGCGATCGTCCCGGTCGGCGTCGGTGCGGGCGGCCGGCTGGACCTGCCGCGGTCACCTGCCACGGTCGGCTGGTGGTCGGCCAGCGCCCCGGTCGGCGCCCGCAGCGGCGGCACCGTCCTGGCCGGCCACGTCGACTCGGCCAGCGCCGGGGTGGGCGCGCTCGCCGCGCTGCGCACGGTCGCGCCCGGTGACCGGATCACGGTCACCGACCAGTTCGGCGGCAGGCACGCCTACATCGTGACCGCCCGCCGCACCTACCCGAAGCAGGCCCTGCCCGCAGCGGTGTTCCGGATCAGCGGGCCGGCCCGCCTGGTGCTCATCACCTGCGGCGGGCCCTTCGACGACACGACCAGGTCCTACCGCGACAACATCGTCGTCTACGCGCAGCCGGCCACCGCGCCGAGCTGAGTCGGTCGTGGCGGCCCGGTCGTGGCGGCCGCTGCTGTGCCGGGGCGGGGCGGGCGGATCCCAGCGGGTGACCAGGACGGTTGCGTCGTCTTGCAGGACGCCGTTCTGGTGGTGAAGGACGGCGTGGATGAGCCGGCGGACGGTCTCCGGTGGTGGGTCGTCACCGGCGGCGGCGCGTTCGAGGAAGTCGATCAGACGTTGCTGTCCGTAGAGTGCGCCGCTGGCGTCGCGGGCGTCGGTGAGTCCGTCGGTGTGCAGGACGAGCCAGTCTCCTGGCTCCAGCGTCTCTTCCCCGACGGTGGCTTCGTAGGCGTCCAGCCGGAACGGCAGGCGTCCGCCGGTGTTGAGGGTCTTGACCACCTTGCCGTGGCGGAGCAGGAGGGGGTGCGGGTGGCCGGCCACGAGGTAGCGCAGCCGCCCGGTGGTCAGCTCGAGCTCGGCGAGGACTCCGGTGAGGAAGGCGTCGTCGAACTGTGCGGCGACGGCTTCGTCGATGGCGCGTGCCTGGTGGTACAGCGGCTGGCCGGTGCGGCGGGCGGCGCGGTAGGCGGCGAGCGCGATGGCGACGACGAGTCCGGCGTCGAGGTCGTGGCCCTTCGCGTCGAAGATCGCGAGCGCGGCCGTGGTGCCGGACAGGGCGTAGTCGAACGCGTCGCCGCCGAGGCTGGCGGCGGGTTCGAGCGCGCCGGCCATGCTGACGGTCTCGGTGCTCGCGGTCAGCGGCGGCAGCAGCGACCAGACGAGCTCGGCGCCTGCGGTCCGGGGCCGGTCGAGCCGGATGGTGTGCAGGGCGTCGCCGTAGTTGGCTTGCGACGCCAGCAGGTAGCCCAGGTAGTCGGCCAACCATCTCAGGTGGTCACGCAGCGTCGGATCGCGCAGGTCCGACGGGTTCCGCAGTGTCACTTCGAGCACGCCGAGGCGCTCGTCGCCGTCACGCAACGGAACCCACAGCCCGGCTCGGCCGGCGGCCTCGGTGGAGCGGATCTCGGTGGAGCGGAACGCGTGCCCGGCGAGGGTGCTGTCCACATGCAGGCGTTGCCGGTGGCCGGCGTCGGCCGCGGGCAGCGGGACGAGCCAGCGTTGCTGGTAGTCGACGAGGTAGATCACCACGCCTACGTCGAGCGCGGCGGCCGCGGCGGCGGCGACGGACGGCAGAGCTTCGGGCGGCGAGCGGCGGACCCGGTCCAGCAGGGTGACCAGCGCGGGGAGTGGGCCACGGCCCGGCGCGGGCAGGCGGATGGTGCGGCTGTACGGGACGGAGTGGGGCAGCTCGGCCAGCCGCTCGTTGATGGCCTGCGACAGGATGTCGCGTTGCAGGGCAGGCAGTGGCATCAGCGCGTGCAGGTAGGCCTGGATCTCGACGAAGCCGGCGTCACCGCCGAGCCCGAAGTACCGCTGCCACAGCTGCTCCGCGGTCAGCTGAAGACGGTCGACCGCGCGAGCATGCGCACGCCGCTGCTCCTCCTCTGCAGCACCGGGGATCAGGTCCACGATCAACGCCGGCGCTTCGCCGCGGAGTGCACCAGGGTTTGCGCGACGTCCCGCAGCTTGCGGTTCTCCCGTATCGAGGTGGCGAGGAGGATGGCGAACGCGGTCTCCTCGTCCACGCTGTCGCGGCCGATGAGCACGCCCTTGGCCTGGCCGATGAGGTCGCGGCTGCGTAGCGCTTCCTTCAGGCGGTCACTGACCAGCTGCGCCCGCTGGTAGGTCTGCACGTTGGCCAGCAGGATCGCCGCCTGAGCCGCGAACAGGCTCAGCAGGTGCTCGGCGCGCTGGTCGAAGGCCGCGGGCTCGGCCGCGTAGACCTTGATCGCGCCGAGGCCGCTGTCGCCGGCGACGAGGCCGGTGCTCATCGTCGAGCGCAGCCCGAGCTCGGCGACCGCCTCGGCCCAACGCGGCCACCGCCGATCGCTGGTCGCGTCGTCGACCCGCACCAGGGCGCGGTCGGCCCAGGCGGTCAGGCACGGCCCCTCGTCGAGCTCGTACT
>JBBWZH010000533.1:0-7805 GCA_039648995.1 Mycobacteriales bacterium
AGCAGGTCCGCGGCGGCGCCCGGCAGCGCGTGCGCGTACCGCACCCGCGGCTCACCGGCCAGCACCCGCAGCCCGCTCGCCGGCCCGGTCAGCTCCACCGCCGCGTCCAGGTCGAACCGCGCCCCGCCCGCCGCCGGCCCGCCGGTGGGCGCCTCCCGGTCGAAGGGCACGTCGAGGGCACCGTGGTCGGCGGTGACCAGCAGCGCGGCGTCCGGCGGCAGCCCGGCCGCGATGCCGGCGACCAGCCGGTCCGCGTCGGCGACCGCCGCCGCCCACTGCGCCGAGGTCAGCCCGTGCTGGTGGGCGGCGTGGTCCACCCTCCCGTGGTACGTGTACACCAGCCCGCGGTCGATCCCGCGCACCGCCGCGACCACCGCGGCCGCCGTCGGGTCGGTGCCGTCCGCCGGCCGGTAGTCGGCGCCCCGGTAGGTCGCCACGGTCAGCCCCGAGCCGGCGAACTCGGCCCGGTTCACCACCACCGCCGGCACGCCGGCCCGGGTGGCCCGTTCGAACGCGGTCGGCACCGGCTGCCACCGGTACGGGTCGACCGCGCCGCCGTCCCGGCCGTCCCCGGACGCCTGCTCGCCGGGCCGCGGCCCCCACCACTTGATGTGGTTGAGCAGCCGGTCGGTGCCCGGCACCGCCACCGTGAAGCCCACCACCCCGTGCGCCCCCGGCGGCGCGCCGGTCGCCAGCGTCACCAGGCTCACCGGCGTGGTGGACGGGAAACCGGTGGTCGCCGGCACCAACCACCCGTACCGCCCGGCCACCACCCCACCGATGGCCGGCGCGTGCGGCGCCGCGTCCGCCAGCAGGTGGTACCCCAGCCCGTCCACCAGCAGCACCACCACCCGCCGCGCTCCCGCGAGCGGCCCGTCGGCCAACCCCAGCGGATCGACCTCCCCGGCCACCCCCAGCGCCGCCAGCACCCCCGGCAGGACGTCCGCCAGGCTCCCCGCGCCGTACCGCGGCGGGATCAGGTCGAGCAGTCCGCCCCGCCCGCCCTCCCCGGTACGGAGGTCAACGGCGTCCGGCAGCACGGTGGGGTCGGGGGTGTCCGGCATCGGGGCGGCTCAGGGGGTGGGGCGGCGGGCGAAGGCGTGGAGTTGGGTGGCTATGTCGCGGTAGGGCGGGCGGTCGGCGGCGGCCAGCTCGAAGGCGACCAGGGCCTCCACCGAGCCGGGCTCGCCCTCCAGCAGGGAGCCGGGCACCAGGTCGGCCACCACCCGGACGCCGTGCACCTGTTCCACGGCCAGGCCGGCACCGGACAGCAGGGCGGTCAGCGCGTCCGTGTCGTACCGGCGGCGCGGCACGTCGCGGGGGCCGGCCGCGACCGCGCCCGGGTCGTCGGCGGTGAGCAGCGCGGCGGCGGTGGCCAGGTGGCCGCCGAGGGCGCGGTGCAGCACCGCCGCGGCCCGGTTCGCGACCAGCACGCTGGCGGTGCCGCCGGGGCGCAGGGTGGCGGCCAGCGCGGCGGCCACCTCGGCCGGCCCGTCCACCACCTCCAGCAGGCTGTGGCACAGCACCAGGTCGGCGCTGCCGGCCGGGACCAGCTCCGCGAGGTCGTCCGCGTCGCCCTGCTGGGCGCGCACCCGGTCCGCGACGCCGGCCTCGGCGGCCCGCCGGGTCAGCGCGGCCAGCGCGTCCGGGCTGGCGTCGATCACCGTCACGTCGTGCCCGGCCACCGCCAGCGGCACCGCGAACCGGCCGGTGCCGCCGCCCACGTCCACCACGGCCAGCCGCTCGCCGGCCCGCCGGGCCAGCTCCGCCCGCAGCACCTGCCACACCACCGCGGTACGCGGCGCCGCCCCACCGGCCGCCCCGTCCTGCGGCACCCCACCCAGCGCGGCGCTCCCGTGCCCCAACAACCCGCCCGAGCCCCGCTCACCACCGGCCCGGTGTGCCTGGGTACTGCTGCGGTTCACGGCCATCGGCCTCCTGTCGTCCGTACCCAACGCGGCGAGCCTAACGGAGTAGCTCACCGCCGACCGGTCGTACCCGGTGGTGGGTCAGTGGAAGTCTCTGGCCGGGACCCTGCCGCCGACCTGGAGGGGGGTCAGGCGAGCGGCCAGCACGTTCGTCACGCCGTCGGTGCTTTCCAGCACGCCGTGCACGAGCAGGGCGGCGCTGTTGACGCCGACCCGGCGGTAGCGCTGCCACACCTGCGGGGGGCAGACGATGTTGGCGATGCCGGTCTCGTCCTCCAGGCTGAGGAACACCACGCCGCCGGCGGTGCCGGGCCGCTGCCGGTGCGTGACCAGCCCGGCCACCCGTACCGGCCCGCGGTCCCGCAGCTCGCCCAGCCGGTCCGCGGGCGTCACGCCCGAGGAGTCCAGCCGGCTCCGGACGTGCTGCATGGGGTGGCTGGACGGGGACGAGCCGGTCGCCCACAGGTCCGCGATGGTCTGCTCCACCGGCGTCATCGCCGGCAGCGCCGGAATCCGGCCCACCGGCGCGGTCGCCGGCAGCTGCCCCGGGTGCGCGCCGGCCACCGCGCCCACCGACCACAGCGCCGCCCGCCGGGACAGCCCGAAGCAGCCGAACGCGCCGCCGGTGGCCAGCGCCTCCAGCGCCGGCGCGGGCAGTCCGGTGCGGTGCGCGAAGTCGCCCAGATCGGTGTACGGCCCGGCCGACTCCCGCTCCGCGACGACCCGCTCCGCCGCGGCGGTGCCCAGGTGGCGGACGGTGGCCAGGCCCAGCCGTACCGCCGGTTGGGGGTGCGGTGAGGCGTGCTCGTGCCGCGGCGCGTACGCCGCCCGCTCGGCCGGGGTCAGCGGCTCCAGGGCGGCCCGCGCGGCGGACGCGTTGACGTCCACGCCGCGGATCGGCACGCCGTGCCGGCGCGCGTCCGCGATCAGCGAGTGCGGGCTGTAGAAGCCCATCGGCTGGTTGGCCAGCAGGCCGGTGGTGAACGCGGCCGGGTGGTACCGCTTCAGCCAGGCGCTGACGTACACCAGGTGGGCGAAGCTGATCGCGTGGCTCTCCGGGAAGCCGAAGTTGGCGAACGCGGACAGCTTGTCGTAGATCGAGTCGGCCAGCTCGCCGGTGATGCCGTTGCCGGCCATCCCGGCGTACAGCCGCTCGCGCAGCTCCGCCATCAGGGCCATGGACCGCTTCGAGCCCATCGCCCGGCGCAGCCGGTCCGCCTCGGACGGGTCGAAGCCGGCCACGTCGATGGCCATCTGCATCAGCTGCTCCTGGAACAGCGGCACCCCCAGGGTGCGGGACAGCGCCCGCGCCAGCTTCGGGTGCGGCACGGTCGCCGGTTCCCTGCCCCGCTTGCGCCTGATGTACGGGTGCACCGAGCCGCCCTGGATCGGGCCGGGCCGGATCAGCGCCACCTCCACCACCAGGTCGTAGAAGCACCGCGGCCGCAGCCGCGGCAGGGTGGCCATCTGGGCCCGCGACTCCACCTGGAACACCCCGACCGAGTCGGCGTCGCAGAGCATGTCGTACACGCGGTCGTCGTCGGTGGGCACGGTGTGCAGCCCCAGCCGCTGGCCGTGGTGCTCGGCGACCAGGTCGAAGACGGTGTGCAGGGCGCCCAGCATGCCCAGCCCCAGCAGGTCGAACTTGACCAGCCCGGCCGACGCGCAGTCGTCCTTGTCCCACTGCACCACGGTCCGGTTCGGCATCCGGGCGTGCTCCACCGGGCAGACCTGGCTCACCGGCACGTCGCAGATCACCATGCCGCCGGAGTGGATGCCCAGGTGCCGGGGGAAGCCGAGCAGCTCGTCCGCGAGCGCGGCCACCGGCGCCGGCAGGCCGTCGGAGTCGGCGCCCGTCACCTCCGGGCCCCAGCGCTCGATCTGCTTGCTCCAGGCGTCCTGCTGGCCCGGCGAGAAGCCGAGCGCGCGGGCCGCGTCCCGGACCGCCATCCGCGGCCGGTACGAGATCACGTTGGCCACCTGGGCGGCCCGCTCCCGGCCGTGCTTGGTGTAGACGTACTGGATCACCTCCTCGCGGCGGCCCGCCTCGATGTCCACGTCGATGTCCGGCGGGCCGTCCCGCTCCGGCGCCAGGAACCGCTCGAACAGCAGCCCCGCGGCGATCGGGTCGGCGTTGGTGATGCCCAGCGCGTAGCAGACCGCCGAGTTGGCCGCCGAGCCGCGACCCTGGCAGAGGATGTCGTGCTCCGCGCAGAACCGCACGATGTCGTGCACCACCAGGAAGTAGCCGGGGAAGTTGAGCCGCCCGATGATGTCCAGCTCGTGCTCCAACTGCCGGTACTCCGCCTCGGCCCGCTCCTCGGGGCCGTACCGTCGCAGCGCGCCCTCGGCGGTCAGGTTCCGCAGGTAGTCCATTTCGGACAGTGACGGATCGGGGCTGTAGTCCGGCAGCCGCGGCGCGATCAGCTGGAGCGGGAAGGCGCAGGCGCGGGCCAGCTCGACGGTGGTGGCCACCGCGTCCGGGTACGGCGCGAACCGGCGCACCACCTCCTCGGCGGTGCGCAGGTGCGCGCTGCCGGCCGCCGGCAGCCAGCCCTCGAGGTCGTCCAGCGAGCGGCGGGACCGGATCGCGGCCAGCGCGGCGGCGATCCGGCGCCGCCGCGGGTGCGCGTAGTGCACGTTGTTGGTGGCCACCACCGGCAGCCGGAACCGGTGCGCCAGCGCGGCCAGCGCGTCGTTGCGCTCGTCGTCGTCGGGCTGGTCGTGGTCGGTCAGCTCGACCGCGACCCGGTCCGCGCCGAACGCCTCGACCAGCCGAGCCAACTCGTCGGCGGCGGCCTCGGTGCCGCCGGCGGCCAGCGCGGCCGGCACGGTGCCCTTGCGGCAGCCGGTCAGCACCTGCCAGTGGCCGCCGGCGGCGGCCGCGAGCTCCGCCCAGTCATACTTCGGCCTGCCCTTGGTGCCGCCGGCCAGGTGCGCGGCGCTGATCGCGGCGGACAGCCGGTGGTAGCCCTGCTGGCCGCGGGCCAGCACCACCAGGTGCCGGCCGGCCGGGTCGGGCTCGCCGGCCGGCGGCGCGGCCAGGTCCAGCGTCAGCTCCGCGCCGAAGATGGTGGGCAGCCCGCACTCCTGGGCCCGCACCGCGAACTTCACCACCCCGTGGAAGCCGTCGTGGTCGGTGAGCGCCAGCCCGTGCAGCCCCAGCCGCACCGCCTCGTCGACCAGTTCCTCCGGGTGGCTGGCCCCGTCCAGGAAGCTGTAGTTGGAGTGGCAGTGCAGCTCCGCGTACGGCAGCTCGGCCGGCTGGTAGCGCGGCGTCGGCGGCCGGGGCGCGGGCCGCTCCCGCCGGTCGGCCTCATCGACGGCCAGCGAGTCCTCCACCGGCGGGGCGGCCGGGGCGGGGCGGGATTCCCCCACCGGCGGGGCGGGAGGCGCGGGGCGGGGTCGCTCGACCCGGCCGGACAGCCGGCGCTCGTACTCCTGCCACGGAACCGGCGGGTTGTACCAGCCCATCAGTCGTACTCCGCTTCCACCGCCCAGCGGCCACCGGTGACGACCAGCAGCAGCGCCCGGCCGTCCGCCAGCCGCACCTGGAGCCGGGCCCGCCGGCCCGCGCCGGCCGGGTCCCACCAGCGTTCCTCCGCCGGCCACGGCCCGGCCCAGCCGGCCACCGCCACCGGTTCCGCGCCGTCCACCGCCACCGCCGCCGGCGCCGCGCTCACCAGGAACCGCCCGGTCACCCCCACCGGCCCGCCACCGGCGTCCACCACCACCGCCGGCCACGGCTCCGGCGGCACCACCGCCGGCGACGGCGCCGGCAACCGCCCCGGCCACGGCGCGACCTCCTTCTTGTGCCTCTTCTTTTCCTTCTTGGTGGTCCTGTCCGGGTCGTCGGGGCGTTCCTCGCCCCAGGGGACGAGCTGGACCCGGTCGGCGGGGCCGCGGCCGCCGGTCAGGACCGGGACCAGGACGGCGTCGGGGCCGAGCAGGCCCTGGACCCGGGTGATGGCGCGGTGCGCGCGGTCCCGGGCCTCGCCGGTGTCGCCCCACAGGCCGAGCTGCAGGCCGGCGTACTCGACGACGCCCTCCGGGCACAGCCGCAGCCGGGCGATGCCGGCGGTGGGCCGGGCGTCCGGGCCGGTACCGGACAGCCAGCCCTCCAGCTGCCAGCGGGTCCGGTCGGCGATGTCGGCGACGGTCAGCACCCCGTCGTGCCGCCAGGTGCGGGACAGCTCCTCGGCGTGCCCGGTACGCGCCTCGATGACCAGCCGGGTGGCGGCCAGGCCGTGCCGGGCCAGCCGCTCGTGCAGCCGCTCCGCCAGGGTCCGCGCCGCGAACGCGGCCACGTCCACCCGGTCTATCGCCGGGTCCGGGTCGAGCCGCACGGACAGCTCCGGGGGCAGCTCGCGGGGCGCCAGCGCGCGCTCCTCGCCGCCGCCGGCCAGCCGGTGCGCCAGCGCCGCGTCCGCGCCGAACCGGCCGGCCACGTCGGCGGCCGGCAGCGCCGCGAAGCCGCCCAGGGTACGGATGCCCAGCCGGCGCAGCAGGCCCACCAGCTCCGGGCGGCCCAGCACCCGCACGTCCAGGCCGGCCAGGAACGCCGCCGAGCCGCCCGGCGCGACGATCACCCCGGCCCGTGCGGCCAGCTCCGCCGCGAACACCCCGTCCGCGACGCCGACCTGTGCCTCCACCCCGCGGCAGCGGGCGATCTGGTCGATGATCCGCTCCGCGGCGGCGTCCTCGCCGCCGAAGTACCCGGCCGGGCCGCGGGCGGCCAGCGCGCACCGGCCGGCGGCGGTCACCTCCACGCCCGGCGCGACCTCCTCCACGGCGGCCAGCACCGGCTCGAACATCCGCACGTCCCGGCCCGGATCGTGCTCCACCACCAGCAGCTCCGGGCACCGCCCCTGCGCGTCCCGGCGCCGCATCCCGCGCCGCACGCCCTCCGCCCGGGCCGCCTCCGAGCACGCGTACACCCGCCCCGCCGCCAGCACCGCCACCGGCAGGTGCTCCCCCAGTCCCGGCACCGCCGCCGCCCGCACCGCCGCCACCACCGGCCAGTCCGGACACCACGCCACCAGCGTCCGCACCCCCACTACCCCACCGCCTCCCGCCCGGCGAACGTCCCCCGCCCGGAAGGGCCGGCCTGGTCAGGAAGATCGGCCCTGCCGGGGAGGTCGGTCGGCTCGGCGGGGGAAGGCCGGGCGGCGACGGGGACGAGCTTCGTCCTCCTGTCCCCGGCTGGCGGGAGGGTCGGCGCCGCGGCGAGGTTCTCCGGCTTCTCCGCGGCCGGTGACGGCGCCGCGGCCAGAGTGCCGGCAGGAGTGGGCAGGCAGATCCCGGTTTCGGTGGGGCGGGAGGCGGTGCCGCGGCCGCGCGCGTGGACGGTGACGAGGCGCTCGCGGAGGCGGCCGCGGCCGTCGCCGAGGCCGGCCCAGGCGGCCGCCTCGGGGCGCAGCGTGACGTCGGCGCCCGGCCAGTCGCCGTGCACCAGCAGCACCGCGCCGCGGGTGCGGGCCCGGGCGGCGAGCCGCTGGCCCTGCGCCGGCGCGACCCGGCCCGGCGACCGGACCAGCACCACGTCCAGGCCGTCCAGCAGCGCCGACGCGGTGGCCGGCCACTCCGGACCCGGCCGGGGCACCAGCACCAGCCGGTCCGTGACCACGCCAACCTCGGCCGCGGCCAGCACGCCGAGCGCCGGGAAACCGACCGCCGCGCACCACGCGCCGGCCCGGGACGCCGCCGCCAGCAGCGCGAACAGCAGCGACATCGACCCGGTCGCGGCGGTCACCGAGATGGTGGCGCCGCGCCGCAACCCCGCCCACGGCAGCACCGGCCGCAGCTCCGCCGCCACCGGCAGCACCTGGTCGACGCCGCGCCCCACCACCCGGTCGCCGGCCGTCGACACCAGCCCGG
>JBBWZH010000565.1:0-2797 GCA_039648995.1 Mycobacteriales bacterium
ACCGACAGGGACGACCTGCGCACCTGCCGGTTCGTGGCCCCACCCGACGGCAGGGAGGACCCCGAAGCCTGGCAGCGCTATCTCGCCTACCGCGACGGCCAGGTCGGCGAACTGGTCACCCGCTACCGCCCCGATCTGCTGTGGTTCGACGGCGAGTGGGAACGCAGCGAGAGCCAGTGGGGCATCGACACGCTCGCGGACCAGATCCTCGCCGGCAATCCCGACACCGTCCTCAACGCCCGCATGCTCTCCCGCGGCGACTACGCCACTCCCGAGCAGGGGCTGCCCGTAACACCCCCGGGCGGCCCCTGGGAGCTGTGCCTGACGATCAACGACTCCTGGGGCTTCCAGCACCGGGACGGCAACCACAAGTCCGTCTCCCAACTGGTGCGCTACTTCACCGAAACCATCGGAATGGGCGGCAACCTGCTGCTCGACGTCGGCCCGCGCGAAGACGGCACCATCACAGCCGAACAGACCGAGCGGCTAGAAGGACTCGGCGCGTGGATCTCCCGGCACGGCGAGTCGGTGTACGGAACCACCGCCGGTCTCCCGGCCGGCTACCACTACGGCCCCGCCACCCTCTCCGCCGACCGCCGCACCCTGTACCTGGTCTGCTTCGACGCCCCACGCGAAACCGTCTCGCTGCGCGGCCTTCGCAACCACATCAAGCGCGTCACCGTCCTCGGCACCGGCCAGGAACTCGCCCACCATGTCACCGGCGGCTTCGGCGACGTGCCCGGGATGAGCTGGATCGCGGCCCCGCCACCGTCCGCCCTCGACCCGAACGCCACCGTCCTCGCCGTCCAACTCGACGGCGAGCTCGACCTCTACCGCGGCGCGGGCCGCACGTAGTCGGAGCGGCTCCGCGCCACGCTCCGACGACTCATCTCAACCACATCTTGTCCGATATACCGAACGTTGAATGACGTGATCTCAACACGATTCACGTGAGCCGGGTTCGACCTCGGCCACCCACAGCGGGTGCGGTGGCGGGTGGCCGGGGCGTGGCGGCCGCCTGGGTGATCACCTTGCCGAGCGCCGCCGTGGTCGGGGCGATCATGTGGCCGTCACGGGTCGCCGGCCTCGCCGGCCGGCAGGCGCTGCTGGTCCGGGGCCGGCGCGTCCGGCCCGTTGACCCGGTTGGCGAGTAGGACGTCGGCGATCACGACCTTGATCGTCGCGGCGACCGGCAGGGCGAGCAGGGCGCCGGCGAAGCCGGCCAGTGTGCCGCCGATCAGCGAGCTGACGATCACCGCGGCCGGGGACAGGTCGATCGAGCCCCGGTACACCCGCGGTGCCAGGACGTAGTTCTCGAACTGCTGGTATGCGATGAAGAAAAGGACGACGCCGAGCCCGTACCCGGGGCCTTTGGCCAGCCCGACCAGCACGGCGGGAATCGCCCCGGCGTACGCGCCGACCTGAGGGATGAGGTCGGCCACGCCCGCCCACATGCCGAGCGGGAACGCGTAGGGAACCCGGAGGGCCAGCAGCGCAGCCACCGTGGTGCTCCCGCAGACCGCCGACGTGATCAGGTTGCCGGAGACGTAGCCGCCGATCTTCTCCAGCGACCGCTGGATCAGCCGGTCGACCTGGTCGCGGCGGGCCGGGTGGGTCAGACCCGCCACAGTGCGCCGCAGCCGAGGCAGCGCCAGCATGAAGTAGATGCTCAGGATGGCGACGGTGAACAGGTCGAAGACCCGGCCGAGCACGGTGCCGGCCACGCCGATGACCGTGTCGAACGAGTCGCCGATCCGGTGCGGCAGGTCGGCGACGAACTGCTGGGCCTTGGCCGAGATGTTGGCCTGCCGGGCGGCGTTGCCGATCCAGTCCTGCCGCGCCTGCACGTCGGCCAGGTACCCCGGCGCGGCCTCGGCGAACTGGCGGACCTGCCGTACCAGCGGCGGTACCAGTAGCGCGACGAACAGCGCCAGGAACGCGGCCAGGACGGTGAAGATGACCGCCACCGCCCACCCACGCCGCAGCCGGAACCGGCCCAGCCACCGCACCGGCGGATCCAGGCCCACGGCCAGCACGAACGCCAGGACGACCAGCAGCAGCACGTGCGCGACCCGGCGTGCGGCCGCGACCACCGCCAGCGTCGCCACCACCGCGAGCGTTGCCCGTACCCAGTACGCCATCGGCGGCCACACCGGCGCGGTCCGCGCCGGTGACCCCGGATCGGCCCGGCCCGCGACGGTGCCGGCGTCATCGGCCGGCCCGGTGCCGGTCACCCGACGGCGACCTGACGCAACGACCGGAACCCCGGACGGCCCGGCGGCCCGGCGTCGAGGTCACGGGCGCCGCACGTCCGGTCCGTAATCACGGGGGTCACCGTACGGGTGCCGGTTCGTCCGGGCACAGCGGACGGCACAGGTCCCTGCCGGTGGGCGTTTCCCGGCCGAGCAGCTCCGGCGGGCTCTGAACCGGCCCGCCGGTTCATCCTTGTGAAGTCCGACGCCGTCGTCGGCGACCACTGGCCGACGCCCTGGCAAGACCTGGCTCAGACCGAACAGCCGGACGGACAATTGGGCATCGGCCGGACCGACCTGGGAACAACCGACGTCCCGATCTGATCGGTGGAGATGCCGCCCGCAACGACCCGCGGCCCGGCCGGGACCGATCCCAAGCCGAGGGCCGAGGCCGGGGCCGCGGTGGCGCCGGCCATGACGGCGATCGTCGCCGCGGCACCAGCCAGCATTGCCGTTCGCCGCGATGACCGAGCAGTCCTGTCCATCAGTCCTCCGATACGCCCGCGGTCGGAACCATGTCCGCCGATCCGCCACAATGCTGACCC
>JBBWZH010000598.1:0-24532 GCA_039648995.1 Mycobacteriales bacterium
CGGGTGATGCCGTGGAAGCCGTCGCAGCCGGCGACCACGTCGCAGGCCAGTTCGTGCCGCTCGCCACCGTGGCCGAAGGTGATCCGCGGCGCGCCGGTGTCCAGATCGTGGACGTCCACATCGGACACTTCAAAGTGGATGGTGCCGCCACTGTCCACTCTGGACTTGATCAGGTCCTTGACCACCTCCTGCTGGCCGTAGACGGTGATGCTGCGGCCGCCGGTCAGCTCGCTCAGCGCGATCCGGTGCCCCCGGCCGGCGTAACGCAGCTCCAGCCCCTCATGCACCAGGCCCTCGCGGCGCAGCCGGTCGCCGACGCCGGTGCGGACCATCAACCCGACGGTGTCGTTCTCCAGTACGCCGGCACGCAGCCGCTGCTCCACGTGCTCCCGGCTGCGCGACTCCAGCACCACCGATTCGATGCCGTGCCGGGCGAGCAGGTGGGACAGGAACAGCCCGGCCGGCCCGGCGCCGACGATGCCGACCTGGGTTCGCACCGGCCACGCTCCCTCACCGCCATGCCCGGCCGCGCCCGGCCGGGTCGGACGCCCATCCTCCGGCAGCCGCCGCTCCCCCGCCACCGACGGCCGCCACCCGCGGCCGGCCCGGCAACGCCGGCCCGACAGCCGGGCCGCGGCGCCGCGGCCGGCCCGGTGCTCACCGGAGCGCCGCACGACGCCGCCGGCAGCTTCACCGCACCGTTCGTCGTCCTGGCCGGCCTGGCCGCGTCACCCTGGCGGTCGGCACCTCGATCCGGCCGGATTCACGGGTGGTCTAGACCTCATCCAGCCGGTGGCCGCCGAAGAACATCAGCTCGTCCCGTAGCAGCTCGATGCCGATGCCGTCCGGGTCGCGCAGGTAGAGCGACTCCGGCATGCCGCGGGCCGGACCGTCGTACCGGACGCCGGCCTCGTCCAGGCGCTGCCGCAGCTGCTCGTGCCGGTCCGGCGGCACCGCGATCGCGATGTGCTGCACGCCGCCGATCGACTCCACACCCGGCTCCAGGCCGAGGCCGGGGAAGTCGAAGAAGCCGAGCAGAGTCTGGTTGCCGAGGTCGAAGAAGAAGTGCGAGGAACCCGGGTAGTCCCGGTTCTCCACCAGCTCGATCAGCGGGAAGCCGAGCAGACCCTGGTAGAACTCGATGGTCCGTCGCGGGTCGGCGCAGATCAGCGCCGCGTGGTGGATCCCGCGGCCGAACGTGGCCGGCCGCTCGCCGGCCGGCTTCAGGTACTGCTCACGCAGCTCGGCGCGGCGCCGCGCGCAGTGCTCCTGCTCGGCCTCGCTGAGGGTGCCCATCGTGATCTCCTCCGGCTCGCGGTTGGTTGCCCGGCAAGCATTCCGCAGCGGCACCGACCGCGCCGCCCCGGAACGGCCCGCGGCGGCTCCAGTCCGGATCCGGCCGCGCCCGAACCGTCCCCCGTCCGGGGAAATCGGCCGGCGTGGCCGACGACACGGGGCCGACCAGCGCGGATGTGACAGAACCGGCTACCGACCGTGGCGTTGAGTGCCATCCTGAGCGGCAGCCATGGACACGCCCCCTGCCGGCCGGTTCGGCGTCCGTACCCCGACGCCGACCGCAAAGATCATGCCTGGGCAGCTGCCGGCGGTGCTGGTGGACCGGCCGGAGCTGCGGGCCCGGCTGGACGAACTGACCCACCGGCGGCTGACCACGGTGGTGGCCGGTGCCGGCTTCGGCAAGTCCACGCTGCTCGCCGCCTGGGCGGTGGCGGCGCGGCCGGCCTGGTACGCGGTGCACCCGGAGGACGCAGCGCTGGCCACGTTCCTGCCCGGGCTGCTGGACGCCCTGCGGCTGCGGCTGCCCGGTCTGCCGGCGGGCGTCTCCACCGTGCTCGGCCAGTCGCTCGGCCCGGACGTGGACGACCTGGCCCGGGCCGACGAGGTGGCCGCGGTGCTCGGCGAGCTGCTGGACCGCGAGTCGCCGGCCGACCTCGCCCTGGTCGTCGACGACGTGCACGAGCTGCCGGCGGGCGGGCCGGCCGCGCGGCTGCTGGAGGGCCTCGTCCGGCACGCGCCGCCGGGCCTGCACGTGGTGCTCGCGTCCCGGCAGGACCCGCCGTTCCCGGTCAGCCGGCTGCGCGGCCGCGGGCAGCTGCTGGAGCTGGACGGCGGGCTGCTCCGGTTCACCGAGGCGGACACCGCCCGGCTGCTCACCGGCGCGCTCGGCCCGGACGCCGCCCGGCTCGCCGGCGCGGTGCAGGAGCTGACCGGTGGCTGGCCGGCCGCGACCTGCCTGGCCGTCGAGGCGCTCCGGCTCCGGCGGCCGGCCAGGCGCCGGGCCGACCGCCCGGCCCCCGGCGCCGAGCCGACCGACAGCCCGGCGGCCGAGCCGGCCGACGGGCTAACGGCCGAGCCGGCCGACGGATCGGCGGCCGAGTTGGCCGACGGGCTGGCGATGCTGATCCGCCCCGGCGGGCCGCTGTTCGCGTACCTGGCCGAGGAGGCGTTCAGCCAGGAACAGCCCGGGTTGCGCGAGCTGGTCCGCCGGGTCGCGCCGCTGCCCCGGTTCAGCGCCGCGCTGTGCGCCGCGCTCGACCTCGACTGGGACGCCGCCGCGCTCGCCGGGCTGGCCCGCCGCGGGCTGTTCGTCGAGCCGGCCGCCGGCATCGAGGGCTGGTTCAGCCTGGGCAGCCTGGTCCGGGACTTCGCGTTGCGGTCGATGCCGCTGCCCGCCGCCGAACACAGCGACCTGCACCGCCGCGCCGCCGACTGGTTCGCCAGCCAGGGCCACCTGGGCGACGCGCTGGCCTGCGTCCGGGTGCTCGGCGCCGGGACGACCGCCGCGTTCCTGCACGAGCACGGGTTGACGCTGCTGGCCGCCGGCGCCGCCGACCGGGTGGTCGACGCCGCCGCCGCGCTGCCCGCGGACTTGCGCAGCCCGGCGACCGAGGCGCTGGAGGGCCGGGCCCGGCAGGTCAGTGGCGACTGGCAGGGCGCCCTGGCCTGCTTCCGCCGGGCCGCGCCCGGCGACACCCCGGTCGAGCCCGGGCTGGCCTGGCGGATCGGGCTGATCCACTACCTGCGCGACGAGCTGGACGAAGCGCTCGCGGCGTACCGGCGGGCCACCCCGGGCGGCCCGGCCGCGGACCGGGCGCTGCTGGCCGCCTGGACCGCCAGCGTGCACTGGCTGCGCGGCTCGGTGCCCCAGTGCCGGGCGGCCGCCGAGCGGGCGCACGCGGCGGCGGTCGAGGCCGGCACCGACGAGGCGCTGGCCGCCGCGCACACGATCCTGGCCATGCTGGCCGCGCTGGAGGGCGACCGCGCCGGCAACGACGCGCACTACCTGCGCGCGCTGGAGGCCGCCGAGCGGGCCGGCGACGTCCTGCAGTTGGCCCGGATCAGGACCAACCGCGGCTCGCAGAGCGTCGAGGAGGCCGACTACCCGCGCGCGGTCGCCGAGCTGGGCATCGCGATCCGGCTGGCCGAGCTGAACGGGTTCGCCGCGGTGCTCGGCATCGCGCTGTCCAACCGCGGCGACGCGTACCGCGGCCAGGGCCGGCTGGACGAGGCGATCGCGGATCTGGAGGCGTCCCGCGCGGCCTGCCAGCGCGCCGGCAGCGGCATGGTCGCCTACCCGCTGACCGGCCTCGGCGACGTCTACCGCGAGCGCGGCGACCTGAGCCTGGCCCGCGCCGCGTACACCGAGGCGATCCGGCTGGCCGAGCGGTCCGACGACGTGCAGGGGCTGGTGCCGGCGCTCAGCGGGCTGGCCCAGGCGCTGGTCGGGGATGACCCGAAGCAGGCCCAGGAACTGGCCGCCCGCGCCATCGACAGCGGCCCCGGGATGGGTTGGGTGGGCGCGCTGCTGGCCGCCGGCTGGGTCGCGCTGGCCGTCGGCGACCCGCTGGAGGCGCACCGGCGCTCTATCGACGCGGCCGGCGCGGCGAGCGCCCGCCGGGACCGGGCCGGGCTCGCCGGCGCGCTGGAGCTGCGCGCGCTGTCCACCCCGCGGCCCGGCCGGGATCTCGGCCCGCTGACCGAGGCGGCGGCGATCTGGTCCGCGGTCGGCAACCGGGTCGGTGAGGCGCGGGTCGCGCTCGGGCTCGCCCGGCTGCGTGGCGACGCGGCCGCGGTGGCGAGCGCGGAGCGGCGGCTGCGGGCGCTCGGCGTCCGGACCGGCGCCGCGGCCGGGGCCGGGCTGCTGCGGGCGGTGGCGGTCCCGGTCGGGGACGCGGTGCGGGTGCAGGCGCTCGGCGGGTTCCGGGTGCTGCGCGGCGGGTTGCCGGTGCGGCTGGAGGAGTGGCAGTCGAAGAAGGCCCGCGACCTGCTCAAGGTCCTGGTGGCCCGCCGCGGCCGGGCCACCCCGCGGGAGCTGCTGGCCGAGCTGCTCTGGCCCGGCGAGGAGCCGGACCGGGTCGGCAACCGGCTGTCGGTCGCGCTGTCGGTGGCCCGCACCGTGCTCGATCCGGAGCGCCGGCTGCCGCCGGACCGCTACCTGGTCGCGGACAAGGCCACCATCCGGCTCGGGGACGTGCCGGTGGACGTCGAGGAGTTCCTCGCCGCCGCGGCCGAGGGCCTGGCCCGGCAGGCCGGCCAACTGGCGGCCGATCAGGCCGCCGACAACCGGCCGGCCGGCAACCGCATGGCCGCCGGCAACCGCATGGCCGCCGGCAACCGCATGGCCGCCAACGACCGCATGGCCGCCAACGACCGCATGGCCGCCAACGACCGGATGGCCGCCACTGATCTTCTGGCTGCCACTGATCTTCTGGCTGCCGCGGAAGCGGGCTACGCCGGCGACTTCCTCGAAGAGGACCCGTACGAGGACTGGGCCGCGCCGCTGCGCGAGGAGGCCCGGGCCGCGTACCTGGCCGTGGCGCGGGCACTGGCCGAGCGGGCCGCCGCGGCCGGCGAGCACGACCTGGCCGTCCGCTACCACCTGCGGGTGCTGGAGCGCGACAGCTACGACGAGGCCGCCCACCTGGGCCTGGTGCGGACGCTGACCGCGGCCGGCCGGCACGGCGAAGCCCGCCGCCGCTACCGCTTCTACGTCGAGCGGATGGACGAGATCGGCGTGGAGACCGAACCCTTCCCCGCCGGCCCACCGCCGAGCTGACCCGGCCGCCTGCGGGCGGGTAACCCGGCGGGCGGCCGGCGCCAGCCACAGGCGGCCTTAAGGCGACCGAAAGGGTGGCGGGCAAGGTGAGCGGCGTGCAGACGTTCGTGGTGCGGCTCTGGACCCCGGCCGCACCCGACGGCGGCCTTCCGCACTTGAACGGCCTGGTCGAGCACGTCGGGTCGGGGCGGCGGGAGACCTTCTCCGGTGGCCCGGAGATGCTCGAGTTCATCACCGACTGCCTGCGCGAGCAGTGGCCCCGGCCGCCGTCCGCCGGTGTGGACGACCCCGGTGAGCTGCCCGGATCGCGATTGGGGGGGTCGGGCGGCTAGCGCTCGCGAGGGCACATCGGGGGGTACGGGGGTGGCCGTGCGCGCGGCCACCCCCGTTCGTGTGTCCGGGCGGCGGAACGACCGCCGGGCGTCCACCGTTGGCCCCGCTGTGCCGGGGCGGGCCGGCCGGGAGCGGACGGGACGGGCGCCGATGGAGACGTACCGGGTCTGGGGCTGGGGCGCGACCGAGCAGGACGCGCCGAAACCGGCCGACCTCGCCGCGCTGAGCAAGGCGCTGGCCGACCGGCTCGGCTTCCCCGGCCAGCCCCCGGAGGAGCCGGCGCCGCCGCGGCCGCTGCCCGCGCCCCGGGTGGCGCTGCCCACCGCGCTGGCCGGCCTCGGTAGCGCCGACCCGGTCGACCGGTCCCGGCACGGCCTCGGCCGCTCGTACCGCGACCTCATCCACGGCATCCGCGGCGGCCCGGAGCACGCCCCGGACCTGGTCATCCGGCCGGACACCGAGCAGGCCGTGGCGGCCGTGCTGGACTGGGCCGCCGGCGCCGGGGTCGCGGTGGTCCCGTTCGGCGGCGGCACCAGCGTGGTCGGCGGGGTGACGCCGGACGTCGGCGCCGGCTACCGCGGCGCGGTCAGCCTGGACCTGGGCCGGCTCGCCGGGGTGCGCGAGGTCGACCCGGTGGCCCGGGCCGCCCGCGTCGGCGCCGGCACCCTCGGCCCGGACGTCGACCGCGGCCTCGCCGAGACCGGGCTGACGCTGCGCTTCTTCCCGCAGTCGTACCAGCGCTCGACGGTCGGCGGCTGGCTGGCCACCCGCGCCGCCGGCCACTACGCCGCGACGCTGCAGCACGTGGACGACCTGGTCGAGGCGGTCCGCGCGGTCACGCCGGCCGGGGTCTGGGCGTCCCGCCGGCTGCCCGGCAGCGGCGCCGGACCGTCCCCGGACCGGCTGCTGCTCGGCAGCGAGGGCACCCTCGGCGTGATCACCGAGGCGTGGCTGCGGCTGCAGCGCCGGCCGGTGTTCCGCGCCCGCGCCACGCTGGCCGCGCCGGACCTGCGCACCGGCGCCCTGGCGCTGCGCATGATCGTGCAGGACGGTCTCGCCCCGGCCACCTGCCGGCTGGTGGACGCGACCGAGGCCGCGCTGACCGGGACGCTGGCCACCGGCGAGGCGGCGCTGGTGCTCGGCGCCGAGTCGGCCACCGGCCCGGTCGCCGACGCGCTGGCCGCGGCGGTGGCGGCCGCGGTCGACCTGGGCCTGCGCGCGCTGCCGACCGAGGCGGCCGGCACGGCGGGGGGCAGCTGGCGGTCGGCGTTCCTGCGGGCCCCGTACCTGCGCGAGTACCTGGTGCTGTGTGGCGTGCTGGTGGAGACATTCGAGACCGCGGTGCCGTGGTCGGAGCTGGACGCGCTGATCGAGACGGTGACCGCGGCGACCGGGGCGGCGCTGCGCGCGGTCTGCGGCGCCGGCACGGTGACCTGCCGGATCACGCACGCCTACCCGGACGGCGCGGCACCGTACTTCACCGTGCTGGCACCGGCCCGCCGCGGCGGCGAACTCGCGCAGTGGGCCGAGATCGAGGCCGCCGCGAAGGACGCGGTGCTCGCCGCCGGCGGCACGATCACGCACCACCACGCCGTCGGCCGGGACCACCGCCGCTGGTACGACCGGCAGCGTCCGGAGCCGTTCGCGCTCGCGCTCGGCGCCGCGAAGTCCGCCACCGACCCGGCCGGCATCCTCAACCCCGGCGCCCTCCTCGACCCGCGGCCCGCCCCCTAGGGCAGCCGGCGGCGGCCGAGGAAGCCGAGGTCGGTGCGGTGGTACCAGGACAGCTCGCGGTCGCCCTCCAGCCAGCACAGCAGCACCGGCACCCCGTCGAGCTCGGCCGGGAAGTCCAGCAGCAGCGGCGCCAGCCCTTTCAGCTGGATGTCCTCGGTCGCGGCCAGGATGGACAGCAGCTCATCCAGCCGGGCCTGCGCGCCTTTCAGCTCCGGCAGGCCGCCCAGCGGCGAGGTCAGCCCGCCCTGCACCGCGGCGGTGAGCTCGGCCGCGTCCGCCCGGACCGTGACCAGCTCGTCGATGACCGGCCGGAGCTGGGCCAGCGCCGCCCTGGCCTCGCCGACCGTGTACAGGCGGGCGACGGCTCAGCCGCCGCTCTTGCGCCGGAACGACCGCTTGCTCTGCGCCGGGCCGTGCGCGCCGTGGATCTTCGACTGCCCCCGCTCACCGGTCTCGGCGTTGGCCTCCGTCTCGCGCCCCCGCTTGCGTTCCAGCGCCTCCAGGAACTTGCGCTTCAAATCGTCCTGCGGAGCATCGTCCGGACCATCCTGCGGATCGTCCGACTCCGGTTCGCCGGCAGCCATAAAGGATCTCCTGATCTCGTACCCACCCGCCCATAGCCTGGCACGCCCCGCGTCCCACGACCAACCCGGTTCCGCCGGTCAGGCCGGCGGGACCCGCCGGCGGAGCAGGCAGAACTCGTTGCCCTCCGGGTCGGCCAGCACGTGCCACGACTCGCCGCCGGTCTGCCCGACGTCGGCCGGCGTGGCGCCGAGCGCGAGCAGCCGCGCCAGCTCGGCGTCCTGATCCCGGTCGGTGGCGTTGACGTCGATGTGCAACCGGAGCTTCTCGCGCTTCGGCTCGTCAGCGCGGCTGAACACCAGCCGGGGCAGCAGGCCACCGGCGTCGGCCCCCGGGGGCCCGATCTCGACCGCGTCCGGTTCCCGATCCGTCTCGACATAGCCGAGCACGCCGGACCAGAACGCGGCCAGCCGGTCCGGGTCGGAGCAGTCCAGCACCAGCTCGGTGATTCGGCACGCCATGCCGCGGCACCCTAACGCCCACCCGCCCCACCCGCGCCCGCCGCACCGCGCGGCCACTGCCGGGCCGCCACCCCACGGCTGGCACCAACAGGGGCCATGACGTCGGCGTAGGGGTCAGGGCGATCCGATGACCCAGGCCTGGGTGACCGAGCTCGTGTTACAGGTGCCCTGGATTACCGTCGTGCCGCCGGTGGTGACGCCGAGGCACAGCCCGCTGTGGCCATTGACCAGCCAGTACGGGCCGGGGCCGGGGTCCGTGTGGTACCCCACGATCATCGGTTGGACGTGTTGGGCGGGCCGCCAGATCTGCGAGTGGTCCGAGACGGCGCCGCACGGACCTTGGACCACCCGCGCCCCACTGGCGGTGCTGCCGCCGGTGACCCCCAGGCACTGGTTCGCGCCGTTCTCGAACTGGTAGCCGAACCAGGTGCCCACCACGGTGGTGGCCCGGACCCGCCAGGTCTGGGTTGGTGACCTGGAGCACCCGCCGAGCACCGCGTTGTCGCTGCCTACGCCGCTGTTCTGGATCCCCAGGCACAGGCTCCGGTCTCCACCGTTGATGAGTGAACCGGTCGGCAGCGCCGCGGCCGGCAGCGCCATACCGACCGAAAGCACCCCCACCGAGGCGAGACCCACCGCGAGCCGTCGGATCGGGCGCATCGAAATGCCTCCTTCGTCGGAAACCTTCCGATGAGTCAACATTGACCCCATGCGGGCGCAAGCCCTCGTCCGAGCCCTTACCTCAGCGGTCGCTGCGAACAACGGTTCGCCAGCCGCGAGCTTCCGCCCGGACGTTCTGGATCACCACTCGAAGCGCCGCCCGCCGGAACGCGGGGTCCGCGGGGGTCGCCCCCGCGGCGAGCATGACGGGTGGCCCCTGGCCCGCGCGTCCGGCGGGCAGGGGCCACTCAGGACACTCGTGGGCGCGGCTGGGTTCGAACCAGCGACCCCTCGGTTGTAAGCCGAGTGCTCTCCCGCTGAGCTACGCGCCCGCGCGGTCGGGTGGCGGCCGCCGCGGATGGCCGAGGGTACCCGCCGGCGGCGACGCCGGGCCGGGCCACCCGGGTACCGCGCCGGGTCGCCGGGAATCGCCCATGGGCGCCGCCGGCGGGCCGGGCGGCGTGTCCTAAGGTCGGTGGCGTGGGCAGGACGGCGCTGGTCGGGCGGTACGTCGTGCAGACCGCGGTGTGCCTGCTACTCGCGGCCGGCTGCACGGCGGCCGGGCTCTGGCAGATCCACCGGTACGGCGAGAAGCGGACGGACAACTCCGAGCTGCGCCGCAATGCGTCCGCGCCGGCGGAGCCGGCGACCGGGCTGCTGGCGATCGGCCGGCCGGTCGACCCGGCGCTGAAGCTGCGCCAGGTCACCGCGGTGGGCCGGTACGAACCGGCCGACCAGCTGCTGGTGCGCCAGCGTGAGGTGGACCAGCGGGCCGGCTTCCTGGTCGTCACGCCGCTGCGGATGACCGGCGGGGTGTTGCTGGTGGTCCGCGGGTTCGTGCCGGCGGTGGGCGCGGCGACGCAGAGCCCGCCGGTGCCGCCACCGCCCGGCGGCGAGGTCACCGTCACCGGCCGGGTCTACCCGAGCGAGGCCGCCCAGGCGGCGGCCGGCACGCTCCCGGCCGGCCAGATCGCCCGGATCAACGTCCCGGCGCTCGGCCGGAGGCTCGGCAGCCCGACCTACGGCGGGTACCTGGAGCTGATCAGCTCGCAGCCGGCGGACAGCACGGGGCTGGTCGCCATCCCGGCGCCGGACCTGTCCAACCCGGCCGGCGGCGCGGTCGAGGGCCAGCACCTGGCGTACATCGTGCAGTGGTTCTTCTTCGGGCTGCTCGCGCTCGCCGCACCGATCCTGCTGCCGATCCTGGACCGGCGCGCCCGGCAGGCCACCCTGGCCGCCGGCCCGCAGGCCGGGAACGCGGCGGACGAGCCAGCGGGTCAGCCGGCCCGGCTCGGCACCGGCTGACCTCAGTCTCGGCGGCCTGGCCCCAGCGGCCCTGGCCAGCGGCTACGCGGCCAGCCCGTCGATCGCCTTGTGCCACGTGCCCTGGTCGCGCGCCTCGCCCGGCATGTTCATCTCCGCGAACCGGACGATGCCCTCCTTGTCGATCAGGAAGGTGCCCCGGTTCGCCATCCCGGCCGCCTCGTTGAAGACGCCGTACGCCTGCGCCACCGCGCCATGCGGCCAGAAGTCGGCCAGCAGCGGGAACAGGTAGCCCTCCTGGCTGGCGAACGTCTTGAGCGTGAAGATCGAATCGATGCTGACGGCCAGGACCTGCACGTCGTCGTTCTGGAACCGCGGCAGGTCGTCCCGCACCTGGCACAGCTCGCCGGTGCAGGTGCCACTGAACGCGAACGGGTAGAACACGAGCAGGACGTTCTTCTGGCCGCGGAACGACGACAGCGTCACTTCTTCGCGGTTCTGGTCGCGAAGTGTGAAGTCGGGTGCCTGCTGACCAACCTCGACCGGCATCGGGACGTCTCCTCGGGGTTCCTGACGGATCGGAAGGTGCCGCAAACGTCCGGCACGTCCCGAGCATGCCACCCAGCGCCGGACGGCCGCGAGCCGGGACCGCCGGCCCGACCCCCCGGACGCCCCAGCACGCCAACCGCACCGCGCATGACGGACGACCCGGCGAGCGATTTCCGCGAACACAGGACGCCCAAGCTGCCGCCGGACGCACAGCACCAACCGGCGCCGACCGCACCGCGGGGTCCGCGGGGCTCGGCCCCGCGGCCAGCATGACGGACGACCCGGCGAGCGTTCTGCGCGAGCAGGGGCCGCCCGAGTCCGTGGCGGCCCGCAGGTCAGCGCCGCGGCCGGGCCGCCTTGGGGGCGACCAGCCGGGCTCCGGCCCAGTCTCGCGCCGCGCTGATGCTGGAGGTCTGCGACAGCCCGGCGGTCGGTGCCGCCTCGCTGATATCGCTCGGTGATACATGCCCGGGACGTCCTGCCTTCGGCGTCAGCAACCACACCACGCCGTTGTCCGCCAGCGGACCGATCGCGTCCACCAGCGCGTCCACCAGGTCGCCGTCCCCGTCCCGCCACCAGAGCAGGACGATCTCCACCACGTCATCGGCGTTCTCGTCGACGAGGTCGCTGCCGCACCGCTGCACGATCGCGGCCCGCAGCTCCTCATCCACGTCGTCGTCGTGACCGAGCTCCTGGACGACCATCCCTGGCTGGATCCCGAGACGCTCCGCCAGGCCACGCCCGCCTGCCTGGTCTACCGTCGCGCTCACGTTGCCAGCCCTCCCCGCCCGCCGTCGCGCCCGACCACATCGTGCGCGTGTTGCCCGGTAGTCCACACATTCCAAGGACAACGCGCAAGTGCGCGGGGGTGGTGTCGTGAGGATCAGAGGCTCAGACAGGCCGTCCGGAACTTGTTCGTCGCATTGTTGTAGGGCGTTGTGCTCGGCGAGCCGCCCGCCTTGGCGCTGCTGACCAGCTTCCGGAGCTCGTTGTAGATGCCGCTGCCGAGCACGTAGATGCGGTCGCTGTGGGCCAGCCCGCTCTTGGTCAGGTTGGCCTGCACGCCGTTGCGCCCGCCGGTCAGGATGCCGACCTGGGTGTCCCGCGTCTTCGCGGCGTTGAACTTGTCGTTCGTGGACTTCACGGTCGCCTGCACGAGGACGCAGGTGACCTGCTCCTTGGTCTTCACCGGGTCGGGTGTCGGGCTCGGCGGGTCGGTGGGAGTCGGGTCTCCGCTCGGCGACGCGGTATCGGTCGGCGAGTCGGTGCCGGTGGGCAGCCCGCCCGGCGACTGCAGGTCGGAGGCGGCGGTCGCGTGGCCACTCACCGTGCTGACGCAGGCCGCGTTCCCGAGCCCGAGCAGGCCGGCCACGGCGACGAGGCTGAGTATCCGAATGACCCGCATGCGGAGTGCTCCCGTTCGGTCTACGTCGCTACTGCCGAGGGTCGCAATCGGACGTGTCCGACCCGTTCCCGCGGTTCCGTGACTACCCTGCCGACCGTACCGTCCCAAGCCAACCACCCATGACGTGACACCGGCCGCACGCTGGCACGGCAGGGGGGAACCGCCCGCGCCGGTGTCCCGGTGGGCAACAGGGTGGGGCAAACTGCCTACATACCGCGACCAGGAGCTACCGATCGGTAGAAGATGACGCGGTTGCCAACGACGTAGACGATGGGTGGGCGAGGTAACCCCCCAGCGCCCCGAGAGAGAATCGTGACGTGACTTCTGACCGCTTCAGCGTGATCACCGACGGCCTGCCCAGTCAGCTCCCGGACGTCGACCCCGACGAGACCCGCGAGTGGCTGGATTCCCTCGACACGGTTATCAACGTGGGAGGGCGCGGCCGGGCCCGCTTCCTGATGCTCAAGCTGCTTGAGCGCGCCCGGGAGCGGCAGGTCGGAGTGCCGGCGCTGCGCAGCACCGACTACATCAACACGATCCCGCCGGAGCGCGAGCCCTGGTTCCCCGGCGACGAGTACGTCGAGCGGCGGATCCGCGCGTACATCCGGTGGAACGCCGCGATCATGGTGTCCCGGGCGAACCGTCCCGGGCTGGGCGTCGGCGGCCACATCGCCACCTACGCCAGCATGGCCAGCCTCTACGAGGTCGGCTTCAACCACTTCTTCCGCGGCAAGGACCACGGCGAGTCCGGCGACCAGGTCTTCTTCCAGGGCCACGGCTCACCCGGCATCTACGCCCGGGCGTTCCTGGAGGGCCGGCTCACCGAGGCCCACCTGGACGGGTTCCGGCAGGAGCTCTCGCACCTGGTCGACGGCGCGCCGGCCGGGCTGCCGTCCTACCCGCACCCCCGGCTGATGTCGGACTTCTGGGAGTTCCCCACGGTCTCGATGGGGCTGGGCCCGATCCACGCGATCTACCAGGCCCGGTTCAACCGCTACCTGCTCAACCGGCAGATCAAGGACACCAGCCGCAGCCGGGTCTGGGCGTTCCTGGGCGACGGCGAGATGGACGAGCCGGAGTCGCTCGGCGCGATCGGGGTGGCCGCCCGCGAGGAACTGGACAACCTGATCTTCGTGGTGAACTGCAACCTGCAGCGCCTGGACGGCCCGGTCCGCGGCAACGGCAAGATCATCCAGGAGCTGGAGGCGACGTTCCGCGGCGCCGGCTGGAACGTGATCAAGGTCGTCTGGGGCCGCGAATGGGACGAGCTGCTCGCCCGCGACGTCGACGGCGTGCTGGTGAACAAGATGAACACCACCCCCGACGGGCAGTTCCAGACGTACTCCACCGGCGACGGCGCGTTCATCCGGGAAGACTTCTTCGGCTCCGACCCGCGGCTGCGCAAGATGGTCGAGCACCTGTCCGACGACCAGCTGCGGCACCTGCCCCGCGGCGGCCACGACTACCGCAAGGTGTACGCGGCGTTCAAGGCGGCCACCGAGCACACCGGCCAGCCGACCGTGATCCTGGCGCACACGATCAAGGGCTGGACGCTGGGCAAGGACTTCGAGGGCCGCAACGCCACGCACCAGATGAAGAAGCTGACCAAGGCCGAGCTCAAGGAGCTGCGCGACCGGCTCTACCTGGAGATCCCGGACTCCGCCCTGGAGGCGGAGCTGCCGCCGTACTACCACCCGGGCGAGCAGTCCGAGGAGATCCAGTACATGAAGGAGCGGCGGGCCGCGCTCGGTGGCTACCTGCCCAAGCGGGTGGCCCGGGCCAAGCCGCTGCGGCTGCCCCCCGCCGAGGCGTACGCGGACATGAAGCGTGGCTCCGGCAAGCAGGCGGTGGCCACCACGATGGCGTTCGTCCGGCTGCTCAAGGACCTGATGAAGGACCGCGAGTTCGGCAAGCGGTTCGTCCCGATCATCCCGGACGAGGCGCGCACCTTCGGGATGGACTCGCTGTTCCCGACCGCGAAGATCTACAGCCCGCACGGGCAGAAGTACGACGCGGTCGACCGCGACCTGATCCTGTCCTACAAGGAGGCCACGCAGGGCCAGATCCTGCACGAGGGCATCAGCGAGGGCGGCTCGATGGGCTCGGTCGTCGCGGCCGGCACCTCGTACGCCACGCACGCCGAGCCGATGATCCCGGTCTACATCTTCTACTCGATGTTCGGGTTCCAGCGCACCGGCGACGCGATCTGGGCGTTCGCCGACCAGCTCGGCCGCGGCTTCCTGCTCGGTGCCACCGCCGGCCGCACCACGCTCAACGGTGAGGGCCTGCAGCACCAGGACGGCCACTCCCAGCTACTCGCGTCCACCAACCCGGCCTGCGTCGCGTACGACCCGGCCTGGGGGTTCGAGATCGCGGTGATCGTGGAGGACGCGCTGCGCCGGATGTACGGCTCGTCCGCCGAGTTCCCGCACGGCGAGAACGTCTTCTACTACCTGACCGTCTACAACGAGCCGTACCAGCAGCCGGCGATGCCCGAGGGCGTGGACGCGGACGGCATCCGGCGCGGCATCTACCGGTACGCGGTGGCCCCGCCGGTCAGCGGCGACGACGGCCGGCCGCGGGCGCAGGTGCTGGCCTCCGGCGTGGCCGTACAGGCGGCGCTGCGGGCGCGGCAGCTGCTCGCCGAGCAGTGGGGGGTGGCCGCCGACGTGTGGTCGGTGACGTCCTGGTCGGAGCTGCGCCGGGACGCGATCGCCGCCGACGAGCAGGCCCTGCTGCACCCCGGTGAGCAGGCCCGCACGCCGTACGTCACGCAGGCGCTGTCCGGCGCGGCCGGGCCGGTCGTCGCCGTCAGCGACTGGATGCGGGCGGTGCCGGACCAGATCTCCCGGTGGGTACCCAGCGACTACGCCTCCCTCGGCACCGACGGCTTCGGCACGTCGGACACCCGCGGGGCGCTGCGCCGGCACTTCCACGTGGACGCCGAGTCCATCACCGTCGCCGTGCTCACCGAGCTGGCCCGGCGCGGCGAGGTGAAGCACGAGGTGCTGCAGCAGGCGGTGGACGGCTACCGGCTGACCGAGGTCACCGCGGCCGGCGCCGGCAACACCGCCGGCGACAGCTGAGGCGCGGGGTGCGGTCCGCTCGCGCGGAGCGCTCGCCGAGCCCGCCTCGGCGTGCTGGCCGCTGGGCCGAACCGCGCTGACCCCACGGTGCGGCGGCTGCCGGCCGGGCCGTGAGCTAGCCGGGATGGCGGGGCCCTGGGCCCCGCCATCCCGTTGTTCTATGCGCCGAGGTGGCGCAGGGCCAGGCCGGCGTAGGTGGCGATGCCGACCGCCATCGCGTCCTCGTGGAAGCGCACCTTGTTCGAGTGGTTGCCGGGCGCGGTGGCCGGCGTCAGCTCCGGCGGGCAGCCGCCGAGGAACGCCATCGCGCCGGGCACCCGCTGCAGCACGTAGGACCAGTCCTCCGCGCCCATCACCGGGTTCTTCAGCAGGCTGACCGCGTCCGGGCCGATCAGCTCGGTGCCGGTGGCCAGGACCGCCTCCGCGGCGCCGGCGTCGTTCACGGTGGGCGGGTAGCCGGAACCGATCTCCACTTCGGCGGTGGCGCCGTGGGCGGCCGCGATGCCCTGCGCCAGCCGGGTCAGCCCCTCCTTGACGGTCCGCTGGTTGCCCTCGGACAGGGTGCGGATCGTGCCGTACAGGCGGGCCGTCTCCGGGATGATGTTGTTCGTGGTGCCGGCGGTGATCTGCGCGATCGTGACGACGGCCGGGTCGAAGATGTCCACCCGGCGGGTCACGTAGTTCTGCATCGCGGTGACGATCTCGCAGGCGATCGTGATCGGGTCGACCCCGTCGTGCGGGCTGGACGCGTGCGCGCCGGCGCCGCGCACGGTCACGTCCAGCACGTCGGAGGACGCCATCAGCGGGCCGGGCCGCACGTGCAGCGTGCCGGACGGGTGGTTCGTGGTGATGTGCAGCGCGTACGCCGCGTCGACCGGGGTGCCGGCGGCGTCCAGCAGGCCCTCGTCCAGCATGTAGCGGGCGCCGTGGTAACCCTCCTCGCCGGGCTGGAACATCAGCACCACCCGGCCGGCGATGCTGCCGCGCCGACCCGCGAGCAGCCGGGCGGCTCCGGCCAGCATCGCGACGTGCGTGTCGTGCCCGCAGGCGTGCATGGTGCCCGGCTTCTCGGCGGCGAACTCCTCGCCCGAGTCCTCCTGCAGCGGCAGGCCGTCCATGTCGCCGCGCAGCAGCACGGTGCCGCCGGGCCGGTCGCCCTCCAGCACGGCGACCACCGAGTCGACCTCCCGGCCGGTGCTCACCTTGAGCCCGAGGTCGTCGATCGCGGCGAGCACGGTCTCCTGTGTGCGCGGCAGCCGCAGCCCCACCTCCGGCCGGCGGTGGATCCGGCGGCGCAGCTGGACCGCGTCCGGCAGCAGGGCGCGCGCGTCGTCGAGGACGCCGGCCAGGGGGTCGTTAGTCATGCGAACGAGTATGCCAACTGCCCGCCCGGGTGACGCGCTGCCGCCAGCAGCCGGCGGCGGCGCGGCGGGTCGACCCAGCTCCCACGTCGCTACCCGGTGGAGGTCCGGCGCATCTCCCAGACCAGGATCTCGGCGTCGCCGGCGGCGGTCACCCGCTGCCCCTCGGCCGCGGTGATCCGGACCGCGTCGCCGGTGTCGAGCCGGCCGGCGCCCTCCAGGTCGACCGCACCGCGAGCCACGTACAGGTGCACGAACGGCGCGGCCGGCAACGCCACCGAGTCACCGGCGCCGAGCCGGGCGGCGAACAGCGCGGCGTCCCGCTGCGTGATCCGGATCGCGGCCTGGTCGGCGTGCTCGGGCATCCCGGACGCCACCGTGACCAGCCGGCCCGGCGTCAGCTCGGCGCCGATGTCCAGTTGCTGGTAGCCCGGGTCGATGCCGGCCTCGTCCGGCAGCACCCACATCTGCACGAAGTGCACCGGGTCGGTGTGCCGCGGGCCGGCCAGCCGCCAGGAGTCGTTCTTCTCCGAGTGCAGGATGCCGGTGCCGGCGCTCATCCGCTGCGCCAGGCCCGGGTAGACGACGCCGTTGTGGCCCATCGAGTCCTGGTGCACCAGCGCGCCGTCCAGCACCCAGGTGACGATCTCCATGTCGCGGTGCGGGTGGGTCTCGAAGCCGGTGCCGGGCGCGACCACGTCGTCGTTGGACACCAGCAGCAGGCCGAACCCGGTGTTGGCCGGGTCGTAGTGCCGGCCGAAGGAGAACGAGTGCTTCGAGTCCAGCCAGCTCAGCGTGGTGGCGAACCGGTCGCCGGCCGGCCGGACGTCCAACTTGCCCATGGGTCCTCCTCCGCAGGTATTTGACTGCGCAACTATCACGACGGCGCCGCTGTTCCGCGAGTGTTCAGGCGTGCCGGGCGGTCCAGGCCAGCACGTCGTCGACACCGCCGGTGTTGATCACCGACTCGATGGGCACGTCGCAGGCGGCCGCCCGGGCGCAGCCGTACGGCTGCCAGTCGAGCTGGCCGGGGGCGTGCGCGTCGGTGTCGACGGTGAACCGGCAGCCGGCCTCGACCGCCATCCGGAGCAACCGCTTCGGCGGGTCCAGCCGCTCCGGGCGGCAGTTCACCTCGACCGCGACACCGAACCGGAGGCATGCGGCGAAGATCAGCTCGGCGTCGAACCGCGACTCCGGCCGCTTCCGGTTGCCGGTGACCATCCGGCCGGTGCAGTGGCCGAGGACGTCGGTGTGCGGGTTGGCGATCGCCACCACCATCCGGCGGGTCATGTCCTCGGCCGGCATCCGCAGGCCGCTGTGGACGCTGGCGACCACGAGATCCAGCCGGGCCAGCAGGTCGGGCGCCTGGTCGAGGGCGCCGTCGTCGAGGATGTCGACCTCGATCCCGGTCAGGATGCGGAACGGCGCCAGTTCCTCGTTCAGCTCGGCCACCACGTCCAACTGGCGGCGCAGGCGGTCGGCGGTCAGCCCGTTCGCGACGGTCAGCCGGGGCGAGTGGTCGGTCAGCGCGATGTACTCGTGGCCCAGGTCGCGGGCGGCCTCGGCCATCTCCCGGATCGGTGAGCCGCCGTCGGACCAGTCGCTGTGCGTGTGGCAGTCGCCGCGCAGCGCCTGCCGCAGCGCCTCGCCGCCCGGGGTGACCGGCGCGGCCGCGGCGGGGAGCAGCTTGGCCAGGTACGCCGGCACCTGGCCGGCCAGCGACTCGGCCACGCACTGCGCGGTGACCGCGCCGACCCCGGGCAGCTCGGTCAGCGTGCCGGCGGCGGCCCGGCCGGTCAGCTCCGGCGCGGTCAGCGCGGACACGGCCGCGGCGGCGTTGCGGAACGCGCGCACCCGGTAGGTCGCCTCGCTCGCCCGCTCCAGCAGGAACGCGATCTGCCGCAGGTCGGCCGCGGCGTCCCGGGTCTCGGTCACCGCCCGATTGTCTCCGGCAGCCGCTCACCCCCGCCGCCCACCCCGCCTGCGCGCGGCGGGCGGCCCGGTCGCCGGCGTGGCAGGCTCCACCTGTGAGCAGCGCAGCCCGGCCGCGGACGCCGCGCCGGCGCGTGGACGCCGGACCCGGGAAACCGGCCACGCCACCGTCGCTGCCGCTGCCGGTGCAGGTGCCACCGGCGGCCCTGGCCGGGCCGGCGGGGGTGTCGCCGCTGGCGGCGACGTTGCGCCGGATCGAGCGGTCGTCCGGGGCGCTGGCGACGCAGAGCGTGGCCCGGATGGACGAGCTGCTGCACTGGTTCCGGGCGATGCCGGCCGACCAGCGGTCCTGGGTGATGCTGGTCGCGCAGGCCGGCATCGCGTCGTTCGTCGAGTGGCTGCGTACCCCGGACGAGGCGCCGCGGCTGACCGGCGAGGTGTTCGGCGCGGCGCCGCGGGAGCTGGCCCGCGCGGTCAGCCTCAAGCAGGTGGTGGAGCTGGTCCGGGTCACCGTCGAGGTGGTGGAGACCCGGGTGGAGACGCTGGCAGCGCCCGGCGAGGAGGCGCTGCTGCGGGAGGCGGTGCTGCGCTACAGCCGGGAGATCGCGTTCGCCGCGGCCCAGGTGTACGCCGGGGTCGCGGAGACCCGGGGCGCCTGGGACGCGCGGCTGGAAGCGCTGGTGGTGGACGCGCTGTTCCGGTCCGACCACGAGGACGAAGGGCTGGTCAGCCGGGCGTCGGCGCTGGGCTGGGCGGCGGTCAGCCCGGTGGCCGTGGTGATCGGCGGTGCCCCGGACGGCAACCCGGAGGAGGTGCTGGACGCGGTGCACCGGGCCGCCCGGCACTCCCGTACCGAGGTGCTGGCTGGGGTGCACGGCGACCGGCTGGTCGCGGTGCTGGGCGGCGCCGACGCGGCCGCCGCGACCGGGCCGCTGCTGCCGGAGTTCGCCCCGGGCCCGGTGGTGATCGGGCCGACCGTGACCGACCTGGGCGGTGCCGGCCGGTCCGCCCGGGCGGCGCTGTCCGCGGTGCGGGCGGCGGCCGGCTGGCCGGGTGCGCCGCGCCCGGTGCTGGCCGCGGACCTGCTGCCGGAGCGGGCGCTGGCCGGTGACGAGAAGGCGCGGACCGAGCTGCTGGCCGCGGTGTACCGGCCGCTGGCCGACGCCGGCTCGGTGCTGCTGGACACGGTCACCGCGTATGCGGACAGCGGCTGCACGCTGGAGGCCACCGCCCGGATGCTGTTCGTGCATCCGAACACGGTCCGGTACCGGCTGCGGCGGGTGGCCGAGGTGTGCGGCCGGTCCCCCACGAACCCGCGCGACCTGTTCATCCTGCAAGTCGCGATGGTGCTCGGCCGCCTGGCAAGTTGATCGACTGAGTGACCGAAGTCACCAAATGCCGTTCGCGCCTCGCGGCCGGAATGTGTGCTTACGCGCCCTGTCGCCGACGGGACGCCACGCGCAGTTTGTAGGACCTCTACAAATCGTCCCCCAAGCACTTCGTGCCCCGCGCCCTCGCCCTGGGCGCCCCGCGCGGGAGACTGTCGAGGGGTGCTCGCGTTGCTCGCCCCTGGACAGGGCTCCCAGGCCCCCGGCATGCTCGCCGGCTGGCTCGACCTTCCCGCCGCGGCGGCGAGGGTCCGCTGGCTCTCCTCGATCTGCGGGCTGGACCTGATCCGGCTGGGTACCACCGCGGACGCGGACGAGATCCGCGACACCGCCGTCACCCAGCCGCTGATCGTCGCGCTGGGCCTGGTGGCGGCCGCCGAGCTCGAGCTGGCCGACGTCACGGTCACCGCCGGGCACAGCATCGGCGAGGTCACCGCCGCCGCGCTGGCCGGCGTGTTCGACCCGGAGACCGCGGTCGCGCTGGCCCGGTTGCGCGGCCGGGAGATGGCCGCCGCCTGCGCGCTGGCGCCGACCGGCATGTCCGCGGTGCTCGGCGGCGACCCCGACCAGGTGCTGGCGCGGATCGCGGAGCTCGGCCTGACGCCGGCCAACCGCAACGGCGCCGGCCAGGTCGTCGCGGCCGGCCCGGTCGACGCGCTGGCCGCGCTGGCCGCCGAGCCCCCGGGCAGCGCCCGGGTGAAGGCCCTGTCGGTGGCCGGCGCGTTCCACACCAGCGCGATGGCGCCGGCCGAGGCGGCCCTCGCCGCGATCGCCGACGGCGTGTCCACCCGCGACCCGGAGCGGCTGCTGCTGTCCAACGCGGACGGCACCGCGGTCGACACCGGCCGCGAGATGATCAAGCGGCTGGTGCACCAGGTGACCCAGCCGGTGCGTTGGGACCTGTGCCAGGCCACCCTGCGCGACCTGGGCGTGACCGCGGTGCTGGAACTGCCGCCGGCCGGCACGCTGACCGGGCTGGCCCGGCGCGAGATGAAGGGCCCCGGCGGCAAGGGCGTCGAGATCCTCCCGCTGCGCACCCCGGACGACCTGCCCGCCGCCCGCGATCTGCTGGCCCGGCTGGCCCACCCGGGGCAGGGCCAGCACACCCCGGACTGGCGGGTCGTGGTCGCCCCGGCCGCCGGCACGTTCCACCCGGTCGAGCTCGCCGAGGGTTCCGCGGTGCCGGCCGGCAGCCCGCTCGGCACGGTCGCGACCAAGCGTGAGGAGCATCCGGTGAGCGCTGGCTACCACGGCGTCCTGGTCGAGTGGCTGCTGGAGGACGGCGACCTCGTCAACGCCGGTGAACCGGTAGCCCGGCTGTACCCGGAGGCGCCGCCGGCCCGGCGCGGCGCCACCGCACCGGCGGTGCGCGCATGAGCGAGCCTGCGAGCGAATCAATGACACAGCGCGCCTGGAGTCTCGTGCCGGGTCCGGACGCCCACCATCGCGCGGCCACCGGGGCGGAGGCGGCATGAGCATGCTGGCCGGGGTGCCCGGCTCGCGGCTGCTGGGGCTGGGCGAGCACGCGCCCGCCAACGTGGTCACCAACGACGACATCGCCGCCCGTGGCGTCGACACCAACGACCAGTGGATCCGCGACCGGGTCGGTATCGCCGCCCGCCGGATCGCCGGGCCGGACGAGTCGGTGGTCGACATGGCCGCCGCCGCCGGCGGCAAGGCGCTGGCCGCCAGCGGGCTGGGCGCCGGCGACATCGACCTGGTGATCGTCGCGACCTGCACCATGCCGTCGCCGATCCCCGGCGCGGCGGCCCAGGTGGCGACCCGGCTCGGCATCCGGGCACCGGGCGCATTCGACCTGAACGCCGCCTGCGCGGGCTTCGTCTACGCGGTCGCCACCGCGTCCAACGCGGTGATCGCCGGCGCGGCCCGGCACGTGCTGGTGATCGGCGCGGAGAAGCTGTCGGACTGGACCGACGCGACCGACCGGTCGACCTGCATCATCTTCGCCGACGGCGCCGGCGCCGCGGTGGTGGGGCCGAGCGAGGGCACCGGTATCGGCCCGGTGGTCTGGGGCAGCGCCGGCGAGTCCGCCGACCTGATCGCGATCCAGCACCGCAACACGTTCCTCTACCAGGAGGGCCAGGCGGTGTTCCGGTGGGCGACCACGGCGCTGGCCCCGGTGGCGCTGGAGGCATGCGCGCGGGCCGGCGTGACGCCGGCCGACCTGGCCGCGTTCGTGCCGCACCAGGCGAACCTGCGGATCATCGAGGCGATCGCCCGCAAGATCGGCGCCCCGAGCGCGATCGTCGCCCGGGACATCGTCGAGGCCGGGAACACGTCGTCCGCGTCGATCCCGATGGCGCTGTGCCGGATGGTCGAGCGCGGTGAGGTGCCGTCCGGCGCGCCGGTGCTGGTGCTCGGCTTCGGCGCCGGGCTCACCTACGCCGGGCAGGTGCTGATCTGCCCCTGACCGTCCACTCGGTACGGTCGCTGCTTGATCGAGACATCCGAACAGAAGGGAAACCCGCAACTGTGAGCAACGACGAGATCCGTGCCGGGCTGGCCGACATCCTGGAGGAAGTGGCTGGCGTGCTGCCGGCGGACGTGAGCGTCGACAAGTCGTTCACCGAAGACCTGGACGTCGACTCGCTGTCGATGGTGGAGATCGCGCTGGCCGCCGAGGAGCGGTTCAACGTGAAGATCCCGGACGACGAACTGGCGAACCTCAAGACCGTCGGTGACGCGGTGACCTACATCGAGAAGGCCCAGGCGGCGGCATGACCGTGAGGTTCGACGGCGGGGCCGGCAGCGGCCGCCCGGTCGAGGTCGTGGTGACCGGGATGGGGGCGACCACTCCGCTCGGCGGGACGGTGGCGGAAACCTGGGCGGGGCTGCTGGCGGGCCGGTCCGGGGTTACGCCGCTGGACACCGAGTGGGCGCGGGACCACCCGGCCCGGATAGCGGCCCGCCTCGCCGTCGAGCCGGCAACGGTGCTGGACCGCGTCGAGGCGCGCCGGCTGGACCGCGTGCAGCAGGCCGCGCTGGTGGCCGCGCGGGAGGCCTGGGCGGACGCCGGGCTGGGCGGCGAGGACATCGGGGTCGACCCGGACCGGCTGGCGGTCGCCGTCGGCACCGGCATCGGCGGCGCGCTGACCATGCTGGGGCAGGACGACGTGCTGGAGGAGCGTGGGGTTCGGAGGGTCTCCCCGCTCACCGTGCCGATGCTGATGCCCAACGGGCCGGCCGCCGCGGTCGGCCTGGAGGTCGGCGCGCGCGGCGGGGTGCACACCCCGGTGAGTGCCTGCGCCAGCGGCGCCGAGGCGATCGCGCTCGGCCTGGACCTGATCCGGTCCGGCCGGGTGGATGTGGTGGTGGCCGGCGGCTCCGAGTCGATCGTGCACCCGCTGCCGATGGCCGGGTTCGCCCAGATGCGCGCGCTGTCCACCCGCAACGACGAGCCGGCCGCCGCGTCCCGGCCGTTCGACAAGGCCCGGGACGGGTTCGTGCTCGGCGAGGGCGCCGGCGTGCTGGTGCTGGAACGGGCCGAGCACGCCGCCGCCCGCGGCGCCCGGGTGCACGCGGTGCTGGCCGGCGCCGGCATCACGTCCGACGGCTACCACATCACCGCGCCGGAGCCCGAGGGGCGGCACGCTGCCCGGGCGATCCTGGCGGCGGTGCGCGACGCGGGGCTCACCGCGGCCGACATCGTGCACGTCAACGCGCACGCCACCTCGACCCAGGTCGGCGACATCGCCGAAGCCAAGGCGATCCGCGCCTCGATCGGCGACCACCCGGTGGTCAGCGCGCCGAAGTCCATGCTCGGTCACCTGCTCGGCGCGGCCGGCGCGGTCGAGGCCATCGCCACCGTGCTGTCCGTGCGCGAGGGCATCATCCCGATCACCCGCAACCTGGACGACCCCGACGACGCGGTGCTGCTCGACATCGTCCGGGTGTCGCCGCGCGAGATGCCGGTGCCGGCCGCGATCAACGACGCGTTCGGCTTCGGTGGCCACAACGTCGCGCTGGCCATCCGCAAAGCGTGACACCGCATGGCCCGACAACAGAGGGGCAACTGCCCGTGACCAGTCTCGTCTCCGCTCCGGCGGACCCCGTCGAGGCCCTGGACTTCCGGGACCCCGAGGTCCGCCTCGGCGCGCTGCTCGACGCCGGCTCGGTGCGCCCGCTGGCGCCGTTCGACAACAGCGGCGTCTACACCGTCCGCGGCACCGTGCATGGCGCCGCCGCCGTGGCGTTCGCGACCGACCCGACCAAGATGGGTGGCGCGATGGGCTCGGCCGGCTGCCGGCACATCGTGGACGCGATCGACACCGCCGTCCGCGAGCGGGTGCCGGTGGTGGGCCTCTGGCATTCCGGCGGCGCGCGGCTCGCCGACGGCGTCGAGGCGCTGGACGGCATCGGCCAGGTGTTCGCCGCGATGGTGCGCGCCTCCGGCCGGGTACCGCAGGTCTCCGTGGTGCTCGGCCCGGCGGCCGGCGGCGCCGCGTACGGGCCGGCGCTGACCGATGTCGTCGTGATGGGCCCCGGCGGCCGGGTGTTCGTGACCGGGCCGGACGTGGTCCGCTCGGTCACCGGCGAGGCCGTCGACATGGAGCGTCTCGGCGGGCCGGACACGCACGGCCGGCGCAGCGGCGTCGTGCACGTGACCGCGCCGACCGACGCGGCCGCGCTGGCCCAGGGCCGGCGGCTGACCGAGCTGCTCGCCCGCCCCGGCCGGTTCGCGCT
>JBBWZH010000605.1:0-3091 GCA_039648995.1 Mycobacteriales bacterium
CGGATCGGCGACCACGAGCACACCGACCAGCGCGACCGTCAAGGTCAGCCAGCGACCGGTGGCGCGTCCGGCGACGATCGCGTCCACCGTGCCGCCGATCACCAGCGGCAGGGCCAGCTCGGCGACGGCGGACAACCCGGCGGCGAGGGCGAGCGGGACCAGCGAGCGGGGCGTGGTCACGGCATTCCTCTCGGATGACGGCGGCCCTTGCGGATGACGGCGGCCCTTCGGATGACGGCGGCGCGGCGACCCCGGGCCGGCTCGTGGCCGGCACCGGGGCCGCGAGACGTCGATGACGGTCGACGACGTCAGGCGCAGGTGGTGACGCTCAGCGAGCTGTTACCACAGAGGAGCAGTGACGCCCGGCTTCCGCTGCCGCCGCCGTTACGCTGCTCGGGGGTCAGTTCCATGCCCTGCAGGTCGAGGAGTGCCATGAGGGTTTCCCTTTCGTTCGATACGAGTTGACGTCGGGTGTGGTCAGTTACAGGTCGTCACGCTGAGGGAGCTGTTGCCGCACAGCAGCAGCGACGCGCGGCTACCGCTGCCGCCACCGTTGCGCTGCTCGGCGGAGAGCTCCATGCCCTGCAGATCCAGAAGCGCCATGTCGTTCACCTCCTTCCGTCGGAGTCGTGATCGGAGCCCACCACGGTCGGGTGGGAGTCAAGGAGCGGCAACGACACCAGGCGCTCGCGCCGGGTCATGGCCAGGGCCAACAGCACGCCGGCGGTTCCGGTCGCCAGGTCCATGGAGAGCCGCAGCAGCTGCTCGCCGGGAAACGCCAGCCCACCGCCGTACGGCAGCGCATGCCAGGCCAGGCGGCGCACCTGGGCGTCGAGGTCCGGGCCGCCTCGGGTGGCTAGATAGGCGACGATGCCGGCGCGTCCGGCGAACAGCCCGGGCTGCACGTACATCGGCGACCGGGCCGCCCGGGAGATCGCCGCGGACGCGTCCCGGAACTGGTCGTCCGGCCGGTGCCGCAGGTAGTGGTCGAGCACCAGGCCGATGCCGACACTGCCCTCCGCCAGGTACGGCATGGTCCGCCAGCCCTCGTTGACCTCGATCGCCCCGTCCGGCCGGGTCACGCAGCGGCGCAGGTCCTGCCGCAGCGCGGTGGCCGCCAGGTCGAGATGGGCCGGGTCGCCGGTGGCCTCGTACATCCGCAGGAAGAACAGCGCCACGCCGCTGGAGCCGCGGCAGAGCCCCGCGTGCGGGTGCTGCCCACCGCTGATCTCCGGGACGGAGCCGGCGTCCCCGAGCCGGTCCGCGGCGAGGGTCGCGGCGCGGAACGCCGCCTCCCGAAGCCCGGTCTCGCCGGTCCGCCCGGCCAGGTGCAGCAGATTGAGGCCGATGCCCGCGATGCCGCCGGCCAGCTCGGGGCCGAGGCCCTCCCAGCCATCGGTGAGGCAGCGCTCGACCAGGTCCAGCGCCGGTTGGCGTTCGCCGAGGCGTTCCAGGACGTACGCGACGCCGTGCAGCCCGTCGAAGAAGCCGTGGCGCGGATCGAAGCCCGGGTCGGCGGCCCGTTTCAGGAACCATTCGCGGTGCTCGGCGGGAATTTCCGCACCGGACTCGGCCAGCGCGTACAGCACCCCGGCCGCGCCGTACGCGAGGCCCAGGCCACCGACCCGGAACTGCTCGATGTCGCCCGGGTACAGCCGGTCCGTGCGCTCCGGTGTGGCGCTGCCGAGGATGGCGCGTGTGAGCGCGTCGCGCGCGGCAGGCCAGGCGTCCGGTCCGGCGTCGAAGACGGCCCAGTCCCGGTTGCCGAGGCCGTGAGCCGGCGCGGCGGACGGGCCCTGAACGACGGCAACCGCCCGGTCCAGCAGTTCGCGCGGCACCGGGAAGTGTTCCGCGATGACGTCCGCGAAGTGCCGCACCTTGGCCGGGTCCAGCCGCAGCAACGGGGTGAGCGGCAGGAATAACGCGATCGCGAGGCAGGCCAGCGAATACTCGTCCACCGCCGCTCCGACCCGGTCCCGCGGCGCGGCGAACCCCTGATTGCGCAGGCCCGGCCGGCGCTGCTCGGTGATCGGCGCGGCCACCTCGAAGTCGAGCAGCGCGATCCGCCCGTCCGGCCGCACCATGATGTTGAACATGTGCAGGTCGCCGTAGACGACGCCGCGCTCGTGCAGGGCGCGTACGGCCTGCTCCACCTGGTCGTAGACCGACAAGGCCCACTGCGTGTACTCGCGCAGCGCGACGTCGCCGGCGTCCGGATCGGTGAGTGGGTACTTCTCGACGATGAGCCGGTTCAACGGTTCGCCCTCGACGTACTCCATGGCCAGGAACTCGTGCTCGCCCAGCAGGAACCGCTCGTGCACCCGGGGCGTGACGCCGGCATCGGCGACCCGGTCGAGCATCTCGTGCTCCCGGCGCAGCCGAGTGATCGCGTCGTCGCCGCGCCCGTCGAGCCCGGCGTACGGGCGCGCCTCCTTCAGCACCACGGTCTCGCCGGTGCGCTGGTCGTCGGCCGTGTAGAGGCCGCCGGCGTTGGAGTAGTGCAGGACCCGGGTCACCCGGTACGGCACGTCGTTCGTGGTGACCGCGTTGCGGGCGGCGAGGTGCGGCTGGAGGAATGTGGGCAGTGCGAGCCAGGCCGGCAGGCTGAAGACCGCCTGGCGCCGGTCCGGCTCGAGCGTGCCATCCGGGCCGGCCAGCGCCGGCACCAGGTCTCCGTCGTCGGCGACACAGTAGAGGTGGGCGAAGGCGCCGTAGCGGGCGTAGAGCGGGCCGTCGCCCCAGCGCAGGTCGCTGAGAATGTACGGGCCGGGTTCGCCCGTCAACAGCGCGCCGAGCTCGGTCAGGATGGTCTCCGCGGCGGTGTCATCGACCGGGTAAATAGTGGCGAGCTTGCCGCTGGACGCGCGGGGGGAGTATTTCGAGTTACGCATGAAGAGCACCTGCGGAGAACGCAGGAATTTGAAGGAGATCCCCCGGGGTACGCAGTAATGCCAGATGGTGTCGACGATTCGCTGTCCATTTTCCGGACAGCCGGAGGAATGGATCTTCCAACCCTGCCGGGGCAGGCTCGCACCGTCCGGACCGGCGATCAGCCAGTCCTCGTGGGCCTGGAGGCGCCACCCGTCCGGCA
>JBBWZH010000623.1:0-2553 GCA_039648995.1 Mycobacteriales bacterium
GATGCAATCGACGGGGCACTCCTCGATGCACGCTTTGTCCAGTACATCGACGCAGGGCTCAGCGATGATGTAGGTCACGAGCGATCCTTCCTCGCAGGCACGACATTAGTATGCCGCGCGTGGGCCCCACTGAGTTGACGGGCCAGCATCTCCTGGGCCGACGGGTATCCGTTCGAATGCTGGTCGAGCGACGCGCTGGGCGGCCACTGTATTCGGACGTGGTGGGTGTTGTGCTCGCGGCCGGCGAGAACGCGCTGGTGATCCGGAACACGGCCGGGGTCGAGGTTCCGGTGCAGGTCGCGGACGTGCACCGGCTTCGGCTGGTGCCGGCGTCCAGCGCGGATATCCTGGCGCTGGAGGAGATCGCGGCGCTCGGCTGGCGGGCGCCGGCCACCGCCTGGCTGGGCCGCTGGCTGCTGCGCGCGGCCGGCGGCTGGACCGGCCGGGGCAACTCGGTGCTCCCCCTCGGGCCGCCCGGCCGGCCGCTGGACGACGCGCTCGCCGAGGTCACCCGCTGGTACGCGGAACAGGGGCTACCAGCGCGGATACAGCTGCCGCTGCCCGCCAGGGAGCCGCTGCGGCGGGCGCTGGACGCCCGCGGCTGGGCCGGCTACAACGACTCGCAGATGCTCACCGCTCCGGTGGCGGCGGTGCTGGCGGCCGCCGGCGGGGCGGACGGCGGCCCGGACGTGATGCTCGACACAGCTCCGTCCGCGGACTGGCTGGCCGCCTACCACTACCGCGGCGGCACGCGGCTACCCGAGGTGGCGGTGCGGGTGCTGACGGGGGCGGACCGGCCGGTGTTCGCCACCGTCCGCGACGGCGGCGCGGTCGTGGCGGTCGGCCGCGCGGTGCTGGACGCCGGCTGGGCCGGGGTGACCGCGCTGGAGGTGGCGCCATCGCACCGCCGCCGCGGGCTGGCCGCCGCGGTGACCCGGGCACTGGCCGAATGGGCCCGGGCCGGCGCGGCGGGCCGGATGTGGCTGCAGGTCGCGGACGGGAACGCGGCCGCGCACGGGCTCTACCACCGGCTCGGCTTCCGGCCGCACCACCGCTACCAGTACCGGCTCCAACCCGGTCAGCGGCGGCCTCCGTAGCGAGCATCGCAGTGAGCGCCAGCGAGCGAGGAGCGGAGGGGGCCGGCGGGCCGGCACGGCCACCCGTTGACCCACTAGGCTCGATGGCGTGCCGCCGTTGAGGGGAGCCGTCCGTGCCTGACCCGGACTTCCGGAAGCTGCTCGTGATCGGGTTCGACGACCCCCTGCGGGCCAACGAGTTCATGCTCGCCGCGCTGCGGCTGCGTAAGGACGGGCACATCCAGCTGCACGACGCGGTCTTCGTGCAGCGGGACGCCGAGGGCCGGTCGACCGTGCAGGAGACGCAGGACATCACCGCCGGCCGTGGCGCGCTCGGCGGCGGCCTGTGGGGTGTGCTGATCGGCACGCTGCTCGGCGGCCCGGTCGGCGGCCTCATCGGCGGCGCCGCCAGCGCCGGCAGCGGCGCGCTGCTGGCGAAGCTGGTCGACACCGGCATCAAGGACGACCGGATCGCCGCGCTGCGCAAGACCGTCCCGCCCGGCAGTACTGCGCTGGCCCTGCTGGTCAGCCACCTGTCCGTGGCCGACCTACAGCGCGAGCTGGCCCGGTTCCCCGGCGCGACGCTGGTCGAGTCCGACCTGCCCGACGCCGCCGTGGCGGCGGTCCGCAACGCGCTGGCCGAGGCCAACTCGCCCTACGGCACCGGCACACCGCCGCCGGCCGCCCCGGCCGCCCCGGTGGAGCCGGCCGGCCCGGCCGGCGGCCCCGAGACCCCCGCCTGACCGGCCGGGCCAGACCGGCCAGTTGGTACCCGCCGCCCGCGTCACTGCTGGGCCGCCCGGGTCAGTGCCGGGCCTTCAGAGCAGGCGGAGCTGGACGTTGCGGCGCTTGGCCGGCCGGTTGCCGCGTTCCAGCAGCGCGTCGTCGATGTCGGCGAGGTAACGGGACGGCACCGTGTCCCGGGTCTCGCCGCGCCAGGCCCGCCGCGCCGCCCGGGTCAGCAGGAGGTGGCCGCGCGCCCGGGTCAGCCCGACGAAGAACAGCCGGCGCTCCTCGCTCAGGTCCTCCACCCCGGCCGCCGCACCGGCCGCCGAGCTGGGCCAGCGGAGCGGTAGCAGCCCGTCCTCGCAGCCGACCACGAACACGACGGGGAACTCCAGGCCCTTCGCGGCGTGCAGGGTGAGCAGCGAGACGCGGTCCGCCCGCGGGTCCCAGACGTCGACCTCGGCGCCGAGGGCCAGCTCGCCGAGGAACCGGTCCAGATCGGTACCGGCCCGCTCCGCCAGCGGGGCCAGCAGTTCCAGCGCGGTCCGGATCTGGCTGACCGCGGCACCGGTCCCGGTCGGCACCCCCACGTCGTCGGCGTCCTCGGCGCCGGCCAGCGCGGGCAGCCCGCCGGCCGCATCGATCGCGGTCTGCCCGGCGGCGCGCACCCGCGCCAGCACCGACCGCGGTGCGACGCCCCGGGCCGCCGCGGCCGCCTCGGCGTCGGCGCGCAGCAGCGCCAGCACGTCCG
>JBBWZH010000646.1:0-15462 GCA_039648995.1 Mycobacteriales bacterium
TCCTCGGCGACGTCGAGGTCAAGTCCGCCCGCCCGAAGCCGACCGGGTCGGCCCCGTAGGCTCGGCCGGTCACCAGTCGGGAGGGTCAGCGCATGTGCCATGACGACGACAGCCGACCACCGGCACCGCCCCGCGTCGGCCCGGTCGCCGCCGCCGGCCACGAGCACTAGTTCTTCGACCGCTCGTACTGCGCCTACGCCAGCCGCTAACCAGGGTCTCGCGTCGGCCGCCTCGCCGCGTAGTGGTCGGCGTGGAAGCCGCCACGGTTGGGGTTCGGCAGCGGGGCTCCGGTGGCCATCTGCCCGATGGTGATGTCGACGCCGAGCTCGAACCCGTACAGCGCGGCGTCGGTCAGCCGCCGCAGCCGGATCGCCGCCGGATCGACACCGACCGCCGTGACCACGATGTAGACGTCGGGAAGCGCGATGGTGAAGCCCGTCCAGGCGCCGGCGAAATGCCAGCAGACGGCGTCCACCGCGACCCCGTCGACCGACCAGGACACCCGCTCCCACGACCGGTGTTCGCGTGCTCGCCGACTCCCGTGGCTGTAGACGTCCTCGAGCCAGTCCACCTGCCGCATGATCTCCGGGTCCGGCCACGTGGCGGCGATCAGCTCGACGACCGCCTCCGCCGCGACCGCCTCCACCGGGTCCCGGTACTCCGCCGCCCACCCTCGGTCGTACCGATCACGCGCCGCCGTCTTCACGGTCACGCCGTACCTGCGGTCAGCCAGCAGATGACCGAGGCTCAACGTCGCCAGCGGCCCCGGCCCACCCATACCCGCCACCCACCCCGGCCCGGCCCAGGGTTCGTCCAGTCCGTACAGGGTGAAGTCCGGAGCGCGCGCCGCGACGTCGGCGACGCTGTTCCGCCCGACGTCGCCAGGGGCGGTGCTCTCCACCACTGTCGGCCCTCCTCCCGCACGTCTGCCGCTCACCGTACCCAGCCGCTGGAGCGCCAGCCGTCACAACAATTCAGGCGAGACAAAAGCTAAGGATGCTACGAAACTCGCTGGGACGATGCAGGGTCTGCTGTTAGCGTCCGCTACCGGACATCTCGGCCGTCCCTCGTTGGAAAGGTGGTTCCCTACGCGTAGGACTTCCGTCTGGCTGGTCTCGGTGACCCTGGCCATCAGCCCGGTCGCCGTCGTGACACGCCCTGCCCAGGCGGCGTCGCCGAGGCCGGCAGCGGCTCCGATCATGCAGTGCGCCACCGTGCTGGAACGGATCACACCCGGACAACCCGCGACGAGGATCAAGACGGATTTCTGTTCGACGGATGAGGCTGCGGTCCGCGCGGCGGTGCCGGCAGACCTCCCTGTCCTAGCGGTGTTCTATGGCGGCGTCGGTTTCACAGGCGCCTCCAGGACAGTCTGGGTGCCGTCGCCATGTGACAGCGTCGGATATTCCGTCACCGACAACCGCGCACGGAACTCCGAAGTTGGCGGCATACGGTCGGTGAAACTCGGCAGCGCCGGATGCAACTTCGTGCAGGCATTCTCGGACACGAACTTCGGCGGCACCCCGCAGTCCGCCTTCTTCGGACTGCCGACCGTCACCGGCGCTCTCCTGCGCCACGTGTGGTCGGCGAAGATGTGGGTCAACATGTTGCCCTGCCTGGATGCGGCCTGCCAATGACTCACGGCACCACCATCTGAACCGGGCGTCAGGCCCCGCGGGCGCCGCCGGTCAAGCACAGCGGTCGGCGGTGTCCGGCGGGAGCAGATCGACTGCTCACGCTTCAATCAACCGGGCCGTTGGTATAGGTGCTGAGCAGCTTGCCGAGCAGTCGGCCGAGGGTCGAGTCGCTCATCGGCTTCTTGTGCAGCCGGAACCGCCACCTGCCGGCGGCGTCCCGGCTGAGCGTGACCTCGGCAACGGAGTCGTGAGCGGTCCGCCGATGGGTGGCGATGTTGAGGTCAAGTCCGCCCGTCCGAAGGCGGGCGGGTCGGCCCCGTAGGCTCGGGCCGGTCACCAGTCGGGAGGGCCAGCGCATGTGCCATGACGACGACAGCCGGCCACCGGCGCCGCCCCGCGTCGGCCCGGTCGCCGGGTCCGGTGACCTGGTGCTGACCAGCGCGGACGGCACCGAGTTCGGGGCGTACACGGCCCGGCCGCAGGAGTCCACCGGCATCGGCATCGTGCTGCTGCCGGATGTGCGTGGCCTGCACACCTACTACCGCGACCTGACCGTCCGGTTCGCCGAGGCCGGCTTCGACACGGTCGCGATCGACTACTTCGGCCGGACCGCCGGGGTCGGCGACCGCGGCGACGGTTTCGAGTGGCAGCCGCACCGGGAGCAGACCACGCCGGGCGGCGTCAGGGCCGACGCGGCGGCGGCCGTCGCGCACCTGAGCGGCGCCCGCGCGGTGTTCACTGTCGGGTTCTGCTTCGGCGGCAGCCACTCGTGGCGGCTGGCCGCCAGCGACCTGCCGCTGGCCGGCACGATCGGCTTCTACGGCCGGCCGGCGCTGGTCGAGGATGTCCTGGGCCAGGTGCACCGCCCGCTGCTGATGCTGGTCGCCGGCGCCGACATGACCCCGCAGGCCGACTTCGCCGCGATGGACGCCGCGCTCACCGCCGCCGGCCGCGAGCACGAGATGCACGTCTACGCCGGCGCCCCGCACTCGTTCTTCGACCGCTCGTACGCGCAGTGGCAGGGCGCCTGCGCCGACGCCTGGCAGCGCATCCTCGACTTCACCGCCCGGTACGCCGGCTGACGCCGGCCGGCCGGCTAGGCCGTGATGGCGTCCAGAGTGGACTTCGCCGCGTCGTCCAGGGTGACCGAGGCGGCGGCCACGTTCTCCTCCAGGTGGCCGCGGGTGGATGTGCCCGGGATCAGCAGCGTGTTCGGTGCCAGCGCGAGAACCCAGGCCAGGGCCACCTGCACCGGGGTGACGCCCAGGCGCTGCGCGGTCGCGGTCACGTCCTGGTGGCCGAGCAGCCGGGCCTGGCCGCCGAACGCGGAGCCGATCGGGAAGAACGGCACGAACGCGACGCCCCGCCGCTCGCAGGCCCGCAGCACCGGCAGCGACGAGCGGTCGAGCAGGTTCAGCGGGTTCTGCACGCAGACGATCTCGGTGCGGCCGGCCGCGTGCTCGAACTGCTCCAGCGAGACGTTGCTCAGCCCGATGCCGCCGATCAGCCCCTCGTCCCGGATGCCGATCATGGCGTCCAGCTGCTCGTCGAAGCCGACCTCGGGCGGACCCTCGCCCGGCTCGAGCAGCCGCAGGTTCACCGCGTGCACCTGCTCGATGCCGAGCGTGACGAGGTTGTCGAGCACGCCGCTGCGCAGCTGCTCCGGCCGCCCGGCCGGGATCCAGCCGCCCGTGTCGTCGCGCACCGCGCCGACCTTGCTGACCAGCGTGAGGTCGGCCGGGAACGGCGCCAGCGCCTCGCGCAGCAGCTCGTTCGCCACGTCCGGCCCGTAGTACTGCGCCGTGTCGATGTGGTTGACGCCGAGCTCCGCCGCCCGGCGGAGCACCGCGAGCGCCTCGGCCCGATCCCGCGGCGGCCCGAACACCCCGGGCCCCGGCAACTGCATCGCGCCGAACCCGATCCGCCACACCGTCCGCTTGCCCAGCGGGTATGTGCCTGCGTCTTCGATCATCCAACCACCCTAGCCAGCGTGCCCGTGGGCGCCACCTGGAGCAGCGCTCAGCCGGGGAGCGCGTCGCCGGGGAAGCCGCGGCCCTGGTGCACCTCGTAGGTGAAGATGCCGGCCTGGACGCCCGGGTCCTCTTCCATGATCCTGGTGACCTCGTCCGGGGTGCCGGTGAAGATGCCGATGCCGGCCCAGCCGGAGCCGTCGACGATCGGGCAGACGATCGCGAGCTGGCCGCCGGCGCGCAGGCTGAAGTTGCGCCGGCCGTGCTCCCAGACGAGCTTGTCCGCGCCGGGCTCCCGCCGCTTGTCGGCCGCTTTGAGCAGCACCACCGTGTACGGGCGCGACCTGCCCAGCATGTCCTTCATGTATTCGTCAGTGACCGGTTCCACGTGCACCTCGCGCCAGCTCAGCGTCGGGCCGGCCGCCGGCCCGCGAATGCGCAGAGCGTACGCGGGGCGCAGAATGGCGCGGACAGGCCGACCAGCCAGGAGGTTCGGGACGTGGGCGCACCCACGCGGGAAGACCGCGGCCAGTGACCGAGCTGACACACCCCATCCGGGTGGACGGTGGTTGGGTCGTGCTGCGGGCGTTCGACCCGGCCGACCTGCCGGCGTTGCGGGCCGCGTTCGCCGACCCGGATGTGTCCCGGTGGAACGGGATACCGCTCGACCTGGACGCGGTGGGGCACTGGCTGGCCCGGCGGAACGACTGGAGCGACGGCACGCACGCGTCCTGGGCGATCGGCGACGCGGCCGGCGCGCTACTCGGTTCGGTCTCGCTGCACCGGATCGACCTCGACCAGGGCGACGCCGAGATCGGCTACTGGCTCGCGCCGGCGGCACGCGGCCGGGGGAACGCGACGGCCGCCGTCGAGCTCGCCACCGGGTACGGCTTCGACACGCTCGGGCTGCGCCGGATCTTCCTCTACCACGCGATCACCAACCCGGCCTCGTGCCGGGTCGCGGCAGCCGCCGGTTACCTGCTGGAGGGCACGCTGCGGCAGTCGCACCGGTACGCGGACGGGCGGGTGCACGACGAGCACATCCACGGCCGGCTCAGCACCGACCCGGCGTTCTGACGCCAGCAGCGAACATCCGCGTCGCCGCCCGCCGGTGGCCGGTAGCGTCCGTCCACAATGGACAGGTGACGCACATGCGGGCGTACGCCGACCCGGCGCAGGCGCTAACCGGCTGACGGGCCGGCGCGCTCGGTCAGCAGCAGCAGGGTGTACGCGGCGAGCGAGGAGTCGTCGGTGATCTCGCCGGCCCGGATCAGCGCCTCGAACTCGGCCCGGGGCAGCCAGCGCTGGCGCATGTCCTGCTCTTCCCGGCTGCGGCGCGGCTCGCCACGGGTGAGCCCGGTGCCGAGGTAGGCGTCGAAGCCCTGGCTGCTCATGCCGTAGGCGCAGTGCAGGTGGCCGAGGTGGGTCAGCTCGGCGGCCACCAGGCCGGTCTCCTCGGCGAGCTCGGCCCGGGCGAGGTCGGCCGGCGACCCGGCTTGGCCGGGGTCGAAGGTGCCTTGCGGGAACTCCCAGCGGCGCAGCCGGACCGGGTACCGGTACTGCTCGACCAGCCAGAAGCCGCCCCGCTCGGCCGGGATGACCAGGGCGAAGTCATCCTTGTCGATGACGCTGTAGACGCCGGGGCTGCCGTCGGCGCGGGCGATCGCGTCCTCCCGCACCGACATCCACTGGTTGCGGTAGACCACCCGCGAGGACAGTTGCCGGATGGCCGGCTCGGCGGACGTCACCCGGCCACCGTACGGGCCGTGGCAGCGTCCCCGGCGGCGACCCGGCCGCTACTCCTCGACGGCTTCCTCCTCGCCTTCCTCGCGCTGCACGAACGAGCCCTGCACCGGGGCTTCCTCCTCCTCGGCCGGCATCTCCTCGCGCTGGACGGCGGCGCCGACGGCGCTGGCCGGGGCGGCCTCGGTGACCGGGGCCGGCGCGGAGATGGCGTGCTCGGCGGTGGCCGCGGCCTCGCGCTCGAAGCGGTCGCCGGGATCGCTGACCTGGATGCCGCCGCTGGCCGGGCTGCCGTCCACCGGGCCGGACCGCTGCTGCACCACGTGCGTCAGCTCGTGCGCGAGCGTCGTGCGGCCCTCGGTGGAGCCCGGGTCGTACTTGTCCCGCTGGAACACCACATGCGAGCCCACGGTGTAGGCGTTGGCGTTCACGCCGACGGCCGAGTCGTGCGCCGACGAGTCGGTGTGCACCCGGACGTCACCGAAGTCGTGGCCGAGCCGGCCCTCCATGTCCGCCCGGGTGTCGGTGTCCAGCGGGCTGCCGCCGGAGCCGACCACGTCGTGCACCGGGGAGCGTTCGTCCTCCAGCATCGCGCCCACGCCGCCGTTGCCGACCGCGCGCTGCAGGCCGAGCATCCCGGTCGGACCGACCACGTCGGCCCGCCCGGCGGCGCCGGCCTTGTAGACCTGGGCCAGGTCCGGAGTGTCCACGCGGGACGGTTTGGGGCGTACCGACCCCTGGTCAAGATCGTGCTCACGGTCGTGCATCGGCTCCACCTCGCAGCGGTCGTCAGTCAGTCCAGCCTGGCACCGGCGCGGGGCCGGCAGCAGACCGGATGAGGGCACCATCGAGGGCAACCGGAGCTGCCCCTCAGGGCAACTGGCCCGGGTGACCCGCGCCGGCCGGCCGACGTCACGCCGGCACCTCCGAGCGGACCAGCCCGGCGTACGGGCCGAACTCGGACTCCAGGCAGAGCCGGCCGAGCTTGCGGTACTCCCGCTGCACGGCCCGGATCAGGTCCGCCATCCGCACCGGCCGGCCGGCGTCGGCGGCCAGGTACGCCGCGGTCAGCGTGGCCGACCGGATGTTGCCGCCGGAGAGCTGGAACGCCGACGCGCAGAAGTCCAGATCCAGGTCGTCCGCCCGGGGCAGCCGGCCGCCCAGGCAGCGTTCCCAGAGCGCCCGGCGCAGCCGGTCGTCCGGGGTCGGGAAGTCGACGACCGCGTCCAGCCGTCGGGTGAAGGCGTCGTCCAAATTGGACCGCAGGTTGGTGGCCAGCACGGCCAGCCCGTCGAAGGACTCCATCCGCTGCAACAGGAACGCGCTCTCGATGTTGGCGTACCGGTCGTGCGCGTCGCGGACCTCGGACCGCTTGCCGAAGATCGCGTCCGCCTCGTCGAACAGCAGCACGCCGTTCACGCCGGACGCCTCGGTGAACAGCCGGTCCAGGTTCTTCTCGGTCTCCCCGACGTACTTGTCCACCACGGTGGCCAGGTTGATCGCGTACAGGTCGAGGCCCAGCTCGCCGGCGATCACCTCCGCGGACATGCTCTTGCCGGTGCCCGAGTCGCCGGCGAACAGCGCGGTGATGCCACGGCCGCGGCCACCGCCGGGGCGCATCCGCCAGTCCGACAGCACCTGGTCGCGGTGCCGGGCGCGGGCGGCCAGCTCGCGGATCTGGTCCACTGTGGACACCGGCAGTACCAGGTCGTCCCAGCCGACCGCGGGCGCGATCCGCCGGGCCAACCGCTCCAGGCTGGCCGCGTTCTGCGCCCGGGCGCCGTGCCGGATGTGCGCCGCCGACACCGGGGCCCCCTCGTACGCCGCCTGCACCCGGGCCGACTCGGAGGCGCGGGCGATCTGGTCGGGCGCGAGCAGGTACGGCGCGGTCACCGCGGCCGTGTCCAGCTGACCCGCCTCCCCGGCATCGAGCCCGTCGGCATCGAGCCCGTCGGCGCCGAGCCGGTCCGCACCGAGCCGGTCCGCGCCGAGCCCGCCGGCGCCGCCGCCGGGCCGGACACCGTCAGCACCGGCTACCGGGGCAGCGCCGCCAGGTGGGGCAGCGCCGGGTGCGGCGCCCCGCCCCGACGGGCCGGTGCCGGCCAGTTCGGCCTGCCAGAGCGCGGCCCGCTCCCGGCGGTCGGCCAGCGGCACGTCCAGGGTGAGCGGCACCACGGTGGACCAGCCCGGATCCCAGCCGATGCGGCCGACCAGCAGCACCGGCACCGGCAGCTCCACCAGCGCCCGCAGCACCGGGCCGGTCCGTTCGCCCAGCGCGTCGACCGGCGCGGCGACCAGCCCGGCGCGGCGCAGCCGGACCTCGCGGCCGACCGCCTCCACCGGCGCCACCGGGTCGCTCTCCTCCGCCAGCCGGGACAGGTCGAGCAGCAGCGGCAGCCGGCCGGCGGCGGTCAGCGCGCTGGTGGCCAGCGCCCGGCCGGCGCCGCCGGGCACGTCGCGCAGGTATGCCAGCCGCAGCCCGGCGGTCAGCGCGGCGCCGAGCGGGCCGGCGTTGCCTAGCGGGTAGACCCGGTCGAGCGCGAGCAGCCCGCGCAGCCCGGCGTCGGAGCGGTCGTCGCCGAGCAGGTGCGCGACCACCCGGTCCGGCACCCGCAGCGCCCGGGTCAGGAACGGCCGGTCCGGGTCCTCCACGGTGACCAGGCCGCCGTCCAGCAGCGGCGCGCCGGCGGCCAGCCGGCCGCGGGCCACCGCGTCGGCCGGGGACGCCCCGCACAGCTCCAGCGCCAGCCCGATGGACGCCCGGCGCCGGGTCACGTCGTCGTTCAGGTAGCCGTAGAACCGTTCGAACCGGCTGTCCACGTCCGGCGCCACCGCCACCAGCAGCAGCTCGACGTCCAATTCGGACAGCCCGAAGTCGACAGCCAGCTGGCCGAGCCGGTGCTCCCCGGCCGGCTCCTCGCCGGCGGTGCCGGGGGCGGCGAGCAGGTGGTCGATCACGTCGTCGGAGAGGTAGAGCCCGCGGAACGGGTCGTCCGGCGCCGGGTCGTCGGCCCGCCGCCGGCCGACCGCGCCGCCGACCGCGTCCTGCAGCCCGGCCAGCCGGCCGAGCAGCCCCACCGCCGGGTTCATCGCGGGCGGACCGGCACGGCCGGCCCGCCACCCGGCGGCGCGGCGTCGACCCGGCGGCCCTGCCGGCGGCTGCGCGCCGCACCGCGTGTGTCGGCCATGCTGACCACCGGCGGCTCCTCCACCGGCGGGCCGGCCGGGTACCGCTGGCCGGTGTCGATCGGCGCGCTGATCACCAGGTCCAGCGACGGCTTCAGCTCGCCGCCCAGCGCCGACCAGACGTCCGCGAACGACCGGTCCTCCGGCGGTGGCAGGGCCACGGTCAGCCCGACCGGCAGGCCCATCCGCAGCGGGCCGGTCAGCATCTGCTCCGGGATCGACTCGTGCCGGACGAAGCACGACAGCAGCGCGGCCAGCAGCCGGTGCTCGTCCTCGGGCCGCTGCGTCCAGGCGGTGACCAGGTAGGAGAGCCGGAAGTGGCGCGGCGGCAGGCTCCGGGAGACCACGAACCCGCGCTGGTCGTACTCGTTCACCTGGCCCCGCGCGCGCCGGCGCATGTCCTCCCGGATGTCGTAGAGGTACATGTTCACCGTCGGGGCGTTCCGGCGCGCGGCCCAGTCCTTGGTCGGCGCGTCGAACACGACCTCGACATCGGCCCCGTCCAGCGCGTCGCCGCGGACGAGTGCCCGCACCGCGTCGTCGACCTCCGCGATCACGCTCCGAGCCTGCGGGACGGGCACCGCCGCCGGAAGCGGCCCGGTGCACCCTTGGAGGCAGCCTCGGCTGCCCGTTCGGCCGGCCCGGCCCGGGCCCATCGCCCCGGGCCGATCGTCGCAGGGCCGCGGCGCCGCAGGCCGGACGGGCAGCGGACACTGCCCGTCACGGTGACCGCGCGTCCGTCCCCGCGCGCGGGGACGGAACCTAGCGTCATCGCCATGACCGTGATCGCCCGCCTGGACCACCCTGGTGTCGCCGTCGAACCCGGCGAGGTCGCCATCGTTGACATCACCGTGCACAACTCGGGACGCCGCGTCGAGGCGTACCACCTCGATCTCGTCGGCGAGCCCGCGGCCTGGGCCTCGGTGAACCCCGCGGAGCTGTCCATCTACCCGGGCGACGACGCGCACGCCCAGGTGACGTTCACGCCCCCGCGGGCGGCCGGGGTGCATGCCGGCCCCCGGCACTACGGGGTGCGGGTTATGCCGGTCGAGCACCCGGAGGAGGCCGTGGTGCCCGAGGGCACCATCGAGCTGCGCCCGTTCGCCGACGTCACCGCCGAGCTGACCCCGCGTACCTCGCACGGCCGCGGCCGTGCCCGGCACGAGCTGGCCGTGGACAACCGCGGCAACACCCCGGTCCCGGTGGAGCTCGTCGGGCAGGACCCGGACGAGGAGCTGGCGATCCGCGTCTCCCCGGCCACGCTGATCGTCGGCCCCGGCGAGGCCGCGTTCGCCCGCATCCGGGTGCGGCCCACCCGCCGGCGCTGGACCGGCCAGGCGGTCAGCCACCCGTTCCAGGTGACGGCCACGCCCGAGGGCGGCACGCCGATGGTCGCCGCCGGCAGCATGCTGGAGGACCCGGTGCTGCCCCGCTGGCTGGGCAAGGCGGTCGCCGTGGTGCTGGTGCTCGGGCTGCTCGCGGCCGGCGCCTGGTTCGCGCTGCTCCGCCCGGCCGTCCGGTCCGCCGCGCAGAGCGCGGTCGCCGCGCCGATGGCGCAGACGCAGGCGCAGAGCCGCAAGGCCGACCAGTCCGCGACCGCGGCGAAGGCCGCCGCCGACAAGGCGTCGGGCCAGACCGGGGCGCTGGGCAAGACGCTGGTGGAGAAGGGCGTGCTGCAGAAGAAGGACGTGACGGGCGTGGCGGGCGCGGGCGCGGCGACCCCGCCGCCACCGGCGCCGGTCGTCGTCCCGCCGGCCCCGTTCGACCAGCGGTTGACCACGGTCGTCGCCGCCACCAAGACCGGCACGCAGACCATCACGATCGCGCCCAAGCAGACGCTCTCGATCACCGACCTGGTCTACGAGAACCCGCAGGGCGACACCGGCACGCTGACCATCCGGATCGGCGACCGGGTGCTGTTCGGCAAGGGGCTGGCCAACTTCCGGGACCTCACCGACCACTTCGTCTCGCCGATCGTGCTCACCGCCGGCCAGACGCTGGTGCTGGACGTCAACTGCGCGACGCAGGGCAAGGCCGCGACCGACACCTCGTGCCGCACCGCGCTGATCGTGCTCGGCGCGGTCGTGACCAACAAGAGCTGATCGCGACCGCGCCGGGGCGGGAAGGCGCTCAGATGAGCCCTTCCCGCATCGCGTACGCGACCGCGTGCGACCGGTTCCGCAGCTGCAACCGGGTGGTGATCTCATGCAGCACGTTCTTCACGGTCCGCTCGGAGTAGCACAACCGGGCCGCGATCTCCTTCGTGTCGTGCCCGTCCGCGACCAGCCGCAGCACCTCGATCTCCCGGCTGGACAGCCCGGCGAAGGTGAAGCCGCGCGGGTCGAGCACCTGCCGCTGCAGCCGGCCGACCTGGTCCAGCAGGCGGCCGAGCAGGTCGGGCGGGACGGTGCCCTCGCCGGCCGCGGCGGACAGGATCACCGACAGCAGCCGGTCGATGGTGGCCTCGCCGCGGCGCAGCACGCCGGACACGCCGGCCTCGACCGCGGCGGCCAGGTCGTTGCCCTCCAGGAACGACGCCACCAGCACCAGCCGCGGCACCCCGCCGCGCTGCAACGCCCGCAACACCCGGACCGTCTCCGCGTCGACGCTGTCCGCGACGACGACCGCGACCTTCGCCTCGTCCACCTGACCCTCGCCGAGCACCTCCAACTCGGGCCGGTGTCGCAACTGGCTGGCCATGCCCGCTTGCAGAATCGGGTCGCTGGCGTAGAGGAAGACCGGAACGCGTTCGCTCACCGTGAGGCCCCTTCCCGAGCCACCGGGCCGACTCCGCCGCGGGCCTGTGGATCACCGGAACGATGTGGATGGCGCTAGCCTCCGCACTCCGTTCACCGTTGATTCGACACCGGCTCAACAGGCAGTCGACAACGGCCCGATCGGGCAGCGAGTTCCGCCCGCGGGGCCCCTCGAAACGGCTCGGCTACGCCTCTTCGTGCCCCTTCCGGTACGGCAGCGGCAGCACGAACCAGAGCAGCAGGAACCAGACCGCGGTGACCGCGGTCAGCACCGCGGCCAGCGCGTCGCCGAGCACCACGTCCAGGATCAGCAGCACCGCGCCGACCATCGCCAGGAACAGCGCGACCAGCCCGGCGATCGCCAGCCGGTTGCTGATCTCGACCAGGTCGTCCTTCTGCCGCCGCCGGAACACCAGCCGGTGGAACGGCACGGGCGCGATCAGCAGCGCGGCCGCCGCCGAGGCGAGCAGCAGCGTGATCACGTAGACGGCCTTCTGCAGCCCGGTGATCTGGGCGAACCGCTGCGTGAACGCCAGCGTCAGCAGGAACGCGAACAGGATCTGCACCCCGGCCTGGGCGACCCGCAGCTCCTGCAGCAGCTCGCTGTAGTTCCGGTCCAGCCGCTCGGCCTCGGTCTCGTCCCGGCCCAGCCTGGCCGACGCCGTCGGCCCGGCACCGTCGGGCGTGACGGGCCGGGCTGTCGAGTCGGACGCCGGCAGCACGCCCGTTGCCTACCCGGATGAGGCAACAGTCATGCCACTGGTATTCGGCACGATCAATGGTCACGCTGGGCTACCGTCGCTGCCATGACAGTGCAGATCCGCACTATCGACCCTGACGAGCTGGCGGCCTACACGGCCACCATGGCGCTGGGCTTTCTACAAATGCCGGATCAGGCTGCTATCGCAGCCGATGTCGAGTTTCGCCGGCCACGCATCATGCTCGACCGGACCTGGGCCGCCTTCGATGGGAAGCACTGCGTCGGCACGCTACGCAGTGAGCCGTTCGAGCTGACCGTCCCGTTCGGTACCACGGTGTCCGCCGATGGCGTGACGAACGTCACGGTCGCCCCGACGCACCGGCGCCAAGGCCTGCTGACCCGGATGATGGCCGACGACCTGCGGGCCGCGGCCGACCGGGGCGACGCGGTCAGCATCCTGATCTCGTCCGAGTACCCGATCTACGGCCGGTACGGCTACGCCCCGGCGACCGAGTCGGTCACCCGCGAGGTACGGGTGCCGGCCCGGATGATCATGCCGCCGGCCGGCACCGTCGAGCTGGTCGGCGTGCCGGAACTGCGCGAGCTGGCCCCGGCCATCTATGACCGGTTCCGGCGGACCTGCCCGGGCGCGCTCAGCCGCAGCCCGCTGCGTTGGGACGCCGATCTGGGGCTGGCGATCCGGCCGACCCGGCCCAGCTGGTCCGGCCGGGCGCTGCTGCACCGCGACGGCGCCGGCGAGTTGGACGGCTACCTGCGCTACCACCTGGACGTCGCCTGGGCCGGCCGGCGGTCCAGCTCGGTGCTCCAGGTGGACGAGCTGGTCGCGGTCACGCCCGGGGCGTACGCCGACCTCTGGCGGTTCTGCCTGGAGGTGGACCTGATCGCCACCGTCCGGGCCGCGGACCGGCCGGCCGAGGAGCCGCTGCCGTTCCTGCTCGCCGACGGCCGGGCGGTCCGCACGCTGGACCGGGCCGACTTCCTCTGGCTGCGGCTGTTGGACGTGCCGGCCGCGCTGGCCGCCCGCGGCTACCCCCGGCCCGGCCGGCTGGTGCTGCAGGTCACCGACCCGGACGGGTACGCCGCCGGCCGGTTCCTGCTGGACGCCGGCGCGGACGGGTCGAGCTGCCGGCCCACCGCAGAGACCGCCGACCTCACGCTGCCGGCGACCGCGCTGGCCGCCGCCTACCTGGGCGGTTACCGGCTGCGCGCGCTGGCCGGCGCCGGCCAGGTGGACGAGCACACGCCGGGCGCGCTGGCCGCCGCCGACCTCCTCTTCCTCGGCGACCAGACACCCTGGTGCACCCTCTGGTTCTAGTTCGCTACACCCATCCGCGAACGGCGTCCGGTACGAACCGTCTGCGCACGCCCCCGAGTTGCGACAGCACCCGGGTCGCGTACCGTTCGTACCGCAAGACACCAGTTACCGCCGCGCGGGAGGGCCACGCGATGCACATCCCCGACGGTTACCTCAGCCCGCAGACCAGCGGCGCGTTCACCGCGGTCATGCTGCCGGCGTGGTATCAGGCCAGCCGGCGGGTGCAGAGCGTGGTGAAGACCCGGTACGTCCCGCTGGTCGCCGTCGGCGCCGCGTTCTCGTTCGTGATCATGATGCTGAACGTCCCGATCCCCGACGGCACCACCGCGCACGCGGTCGGCGCCGGCCTGATCGCGGTGCTCCTGGGGCCCTGGGCGGCGTGTGTCGCGGTCTCGGTGGCGCTGCTGATCCAGGCGCTGTTCTTCGGTGACGGCGGGATCCTCGCGTACCCGGTGAACGCGTTCAACATGGCCCTGCTCCTGCCGTTCGTCGCGTACGGCGTCTACCGGCTGCTCGCGCGCCGCTCGGGGCTGTCGTCCGGCCGCCGGGTGCTGGCCGCGGCGGCCGGCGCCTACATCGGCATCAACGTGGCCGCGCTGGCCGCCGCGATCGAGTTCGGCGTGCAGCCCACGCTGTTCCACAAGGCCGACGGCACCCCCCTGTACGCGCCGTTCCACCTGGCCCAGACGATCCCGGCGATGCTCATCCCGCACCTGCTGGTGGCCGGCGTCGTCGAGGCGGCCGTGACCGGCGCGGTGATCGCGTACCTGCAGCGGGCCAACGTCCCGCTGCTGCGCGTCAACGCGCCGGACGTGCCGCTCACCGACGCCGAGATCGCGCGCCGGCCGGTGCGCCCCGTCGTCGCCGGCCTGATCGGGGTCGGCGTGATGACGCTGCTCACCCCGCTCGGCCTGCTCGCACCCGGCGGCGCGTTCGGCGAGAGCGCGCCGGCCGGCCTGGACCTGCACCGGTACGGCCTGTCCGCGGTGCCCGACGGGCTGCAGAGGTACTCCGACTTCTGGGGCCGGGCGGTGCTGCCCGGATACGGCGACGGCGGCGCGTGGCAGTACCTGCTCTCGGCCGTGATCGGGGTCGTCGCGGCCGGCCTGGCGGTCGCCGCGATCGCGGTGCTGCTGCGCCGGCGCCGCGGCACCCCGGCACCGGCCGCCGCACCGGAACCGGCTGTGGTCGGCGCCGGTTCGGAGCACCCGTGACGGCCGCCGCGCCGGCCCGGGCCACCCCCGGCTGGCTGCTCACCCCCGAGGTCGGGCTCTGCCCGTGCGGCTGTATCGGCAAGCGGCGCAAGGGCAGCTTCGTCGCCAAGACGCTCGCCGGCGGCGCCGACCTGGTCCGCCGCACCATGTTCAGCGACGACCTGGCCGGCCGGCCGGGCATGCTGCAGCGGCTCGACCCGCGGGTCGCGCTGGCCAGCGTGCTGGGGCTGCTGGTCGCGGTCGGCCTGGTCCGCAACCTCCCGGTGCTCGCCGCCGGGTACGCGGGCACGCTGCTGCTCGCGGCCGCGTCCGGGCTGCCGGTCTGGTACTTCGTCCGCCGGGTCTGGCTGTTCGTGCCGATCTTCACCGGCGTCGTCGTGCTGCCGGCCACCCTCTCGGTGATCACCCGCGGGGACGTCGTCCTGACCCTGTGGCGCTGGCACGGCCACCCGGAGGGGTTCACCGCGCAGGGGCTGCACGCCGCCGGGCTGATCGTCACCCGGGTCGCCACGTCCATCTCACTGGTGCTACTGCTCACGCTGACGATCAGCTGGCCGCGGCTGCTCGCGGCGCTGCGCGCGGTCGGCGTGCCACGGATCTTCGTGCTGATCATCGGGATGGCGTACCGGTACCTGTACCTGCTGCTGGGCATCGTGTCGGACATGTTCACCGCCCGGAAGGCGCGCACCGTCGGCGGCGACGGCTCGTCCCGGGAGGGCCGCCGGTTCGTCGCGGCCAGCGTCGGCACGTTGTTCGGCAAGGCGCACCAGCTCTCCGACGAGGTGCACCAGGCGATGACCGCGCGCGGCTTCCGCGGCGACGCGGTGACCGCGACCGGCTTCCGGCTCCGCGCGGTGGACGGCGTCTGGGCGGTGGCCGCGCTGCTGGCCGCGGCCGGGCTGCTGCTCGCCGACCGCGCG
>JBBWZH010000683.1:0-5904 GCA_039648995.1 Mycobacteriales bacterium
GCCGGGTCGCGGTGGACGTGAAGCGGCAGTTGCGGTCCGGGCTGCTGCGCCGGGCACTCGCGCTCGGCCCCGGCTGGCTGGCCCGGCACGGGCCGGGCGAGCTGATCACGCTGGCCACCCGCGGCCTGGACGGGCTGGACGGCTACCTGGGCCGGTACCTGCCGCAGCTGGTGCTGGCCGGCCTGGTGCCGGTCACCGTGCTGGTCGTGCTGGGCCTGGCCGACTGGCCGGCCGCGCTGGTCGTGGCGGTCAGCCTGCCGCTGATCGTGCTCGTGCTGGCCCTGGTCGGGCGCGCTGGGCAGGCCGCCACCGAGCGCCAGTGGGGCCTGCTGCAGCGGCTCGGCGGGCATTTCCTGGACGCGGTCGAGGGCCTGCCGACGCTGCTGGTGTTCCGCCGGGCGCAGGCCGAGGTGGCGACGATCCACCAGGTCACCGGTGCGCACCGCGCCGCCACCATGCGGACGCTGCGGATCGCGTTCCTGTCCGCGCTGCTGCTGGAGGGCATGGCCAGCATCGCCGTGGCACTGGTCGCGGTCCGGGTCGGGCTCGGCCTGCTGCACGGCCAGCTGCCGTTCCGCCGCGGGCTGCTGGTGCTGCTGCTCGCCCCCGAGGTGTACGTGCCGGTGCGCCGGCTCGGCGCCGAATACCACGCCGGCCGGGAGGGCTCGGTGGCCGCCGCCGCCGCGCTGGCCGTTCTGGACGAGCCCGTCCCGGCCCCCGCGCGTGCGCCCGCCGCCGCGCCCTGGTCGGGCCCCGCGTCGGGCCCCGCGTCGGGCCCCGCGTCGGGCCCCGTGTCGGGCCCCGTGTCGGGCCCCGTGTCGGGCCCCGCGTCGGCGGGGCGGCCGGGGGGGCCGGCGGGGGAGTTGCGCGTCGACGGGCTGCTGCTGACCTACCCGGACCGGGCCGCGCCGGCGCTGGCCGGCGTCTCGCTGCGGGTGCCGGCCGGCCAGCGGCTCGTCCTGCTCGGCGCCAGCGGCGCCGGGAAGAGCTCGCTGTTCGCGGTGCTGCTGCGGTTCGCGACGCCGGATGCCGGTCGCGTCACGTTCGACGGGTTCGACCTGCTCGGCGCCGACCCGGCGCGGGCACGCCGGCGGATCGCCTGGGTGCCGCAACAGCCCTACCTGCTGGCCGGCACCGTCGCGGAGAACGTCCGGCTGGGCCGGCCGGCCGCCACGCTGGCGGATCTCGACGAGGTGGCCGCGCTGGTCGGGCTGGACGAGGTGCTGCGCCGGCTGCCGGCGGGCTGGGAGACGCCGGTCGGCGAGCGGGGCCAGCGGCTGTCCGCCGGCCAGCGGCAGCGGGTCGCGCTCGCCCGCGCGCTGCTCCGGGACGCGCCGCTGCTGCTGCTCGACGAGCCCACCGCGCACCTGGACGCCGACTCGGCCGCCGCGGTCCGCGCGGCCGTCCTCGCCCGGGCCGCCGGCCGCACCCTGCTGGTGATCAGCCACGACAGCGGCTGGCCCGCCGCCGCCGACCGGGTCGTCCACCTCGCCGCCGGCCGGCTGCTGGATCCCACCGTCCCGCCGGCCCCCCGCGCCGCGTCCGACCCCGTCCCGGCCGTGGGCGGATGACCGCCGGGACGGGGCCGCTGCGGCGGATGTTCCGGTTGGCCCGGCCGTTCCGGCTGCAGTTGGGGCTCGCCGTGCTCGCCGGGACGGTCGCGAGCGGCTGCGCGGTCGGGCTGCTGGCGGTGTCCGGCTGGCTGCTGGCCCGCGCCGCCGAGCATCCGGCGCTGGCGGCGCTGGCCGGCGGGACGCTCGCGGTGCAGCTGTTCGGCATCGCCCGCGGGCCGTTCCGGTACGCCGAGCGGCTGGCCGCGCACGATGCGGCGTTCCGCGCGCTGGCCGACACCCGGGTGCGTGTCTACGCCCGGCTGACCAGGCTGGCGCCGGCCGGGCTGCGCCGGTTCCGGTCCGCCGACCTGCTGGCCCGGCTGGTGTCCGATGTGGACAGCGTGCAGGACCTGCTGGTCCGCGGCGTGGCGCCGCCGCTGGTCGCGGCCGCGGTCGGGGCCGGCGCGGTGGCGCTCGGGGTGGCCCTGCTGGTGCCGGCCGGCCTGGCGCTGGCGGCCGGGCTGGTGCTGGCCGGCGCGGCGCTGCCCTGGCTGCTCGCGGTCGCCGGCCGGCGGGCCGGGGAGGAGCTGGTGGCCGCCCGCGGCCGGCTCGCCGGCGCCACCGCCGATGTGCTGGCCGGCGCGCCGGACCTGCTCGCGTTCGGCGCCGACGGCGCCGCGCTCGACCGGGTGGCCGCCGCCGAGGCCGCGTTCGGGCGGGCCGGCCGGCGGTCGGCGCGGGTGCAGGCGGCCGGCGTGGCCGGGTCGACCGCGCTGGCCGGCGGCACCCTGTGGCTGGTGCTGCTGCTCGCCGTCGACGCGGTCGGCGGCGGCACCCTGAGCCGGGTGCCGCTGGCCGTGCTGACGCTGACCGCGCTGGCCGCGTTCGAGGTGGTGGCTCCGCTGGCCGGCGCCGCGGCCCAGCTGGCGGCGGTGCGGGCGTCCGGGCAGCGGCTGTTCGCGGTGCTCGACGCGCCCGAGCCGCTGCGTCCGGCCGACCACCCGCAGCCGCTGCCGCCCGGGCCGTACACGGTCGAGCTGCGCGGCGTCCGGGTCCGCTACGCCGCGGACGGGCCGGACGCGCTGGCCGGCGCGGACCTCACGCTCACCCCCGGCCGCCGGGTGGCGCTGGTCGGCCCGAGCGGCAGCGGCAAGAGCACGCTGGCCGCGATCCTGTTCCGGTTCCGCGACCCGGACGCCGGCACCGCCACGCTGAACGGCGTCCCGCTGGACCAGCTCGACCCGGACGAGGTGCGCCGGGTGATCGGCGGCGTCCCGCAGGACCCGCACCTGTTCGACACGACGATCGGCGAGAACCTGCGGCTGGCCCGGCCGGACGCGACCGGCGCCCAGCTCGCCGACGCCGCCCGCCGGGCCCGGCTGCTGGGCTGGATCGAGGCGCTCCCGGCCGGCTGGGACACCCTGGTGGGGGCGCGCGGCGCGCTGCTGTCCGGCGGCGAGCGCCAGCGGCTGGCGCTGGCCCGCGCGCTGCTCGCAGACCCGCCGATCCTGGTGCTGGACGAGCCCACCGCGCACGTCGACCCGGACGCCCGCGCCGCGCTGATGGACGACCTGCTGGCCGCCACCGCCGGCCGGACCACGCTGATCATCACCCACGACCACGCCGCGCTGACCGGCCTCGACGAGATCGTCACCCTCGCCCCGGGCCTCGGCTCGACGGCGGGGCCGGCCGCGGGTCAGGCCGCGGGTCAGGCCGCGGGTCAGGAGCGCAGCAGCAGCGCCACCGGGTAGTGCGCGAGCAGGCCCGCGGCGGGCGTGCGCCCGCCGTCGTGGGTGGTGCCGGTGAGCACGTCCGTCCACGGCCCGGGCGGCAACGGCAGCGCGGTGTCCTGCCAGCCTCCGTCGCGGCGCAGCCCGACCGGCAGCCTGGTGCCGACGGCGATCGCGCCACCCCGGTCGAACGCGACGGCGTGCCCGGCCGCCGGCCCGTCGGCAAGCAGCGGCGCGTACCCGGTGAACGCGTCCGGCCGGTCCCGCCGGGCCCGCAGCGCCCGGGACACCAGCAGCAGCTTGGCCGCGCCGGTGCCGTCCACCGGCGGCAGCCAGCCGGCGTCCAGCCGGGCCAGCAACTCGGCCCGGGCGGCGAAGTCGACCGGCCGCCGGTTGTCCGGGTCGACCAGCGAGTTGTCCCACAGCTCGCAGCCCTGGTAGACGTCCGGCACGCCGGGCATGGCCAGCTGCAGCAGGTTCGCGGTGAGCGAGTTCGTCCAGCCGTCCGGGGTGATCAGGCCGACGAAGCCGTCGATGTCGGCGCGCAGGGCCGGATGGGCGTAGGTGGCGTCGATGGCCGCGCGCACCGCGGCCTCGAACTCCGCGTTCGGTTCGTCCCAACTGGTGACCGTGCGGGCCTCCCGGATGCTCTTCCGGATCGCCGTGTGCAGCCGGTCCCGGTCCAGCGGCCAGGCGCCGGCGACGGTCTGCCAGAGCAGGTGCGCCAGCGCCCCGTCCGGCACCGGCGCGGACGCCGACCAGCGGCGTACGGTCGCCGCCCACTCCGACGGCACCTCGGCCAGCACCGCCAGCCGCGCCCGCACGTCCTCGGACCGCTTGGTGTCGTGTGTGGACAGTGTGGTCATCCCGGCCGGCCAGGTCCGCTGCCGCCGGGCCTGCGCCGCGTGGAAGCCGGCCAGCGGCAGACCGAACCGGCCGGGGTTGCCGCCGACCTCGTTGGCCGCCACGAACCGGGTCCACCGGTAGTACGCGGTGTCCTCGACGCCCTTGGCCATCACCGCCCCGGAGGTCTGCTGGAACCGGATCGCCAGCGGGTCGGCCGGGTCGGCCAACCGCGGGGCCAGCGCATCCACTGTGGACGCCAGGTCCGGCCGGCGGCGGCGGGCCGTGGCGAGCGCCTCGCTCAGGTGCTCGGCGCCGTCCGGCAGGTAGCTGCGGTAGACCGGGAAGCAGGCCAGCAGCTCGGCCAGCGCCGGCAGCACCTCGTCCGCCCCCGCACCGTCCACATGCGACACGTTGCCGGCCGCCGCGGCCAGCCGCTTCGTCTCAGGCAGCAGCATCCCGGTCGCCACCTCCAGCTTGCAGGCGTGCACCAGCTCCGGCCAGGACGTCACGTCGCCGGTGAGCTCCGAGTCGAGCGCGGTGAAGCCGGCCTCGCCGGCCGGGTCGACCAGCACACCGTCCACTTCGGATATCGCGTCGTAGCCGGTGGTGCCGTCGACCGGCCAGCTCGCGGGCAGCTCCTCACCCGGCTCCAGCACCTTCTCCACCACCAGCCAGCAGCCGGTGGTCAGGCCGGGCGGGACCGCGGCCGAGCGGAGCCGGGCCAGGTAGCCGGCCGGGTCGGCGAGCCCGTCCGGATGGTCGATGCGCAGCCCGTCCACGCCGCCCTCGGCCACCCAGCGCAGCGTCTCGGCGTGCGTGGCCTCGAACACGCCGCGGTCCTCCACCCGCAGCGCGGCCAGCGTGCTGACCGCGAAGAACCGTCGGTAGTTGTGCTCGACGGCGCCGCGCCGCGCCGGTACCAGCTCGTAGTGCTGCAGGTCGTGCGTGCCGCGGGCGGTGCCGGTCGACTCGGTGCCCGGCGCCAGCGGGAACCGCCGGCCGTGGTACCGCAGCGCGTCCCCGTCCAGTTCGATGTCGTCCAGCGCGTCCGGCTCGTCGGACAGCACCGGCAGCAGCAGCCGGCCGCGGGACCAGTCGATGTCGAACCAGTCCGCGAACGCCGACTCGGGGCCGAGCCGGAGCAGGTCCCACCAGGCCGGGTTCGCCTGCGGGAGGTCGACGCCGGTGTGGTTGGGCACCAGGTCCAGCACCAGGCCGAGTCCGTGCTCGCGCAGCGCGGCCATCAGCGCGAGGCGGCCGGCCTCGCCGCCCCGCTGCGGGTCGGCCAGCGAGTGGTTGACCACGTCGTACCCGTGCGCGGAGCCGGGCGCGGACGCCAGCAGCGGCGACGCGTACAGGTGGGTAACGCCGAGCGCGGCCAGGTAGCCGGCCAGCCCGGCGGTGGCGGTCAGGCCGAACTCGGGGCTGATCTGCACCCGGTAGGTGGATGAAGGCGACGGCACCCGGTCAGTCTGCCCTGCGCAGTACGAGCAGCGACCGCGGCTCGATGGTGAGCATGCCCTGTGCCTCGACCGTCGGCGGCTCGGTCAGCTGCGGCGTGGCGGTATCCAGCACGACCTCCCACTTGCTGGCGTAATCGACGGTGGGCAGGGTGAACTCGATCGACCCGTCGTGCGCGTTGAAGAAAAGCATGAACGAGTCGTCGGTGATCCGCTCGCCGCGGTTGTCCCGGTCCGGGATGCCCTGCCCGTTCAGGTAGACCGCCACCGACTTGCCGAACCCGGCCTCCCAGTCCTCTTCGGACATCTCCTTGC
>JBBWZH010000687.1:0-5410 GCA_039648995.1 Mycobacteriales bacterium
ACGCGTACCCAGCCGGGCTTGATGCCCTCGCAGCCGATCTGGATCTCCGCACGCAGCGCGTGCGAGCGGTCCGCGTCGATGCCGAGCAGCCGGTGCCCGTACGGGCCGGCGCACGAGCAGCCGCCCCTGGCCTGGATGCCGAACAGGTCGTTCAGCACCGCGACCACGAAGTTGTGGTGCAGGTAGTGCGGCCCGTGCCGGACCAGGAACGACACGATCGACAGCCGTGCCGCGTTCGGGTTGCCGAGGATGCGCAGCGCCGGGTTGGCCTGCCAGGACGCCAGCGCCCGCCGCCAGTACCGCTCCTCCCGGGCGTGGATGAGGTCGGTGCCGACGGCCTGCTTGAGCCCGAACACCAGGCCGGCCCGGATCGACTCGACGATCGCCGGCGTGCCGCCCTCCTCGCGCGCCACCGGGTCGGCCAGGTAGCCGTGCTCCACCGGGTCGACGAACGCCACCGTGCCGCCGCCGGGCACGGTCGGCACCCGGTTGCGCACCAGCTCGCGCCGCACCACCAGCACGCCCGGCGTCTGCGGGCCGCCGACGAACTTGTGCGGCGACAGGAACACCGCGTCCTTGTGGTCGCCGGCGCCGGCAGCGGACGGCGCGACGCCGATCGGCACGTACGGCGCGGCGGCGGCGAAGTCCCAGAAGGACAGCGCGCCGTGCCGGTGCAGCAGCGCGGCGATCCGCCGGGTGTCGGACAGGATGCCGGTCACGTTGGACGCGGCGGAGAAGCTGCCGATCAGCAGCGGCCGGCCGGCGTGCCCGCACAGCGCCGCGTCGAGGGCGTCCACGTCGATGTGCCCGTCCTGATCGGCCGGGATGACCACCACGTCGGCGATCGACTCGCGCCAGGGCAGCTCGTTGGAGTGGTGCTCGAACGGTCCGATGAACACGACCGGCCGCTGGTCGGCCGGGATGTGCGAGCTCAGCGCGTACCGGTCGTCCAGGTCGGCCGGGACGCGCAGGCCGAGGATGCCGACCAGCTTGTCGATCGCGCCGGTACTGCCGGAGCCGCAGAAGATCACCAGATCGTCCGGGCCGCCGCCGACCGCGTCCCGGATGATCGCGCGGGCGTCCTCGCGCAGCCGGCTGGTCTGCAGGCCGGTGCCGGAGCTCTCGGTGTGCGTGTTGGCGTACCGCGGCAGCACCTCGTCGCGGATGAACGCCTCGATGAAGTCCAGCGCCCGGCCGGACGCGGTGTAGTCGGCGTAGGTGATCCGGCGGGCGCCGTACGGGCCGACCATGATCTCGTCGTCGCCGATGATGCCGCGCCGGATGCGTTCCAGCAGCGCGGAGGTGACCGGCGCCGCCTGGACCGTCGTCTCTTCGCTCCTCAACTGGCGCCTCCGCGGGGTCGGGCCGGCGGGTGCGGGTCGCACCGGCCGAGCCGACGGTCGCACAGGCCGGCCGGCTCGGACAGGGCCGGCTGCCAGGGTCGCCGGATGAAACCGCCCGTAGGAATACGTTGACGCCGGTTCCTACACACTGTTGGGTGTTTCGGACCGGGGGTTGTACGAACTGGCCGGGGGAGGAGGTCCGTTGTCGTTGCCTCCGGACCGGCTGCCGTACTGGGACTACCAGCCCCGCGGGCAGGTCCAGCCGCGGCCGCGGCGGCGCCGGGTGCTGCTGATCGCGATCGGGGTGTTCGCGCTCACCGGCGGCGGGGTCGCGATCGCCGGCGCCTGCCTGCACGACGAGAAGCTGACCGACATCCCGCCGGCCCGCACGGTCGCCAGCGCCTACTGGGTCGCCGTGCAGCACAAGAACCTCACCGCGATGCGCCGGCTGCTCTGCGACGACGACCGGGTGCTGCTGTCCGCCATGGACGATCAGACGCTGACCCGCATGCTGTTCCCGGCCGCCCGCACGATGCTCGGCTACACGATCACCGGGCAGCGGGACCAGCCCGGTGTGACCGTGGTGTTCGTCGAGGTGGAGCGGAGCGACAGCGGCCGGGTGTCGACGGCGACCCGGCCGACCCCGGTGGTCGAGCAGTCCGGCATGTTCACCGTCTGCTTCCACAGCGTGGGGCTCTATCCCGGCACCTGAGGCCGGCCGGCGGCGGGCGCGGGGGACTACGGGCCTGGGCCGGTCGCGGCAATCGGCCCACACCCGGCCCGGCCGCTGCGTACCATTTTTGCGCCGGCAATTCGGGCGGATCGCCGACCCGGGGGCCGGCGGGGTGTGGGGATGAGGCAGCGGTGCGGGAGCGGCGGCCGCTGAGCCGGCGGCTCTATTTGGTCTGTCTGCTGGTCGCGGTGGCCGGCTTCGGGGTCGGTCGCCTGTGTGGTCAGTTCGCCAGCACGGCGGCGACCCGTGACGTGGGGCCGGAGTCGGCCCGTGCCACCGCACCCGGCCGGACCGCCCTGACGCTGCCGGCCGGCGACTACACCGGCTACTTCGAGCGGACCGGGCAATCGGAGACCGTCGGCGACCTGTCCTGCGAGCTGACCGACCCCGCGCACGGCGCGGTCGGGTTGAGCCGCGCCGACGGCGGGTTCACGTATGTCGCCGGCGGCCGCGTCGGCGTCCCGCAGTTCCGGTTCCATGCCGCCAGCGCCGGCCGCTACCTGCTCGACTGCGCCTACCCACCGGCCAGCCGCGGCCGCACGGTGGCCCTCGCGATCGCCCCGGACACGGACGTCACCGGCCCGGTCACGGTCCTGGTCGGCCTCGGCTGGCTGGCCAGCGCGGTGGTCGGCGCCGTGGTCGTGGCCTGGCAGCGGCGCCGGGTCGCCTGGCGGTCGGACGGGGCGGCCAGGGGCCTCGTCAGGGCGGCGGTCGCGGTGGCCGTGGCCTGGCTCGCGGTGGCGCTCGGCTGCCTGCTGGTGCTGGCGGGCTCCCGGTCGCACGCGGTCGCGGCCGCGCCGGTGCGGTCACCGCCGGTGCTACCGACCACCCCCGTGGACCCGGGCCAGGTCTCGTTCCACGAGCTGCGCGTCGGTGACTGCTTCGACGCCGGCCGCGGCACGATCGTCACGGTCACCCGGCGGCCATGCGATCAGCCACACGACGGGGAGGTCTACGCGATGCCCACCGTGGGTCGCGGCCCCTGGCCGGGCCAGCGGACCGTCGACCAGCGCGGCAACGACACCTGCAAGGGGGCGTTCCGGCCGTACGTGGGGGTCGATTACCTGGGGTCGGACCTGAGGATCTCGAAGTACCCGCCGACCGAGCGGGGCTGGCTGGCCGGCGACCACAGCGTCGTCTGCGTGGTAGGTGAGCTCATCGGCAAGGCGACCGGCCGGCTGCGCGGCGCCCACCGCTGACCGCCGGCTAGCGCACCTTGCGGCCGACGCCGGCGAGGAACGTGCACCAGTCGTCGCCACCGGCGTCACGCGGCGCGTCCGGCCGCCACTGCGGCACCAGCACCGCGCCGGGGTCGACGAGCTCGAGGTCGCCGAAGTAGCTCTCCACCTCCGGCCGCAGCCGCGGGAACAGCGGGTTCGGCGTGCGCCGGTAGAGCTGCAGCACCGGGGAGCTCCAGTCCACCTCCTCCTCGGCCAGGCCGTGCGTGAGCACCACCAGGCTGCCCGGCACGACCTCCTCGACGTACCGGGCCACCATCTCGCGGGGGCGGTCCTCATCCGACACGAAGTGCAGTAGCGCGACCATCAGCACCGCCATCGGCTGGCTGAAGTCCAGCACCCGGCGCACCTCGGGGTGGTCGAGCACCTCGTCCGGCCGGCGCGCGTCGGCCATGATCGCGGTCGCGTTCTCGTTGCCGGCCAGGATCGCCCGGGCGTGCGCGATCGCCACCGGGTCGAGGTCGACGTAGGCCACCCGCGCGGACGGGTCGAAGCGCTGCGCGATCTCGTGCACGTTGCCGACGGTCGGGATGCCGGAGCCGAGGTCGAGGAACTGCCGGATGCCGGCTTCCAGGCAGTAGCGGACGCTGCGGTGCAGGAACGCGCGGTTGGCCTGGGCGAGCCGGGGCAGCGTGGGCAGCATCTCGATGACCTGGTCGGCCACCTCCCGGTCGACCCGGAAGTTGTGCGAGCCGCCGAGGTAGTAGTCGTACATACGGGCCACGTTGGGCCGGTCGAGGTCGACTCCGGCAGGCGCCCAGTCCGGCCGCGACATCGCCTCTCCTCCAACCCATCGAGCACGTCCCCGGACGTACTGTTCCACGGCCCGTGCGGCGAAGGCCAGTCCGTCATATTGCCGGACAATTAGTCGGCCCGAACGGGCGCCCGGCGCACCGCACCGGGAACACGGGCGTAATTTCGTTGTAGCAGAGGGTGACTACCTTGCCGGCCCATGGGTAGCGAGCCGATCTGGCCGGCGCGCGGTGGCCGGTACGACCCCTACGACCCGCGGCATCCGATGTGGACGGACCCGTTCTGGTCGACCTACTGCGCCAACCCGCTGCGGGCGGCCGATCCGGCCGCGCCGGGCTGGTCGTCGGCCCCGGGCGGCTTCTCCCGGGCGCCGGCCGGCCCGCCGCCGGGCCGACGCGGCTGATCCGGGGCCGGTGGTTTGATCCGGGTTGGCCCCGGGGCGCCGCCGGGCACACCGCGTCACGAGTGGGCCGGCCGTCCCGGGCGCGCAAGCCTGCCCGATCGGTCGATGCCGGCCGCCGGGTCGTTCACGTACTGTGCGGAGGGGATCGCTGAGTGGAGGCCGCCCTGCGCCGGGTCATCGTTGCTCTGGCCGCCGTCGGGATGGCGGCGCTGGCCGCCTGTTCCACGGAGGAGGTGTCCTCCCGGGCGTCGGATGTCCGGGCGTCGGCGGACGTGTTCGCCTCCAGCGCCCGCGACGTGCACAGCAAGGAAGCGTGCACGGCGGTGCGCGACCCGCTGAGCAGGGTCGGCTCGCTGGCCGGTCAACTCGCCGCGCATCCGGATCTCGCCACCCGGCTCGCCCCGCAGGTGACCGCCGCCGTCGCGTCGCTGGCCCGGGCCGCCGCCGGGTCGAGTACCGAGTGGTCGGCCGTGCTGGACGCGACCGGTGACCTCGGCCAGGCGGTGCGGAACGCGGACCAGGCGACCGTCCGGCTGACCGCCAGCCAGGTCGTCCTCGTGGTCAAGCTCGCTCAGGCCGGCTGCAAGATCGCCGGCTGAGCCAGCGTACCGCGGTGGGATTTCCGCCGCCGGCCGCCTGTTGGTGTGGAACATACTCACGAGCTGGCGGTCCGCAACGGACAGCACCCGTCCGGGTACCCTCCGACCTCATATGCTGTCTGTCCGGCCGTTGTCCGGCAGGATGGGCGCATGTACGAGGCGGAAATACCACCGGCCCCGTTCGATGACTTCCTGCGTGTGCTGACGCCGGAGCAGGTGGGCCGGTTCGAGGCCGCCGCCGCCCGCGCCCGCGGCGCGCTCGCCGGCCGGACGGTCTGGAACATCAGCTCGACCGAGACCGGCGGCGGCGTGGCGGAGATGCTGCACTCGCTGCTCGGCTA
>JBBWZH010000701.1:0-8189 GCA_039648995.1 Mycobacteriales bacterium
GGGGGGTGGGTGGTGGACGGGTGCCCGGTGGCAGGGTAGCTGGCCGGGGGCGGGGTTGGCGCGTTCTGTAGGGATTGTGGCAGCGGGTCACCGCAGCAGGAGGGTGTCGCCGGGGTAGGTGATGTCCAGCGGGGTGATGGTGACGGCGCGGGGGCCGGGGTGGACGGTGCCGGCGAGCTGGGCCTGGTAGCCGGCGTGGTGGGCGGTGTCGAGCAGGGCGGGGGCGGTGCCGGGGCGGCAGAAGACGGCGAAACCGGCGCCCATGTTGAAGGTGGCGTAGGCCTCGTCGGGGGTCAGCGGGGCGCGGGCGGTCAGCTCGGTGAGCACCTCGGGGACCGGTGGCAGGGTGTCGATGACGTAGTGCAGGTCCTGTTCGGCGCGCATGATCTTGCGCCAGCCGTGGCCGGTGATGTGGGCGAGGTAGGTGATCGGCAGGTCGGCGGCGAGCAGGGCGCGGACCAGCGGGACGTAGTTGACGGTCGGGTCGAGCACCGCGTCGCCGAGGTGCCGGCCGCTGGGGAGCGGGGTGGCCCAGCCGGCGGGGGCGGCGGCGGCGACGGCCCGGGCGAGGCTGGCGCCGTTGGCGTGCAGGCCGTTGCTGCCGATCAGGACGATCTCGTCGCCGGCGCGCAGGTCGGCGCCGAGCAGGGGAGCGCGGCCGGCGGGGACCGCGCCGACGCTGCTGCCGGCCAGTTCGATCGCGCCGGCGGTGACCAGGCCACGCAGTGTCGGGGTCTCGCCGCCGCCCCAGGTCGCGCCGGACTCGGCGCAGGCCGCGCTCCAGCCGCGGACGAGCTCGTCCATCGCGCCGGGCAGGGCGAACCAGTCGTCGGAGCCGGTGGCGAAGTAGGCGTTCACGACCAGCGGCAGCGCGCCGACGCTGGCCAGGTCGTTGACGACGGCGGCGACCGTGTCGCGGGCCACGTCGGCCCAGCGGTTGTGACCGGTCTGCCGCGCGTACTCCAGCGCGACCAGCGACTTGGTGCCGAGGCATTCCAGCACGAACGCCAGCGTCTGGCCGCCGAGCTCGAAAACGTACGCGGACTGGCCGCGGGAGGCCGGGAACTCGCGACCGCCGTGCGCGGCCAGCTGGTGCGCGCTGGCGGCGGCCGCGGCGCCCGCGGCGCGTTTGGTCCGGTCCAGCACCTCGTAGTCGACGCCGCTGCTGGCGTAGGTGTCCACGGAGCCGACCCTAATGGGCCGGCCGCGGCGACGGCCGAGGCATGCATATCCGGCTAGCCGCCGGGTAGGCCCTACTTGACCCCTAAGAGAGGTGATCTCGATGGTCGGCCATCACGCAGTGACCACTACCCGGTCGAGTGGCGGCCTGGTTGGCCGCGTCGTACTGACTCTGGCGGGCGCCGCCGGGCTGGTGATCGGCGCGTTCCTCAACTGGTGGCATACCACGGCTGGTACCAGCCTCACCAACAAGTCCTTCTACCAGGAGACGTTCGGGGCCGAGGGCAGCTTTATCCGGACCGCCGGGTTTGTCACGATCGTTCTCGGGTTGGCCGCGGTCGTGGGTCTCGCCGGCGGGTCCGGCTGGCTCACACGGCTGGCCGGCGCGCTCGGCATCGCGGCGGTGGTGCTCTACGGGATCCAGGTGTACCGGGCGGACACCTCGCTGACCGCGGTCAGCGTCGGCGCGTGGCTTGCCTTGGCCGGCGGCGTCATCGCGCTGATCGGCGGCTTCCTCGGGCGGCCCGTGCTGGTCTCCACCCCGGCCGAGACCGTGGACGTCGACTGACGGTCGGCCGGCGAACCGGACGGCCTGACTGGACGGTCCACCGGCGGTGCCGACCGGTGCGGCCGCCCGGTCCGCGGGTCCGACGAGGTACCCGGTCGAGGACGGTGGGCCGGCGCGGGCAGCCGCGCCGCCCCGCCGTTCGGCGTCGCGCTGCTCGGCCGGGACGCGGTCCGGTGGCTGGTAGGCTGCCGCGCGACCCAGAGGTGGGTGTTATCGGCCGAGCAGGAGGCGTCTGTTGAGTTCGGAGGAGCGCGGCGGGAGGCTGTCCCCCTGGCTGAGCGAGAAGCGGATGCGCATCTCGCAGGAGTACCTCCGTGGCCGGGTGCTCGACTTTGGCTGCAATGACGGGCCGCTGCTCGCGTATTGCGAATCGGAGAAGTACGTCGGGTTGGACATCGCCGAGGCCGGCCTGAGCCGGGCCCGGGAGAAGCACCCCGGGGTGCGGTTCGTCGCCGCGGTCGAGCCGGGCGAGAAGTTCGACACGGTGGCCGCGCTCGCGATGATCGAACACGTGCCCAACCCGGGCGGCCTGCTGGCGCAGTGGGCCGGCATGCTCGCGCCCGGCGGCCGGATCGTGCTGACCACCCCGCACCCGCGGATGGAGTGGGCGCACACGGTCGGCGCGAGGCTGCGCATCTTCAGCTCCGAGGCGCACGACGAGCACGAAGACCTGCTGGACCGGCCGAAGATGGCGCAGCTGGCCGAGAAGGCCGGGCTGCGGATCGTCGTCTACAAGCGGTTCCTGCTCGGCGCGAACCAGCTGTTCGTCCTCGCCCCGGTGAAGTCGGACGTGCCGGTCGACGCGACCGCGGCCGAGCCGGCGGACACCGAGCCCGCCGCCGCACCGGCCAGCCCCACAGAGCAACCAGCCGACCGCTAGCGGGCCACCCGGCCGGCGAACCGGTCGGTGGCGTCCACCAGGGCCTCGCTCATCGCGTCACCACCGTCGTGGCCGACGTCGTCGATCATGACCAGGTCGCTGCCGGGCCACGCCTGGGCCAGCAGCCACGGGGTGCCGAGCAGGTTGCCGAGGTCCAGGGTGCCCTGCACGAGCACACCGGGGATGCCGGCGAGCCGGCCGGCGCCGCGCAGCAGCGTGCCCTCATCCAGCCAGGAGCCGGCGCGGAAGTAGTGGGTGACGATGCGGGCGAAGCACAGCCGGAAGTCCGGGTCGTCGTAGCGAGGGCTCGGCACGGTGGCGGTCGGGACGGACGCGATCTCCCAGTCGCACCAGTCGCGGGCCGCTTTGGCGCGCACCGCGGGGTCGGCGTCGAACAGCAGCCGGTGGTACGCGTCGGCCAGATCGGCGTCCCGGTCGGCGGGCGGCACGCCGTCCCGGAACCGGGCGAAGGCCGCCGGGAACAGCCGGCCCAGGCCGCGGGTGAGCAGATCCGTCTCGGCCCGCCGGCCGGTGGCCAGGCCCATCAGCACCAGCTCCGAGACCCGGTCCGGGTGCCGCTGCGCGTAGGCCAGCGCCAGCACCGCGCCCCAGGAACCGCCGCGGACCAGCCAGCGCTCGACGCCCAGGTGCTGCCGCAGCGCCTCGATGTCGGCCAGCTGGTGCTCGGTGTCGTTGCTGGACAGATCCACGTCCGGCTCGCTGGCGTGCGGCCGGCTGCGCCCGCAGTTGCGCTGGTCGAACAGCACGATGCGGTACGCGTCCGGGTCGAAGTAGCGCCGGGTGCCCGGTGTGCAGCCGGAGCCGGGGCCGCCGTGCAGCACGACGGCCGGCTTGCCGGCCGGGTTCCCGCAGACCTCCCAGTACAGCCGGTGCCCGGCTCCGACGTCGAGCATGCCCCGCTCGTACGGCTCGATCTCCGGATACACCGCGCCCATGCCCGACCCTCCGCCAGGGGGACACAACACCGGCCCAGGCTATCCGCGGGACCGGAGCTCAGGAGTCGACCGGGACCGCCATCGCCGGCAGCGTCGGCCAGGCCCGGACGGCCTCGTCCAGCAGCGCGGTCACCTGATCGGCGCTCATCGGGTGGCCGAAGTGGTAGCCCTGGCCGGTCTTGCAGCCGAGCTGGGTGAGCGCGTCGGCCTGCGCGACACCCTCGATGCCCTCCGCGACGGTGTCCACCTGCAGCACCTGGCAGAGCCGGACGACCGCCTCGGCCACCGCCGAGTTGCCGGTCTTGCTGCCGAGCTCGGTGATGAAGCAGCGGTCGATCTTGAGCACGTCCACCGGCAGCCGGGTGAGCCGGCGCAGCGACGAGTAGCCGGTGCCGAAGTCGTCCAGCGCGATCCGGATGCCCTCGGCGCGCAGCGCCTGCAGCTGCCGGCAGGCCACGGTGTCGTCCACCCGGGCCCCCTCGGTCACCTCCAGCACCAGGCTGCCCGGCGCGACCCCGGTGCGGTGCAGGATCCGGCGCACCGCTCCGACCAGATCGGGGTCATCCAGCTGGCGCGGGGAGAGGTTGACGTTCAGCTGCAGGTGCCGGCCGGTGGGGAGGTGCCGTTGCCAGCCCGCGACCTGCCGGCACGACTCCTCCAGCACCCAGGCGCCGAGCTCGCTGATCGCGCCGGTGCGCTCGGCCAGCTCGATGAACGCGGCCGGGGACAGCAGCCCGAGGGTGGGGTGCTGCCAGCGCACCAGCGCCTCCACGCCGGTCAGCTCGCCACTGCTCAGCGCGACGATCGGCTGGTAGCACAGCCGCAGCTGGCCGGCGGTGACCGCGTGGCGCAGGTCCGCCGCGAGCGCCGGGCTGTCCACCGTGGACATCTCGGTAAGACTGCTGTCGTACAGCCGCCAGCCGGCGGTGCCGGCCCGCTTGGCCGCGTACATGGCCAGGTCGGCGCGCTGCATCAGCTCGTCCGCGCCGAGCTCACCCGGGCCGGCGACGGCCACCCCGACGCTGCCCTGCGGCCGGATCGCCCGGCCGCCCAGCAGCACCGGCTCGTACATCGCGGCGACGATCCGGCCGGCGACCGCGGTGGCGTTCGCCGGCGAGCTGATGTCCGGCAGCACGATCGCGAACTCGTCGCCGGCCAGCCGGGCCACCGTGTCGTAGCCGAGCACGTTGCGGGTCAGCAGCTGGGCGAACTCGACCAGCAGCCGGTCGCCCGCCTCGTGCCCGTGGCTGTCGTTGACCTGCTTGAACCCGTTCAGGTCGAGCAGCAGCACGGCGACCATCTCGGCGTTGCGCTCGCCGCGGGCGAGCGCCCGCTGCAGCACCTCGTACAGCCGTACCCGGTTGGCCAGCCCGGTCAGCCCGTCGGTGACCGCCATCTCGTGGTTCTCCCGCAGCGTGACCGCCTGCCGGGTCACCACCAGCACGGTCAGCGTGACCGCGCCGAGGGCCAACCCGCCCCACGGGTAGAGGTCGGTGCCGGCGGCGACCGCGAGCAGCAGGCCGTAGCCGAGGATGATCCCGACGTACGGCAGCCGGCTCGCGGCCAGCGAGCGGGGCTGCCGGGTACCGCCCGGCCGGTGCCCGCTGGCCTGCCGGCACTGTTCGTACGCGGCCGCGGCGAACAGGAAGTGCCCGGTCATCCAGCAGAGGAACTGCCAGTTCGTCGGCATCTGCGAGATCACGGGGTGGGTGCGCAGGTAGCCGAGGTAGACGTCGCCGGCGACCAGGAAGCCGAGCGCGACGGCGAGCAGCAGCAGCGGCCGGCGCGGCCCGGTGGTGGCGCCGCGCAACAGCACGGTGGCCACGCCGAACACCAGCACCAGGTCGCCTACCGGGTAGGCCAGCGCGGCGAGCTGGCCGCGCAGCGGGTGGTGGCCGACCGCGACGCTCGGCCCGACCACGAAATACCAGACCACCATGCAGCTGCCGACCACGACCACGCCGACGTCCAGGGCGAGCTTGTACCGGTCCCGCCGGCTCTGCAGGCGCAGCGGGAACGACAGCAACCCGGCCAGCAGCAGCGGCACGACGCTGAGCCGCAGTACGTCCGCCGGCGACGGGAACTGGTTGCGGCCATAGAAGAACAGGAACAGCGGCACGGACAGGCCGAGCGGGACGTAGCTGATCGCGATCAGCCACCAGGCCCGCTGGGTCCGCGCGTCCAGGCCGGGCTGCCGTGCCGCCCTGGCCCCGCAGACCGCGCCGACCAGGCCGTAGCCCGGGACCGCGACCGTGTAGACGCCGAGGTGGGCGCCCGGCGACTGGGTGGACCAGGTCAGCGCCATGCCGATCGCGGAAAGCACGTAGCTGCCGTACAGCGTGCGCGCCGTCCAGTCCGGGCTCCGGCGAGAGCGCACCGGCCCGCCAGCCGGGTGCTGATCCTGCATTGTGTGGACTCCAAGCCTGCCGGTGGCCGATCAAGGTCGCCCGGCATCTGATTGGCGCATGACTGTAGCGTTTGGCTGATCCCTGCGGGTACGGGATGCCCGGAAGATCGCCAAAATGCGCACCGGTATGCTCATCGCCAGTGCATTTGTCCCGCCGCGCGCCCGATCGGTCCGCTCGCGGTGGGGCGGCCGGCTGGCTGCCGGCACGGGCGTGGCACAGGTGACAACCTGGATATGCCGCCCAAGTAGCGTGGTTCCGGGATAGGGCGACCCTCTAGGATCGCGTCGATATCGGAGGAGGGGGGAGGTGCCGCCCTGGTGTCCCCGGGCGCGCAACCGGGCAGCGCGCCGGCCGACGTCGAGTTGACCGACCGGCCGGGTTGCCGGCCGCCCCGAAGCCGTCTGAGCCCCTCGCTGGACGTCCCCTCAGGCACCAGCCGATGACCACCGGCGACCAGGGTTGGCGCCGGTCGAGCGCGGAAGACAGGACAGTCAAGTCGCAGCTCGCCCGCGACTGGGCGCAGGCGATCGCCTCGCTGGCCTACCGGCCAACCACCCGTGCCGAGATCGAGCTGTACCTGCGCAGCCACCTGGAGACGCTGCACGACGCTCTGCTCGCGCAGCCGTTCAGCGCGGAGCCGGGGCGCGAGATCGGGGCCAGCCTGGTCCGCATCCACCTGACCAAGCCGGAGACCGTCGAGCAGACGCTGGTGCTGCTGGCCGACCGGCTGCTGACCGACCTCGGCCTGGACACGTACACCTTCCAGCACCAGCTCAACCGACTGCTCGGCGCGCTCGCCCAGGGCTTCACCCGGGCCCTGCGGGACCGGGCCCTGTCGGATCTGGAGCAGGTCTGGGCGGCCGCGCTCGCGGTCAACCTCGGGCCGCTGCCGATCGCCAACCCGGGTGCGGCGGCGAACCCGCCCGGCCCGCCGGCTGCGCCGCCGCCCCGCCCGCCGGCTGCGCCGCCGGCCGGGCCGCCGCCCGGCGGGTTGCCGCCGGGCCGGTCGGTGCCCGACGAGCCGCCGCCCCCGCCGCCGGCCGGGATGGCACCATCCCCGTCGTGACGGTGGGCCGTGATCGTGGCGTGGCCGCGCCGGCCGCCGAGGTGAGGAGCAGCGGATGACGGGCAGCATGCCGCGCGCGGAGATCGGCGTGATCGGTGGCAGCGGGCTCTACTCGTTCCTCACCGACGCGGTCGAGGTCGCTGTGGCCACCCCGTACGGTCTGCCGTCCGACCCGCTGGTGATCGGCGCGGTCGGCGGCCGGCAGGTGGCGTTCCTGCCCCGGCACGGTCACGACCACCGGTTCCCGCCGCACCGCATCAACTACCGGGCCAACCTGTGGGCGCTGCGCTCGGTCGGGGTGCGGCAGGTGCTCGGCCCGTGCGCGGTCGGCTCGCTGCGCGCCGACCTCGGCCCGGGCACGTTCGTGCTGCCCGACCAGTTGGTCGACCGGACGACCGGCCGGGTGCAGACCTACTTCGACGCCGGCGCCACGCACGTCGCGCTGGCCGACCCGTACTGCCCGGACGGGCGGTCCACTGTGGCCGGTACCGCGGCCGGCACCGGTCTGCCGATTGTGGACGGTGGCGTGATGGTGGTGATCGAGGGGCCGCGCTTCTCCACCCGGGCCGAGTCGCGCTGGTACGCCGCGCAGGGCTGGTCGCTGGTGAACATGACCGGCCACCCGGAGGCGGTGCTGGCCCGGGAGTTGGCGCTGTGCTACACGGCGGTGGCCCTGGTGACCGATGTGGACGCTGGGGTGGACGAGGAGTCGGCAGTCGACCAGGAAGAGGTGTTCCGGGTGTTCGCCGAGAACGTGGCGAAGCTGCGCGAGCTGCTCTTCGCCGCGATCGCCGAGCTACCCAAGGAGCGCAGCTGCCGGTGTCCGCACGCGCACGACGGGATCGAGCTGCCGATCACGTTGCCGGAGTAGCCGGGGCAGCCGGCCCGGCCAGGTCGGGGTGGTCAGGCCGGGGTGGTGGTCAGGCCGGCGGAGGCGCGGATCCGGTCCAGCACGGCGGCCCCGGCGCGGGACTGGCTCAGCGGCACCAGCGTGGCCGGCTGGCCCCGGACCGCGCGGGAAACCTCCTCGACCATCAGCCGGTACGGGTCGGTCGGCGGCCAGCTCGGCTCGTCCGGCCCGGCGTCGGTGTGCAGCCGCAGCTTGGCCGGCTCGGCCCGGGCGCTCCAGGCC
>JBBWZH010000717.1:0-5689 GCA_039648995.1 Mycobacteriales bacterium
ATCCGCTCCCCGCCCGGCCGCCCCAGCGCCGCCCCGGCCCAACCCGCCCGGCGCGCCCTCGGCGCGACCCGCCGGTTGGGGCACGCGCCCGCGCGGCACCCCGGAACATGCCCGGACTGCCGCGCGGGATGCCAGCTGGCTATCGGGTCAGGAGTAGACCACCTTGCCGATCTGGGTGATGTCGGTCAGCGCGGGGCAGCTGCCCTTTCCTTCCTTGTTGAGCTGGTCGCTCAGAAGGTTGACATTGATGTTGCAGAAGATCGCGGCGAGTACGACGGCGACGTTCTGGAGTATGACGATCTGGTTGTTGCTGCCGACGTCTTGAACGACCACGTTGACCAGTGAGCCGTTGGCTGATGCCGGCTCTGCGACCGTGAGTGCCGAGGCTCCGGCGATCATCAGGGCGGCTGCTGTCTTGGTCAGACGACGCATGAGTGCTGCTCCTCTCGGTAGGTACCGTGTGCCGGAACCAAGCTTTGCGTACGTTGTGTAATGGGTCAACTACTCTTCGCACATACCTGTGCGGTGATGACGACGGCGGCCGCGGAGATGCTGCGCAGCTAGGTCGCGGGGGCCTCCCCGCCGGCGCGTGCCGACGGCGTCCCCGCCTCGCCCAGCGACCCGTGGGCCCGGACCAGCCCGACCAGCGCGGCCACCTCCAGCTCACCGGCGGCGATCGCGCGCGCGGTCCAGCCTCCAGCTGTAGTCCTCGACCGCTGTCCGGTGCCGGCCGGCGCGCTGATGGATGCTGGCGATCACGTCCGGGATGTCGAGCTCGACGTCCCGGTCGACTGACACCGTGCGCGCGGGCCGCGCGGTCTTCACCCCTCGGACAGCTGCCCGGTGAGGGTGCGGCCGGGCCACGGGCGACCGATGGGAAGCGGCCGGACAAGATCGGAGCCGGGCTCACTGGACCCGGCCAGCCGCGCCGTGCCCGGCCGGTCGGCCGGGCACGGGCGCGGTTCACTGGAGCTGGCGGCGTCGCCAACCTCCGGACGAGACGATCAGAGGATGCGGGTGTAGTCGAGCACCGTGTTGCCGCGGGCGGGACCGAACCCCTTGACCATGAACCGGAACGTCTGACCGGCGGTCACGACGAAGTCCACTTGCGACTGGAGCGTGCCGCCGAAGTCGTCGCTGGCGCCGACCACGGTCAGCGAGGTGATCACGTCGCCGGTGAACACGGCGAGCACGGTGTCGAAGTCCGAGCCGGCCGTGCGCAGCCGGTAGGTCCCCGCTGTGGGCGCGGTCCACCGGTACCAGATCGAGGCATCCGGCGGCGTCGTGACCGTTGGCTCGCCGGGCTCCGCGGTCGCCCGTGCGTTCGTCTCGAACGCCGCGCCGTTCCCGCTGAGCAGCGTGGTCGGAGTGGCGAACGCGTCGTTGTCCGGCGATCCGAAGGCGTACTGCAGCCGGACGGCGCCGCGGTTCCCGTTGAAGCCGGCGACGGCGACCCGGTAGGTGACGCCGGCGACCTGGGGCAGCGTGATGAACGACTGCAGCGTGCCGTTGAAATCGTCGTTGGCGCGGATCGTGGACGTCGCGCTGACCACACTGCCAGTGAACACCGCGAGCGTGGTGTCGAAGTTCGAGCCGACGGTGGAGAACCGGGCGGTGCTGTTGTCCTGCGCGGTGAACGTGTACCAGATCGACGAGCTGGCACTGCCGACGACGGTCGCCGTCTCACCCGCCTCACCGGTGGCAAGCGCGTTGCTCGCCACCACCTGGCCGGCGGTGCCGGGCAGCGCGGCCGCGGCTAGGTAGTCGTCGTTCGCCGGCCGGTTCACCCCGTAGTTCAGCGTGAAGCTGCCGTAGTCGAAGAGGAACCCGTCGACCCGGATGCGGTACGTGGTGCCGGCGACCGCGGCGAAGTCCACTTGCGACTGCAGCGTGCCGTTGGAGTCGTCGTTGAACGCCACCTGCGTCAGCGCGTCGACCGAGGAGCCGGTGTACACGCTCAGCTCGGAGTCGAACTGGTGCTGGTTGACCGTGACCCGGGCGGGCCCGGACTGGGTCGGCGTCCACGAGTACCACACCGATGTCTCCGCGCCCGCGGGCTCGTTCGCGTCCAGGGTCGCGTTCGCGTTGCCGCCGATCGTCGATCCGGCGTCGCCGAACAGCCCCTGCGCGTTGCCGAACCGGTCGTTGGCCGGACGGAACACCTGGCTGTTGACGAAGTCGGCCAGCGGGCCCTGGGTGAACTGGGTGAACACCGGCGGCCCGTTGGGTGCGCCGCAGCCGCCGCCGAAGCTGTCCGCGCCGACCAGCAGGTCCTGCGTCGCGAGCGGGATCACCAGCGGGGTGCCGCCGTCGCCGACGCAGGTGCCCCGACCCCCCTCCAGCGGTCCCGCGGCGACCATCTGGTCGGGGATGAACGCGTCGCCGTACCGGGTGACCATCGCGTCGTCCGGCTGGATCGGCAGGTTGACCTCCTGCAGGAAGCCGTGCAGCGGGCCGTCGAACGTGTCGGCGCCGTGCCCGATCGCCACCGCGTTGTCGCCAGGGTCGATCAGGCCCAACTCGTTGCCGATGGCCGGACGCACCCACTCCACGTTGTCGGCACGGGTGATCGGGGCGTCCAGGGTCAGCAGCGCCGCGTCGTCGCGGAACGGGAAGTCCTGGTGGCCGGGCGCCAGGGTGATCGCGCTGACGTGCCGGATCAGGCCGGTCTCGCTGCCGAACAGCGACCGCCCGCCGATGGCCACCGTGAGATCCTGCGCGTTGTCCAGGGACACGCAGGAGCCGGAGGTCAGCACCTGCGTGGTGGACACCAGCGTGCCGCCGCAGAAGTGGCTGCCAGCGCTGCGGCTGTGCTGGATCGAGACGAAGTACGGGTATTCGCCGGGCGAAGCCTCGCCGCCGCCGACGATCTGCGTCGTCGGGCCGCCAGGCTGGCCACGGGTCTTGCGCCGCTTCTGCGCCAGTGGCAACGGAGTGGGAGCGGCCTTCGCCCCGGCGACCACGTCCTTCCCGCTCGCCGGCATCGGCGGGCTGACCGCCGGCACGCCCGGCTTGGTGACCGGCGCCGCGGCGGCCGGCGCCGCGCCGCCCAACACCACTGCCGCGAGCGCGACGCCGAGCAGGCCGGCCAGGCCTGCCCGGCGCTGAGCCGCAATCCTGAAAACGCGCATGTTCTGCCTCCGCTGTCGCTGACGCGCCGTTCGGCACGCCGCGGACGATTGTTGGCAGCGCCGCACCCGAAGTCGGCGCCCGCCGCCCGTTGAGGCATCGGAGCGGCCCGTAGGTACGTCGCGGTAGGGCCAGCCGGGTGGCCGGCCTGACGGCCGTCGGGGCAGTCGTCGCGCCACCGGCGGCGGGCGCCGCTCCGCCGACCCAGGCGATCTCGACCGTCCACAATGGACGTATCGCCTCGACCACGCCGTGGCCGGCCCAGCGCCACCAGCGGTACGGCTGCCCGCCGACGAACCGCTAGCGTGGGTGCGTGGTTGACAAGGGTTACCGGCGGCGGTCGGCTCGGGTGTTGCTGGTCGACGGGGCCGACCGGCTCCTGCTGTTCGAGACGCTCAGCGACTCCGACGCCCCGGAGCTCGGCACCTGCTGGGTCGCGCCCGGTGGCGGTGTACGCGACGGCGAGCCGCTGGCGGTGGCCGCCGCCCGCGAGCTGCGCGAGGAGACCGGCCTGGTCGTCCGGCCCGAATCGCTCGGCGGGGTCGTCGCGGTCACCAGCGGTCCGGCCGAGTTCCGCTGGGGCGGTGGCATGTTCCGGGACGACTTCTTCTTCTACCGTGTCGACGAGCACCGGGTCGACAGCAGCCAGTGGGAGGAGCTGGAGAAAAACTGCATCGTCCGTCACCACTGGTGGACCGTCGCCGACCTGGCCGCCAGCACCGAGACCATCTACCCGATGGAGCTCGCGCCGCTGCTGGCCGACCTGCTCGCCGGCTGGCTCCCGGCCGACCCTGTCGAACTCCCCTGGCACCACTGAGCGGTCACCGCGGTCACCACCTCAAGCCGCCGCCGGACCGCTGGTGCCGCCTCGAGCAACGTGCGGTAGGCAATCCCGGCCGGCACGCAGCCGATCAACCATCGATGTCGAGGTGGACATAGCCGTCCTCGACCTTGATCGGGTAGATCCTCAGATCGACGATGGCGGGGGCGCCGAGCGCGCGGCCGGTCCGGAAGTCGAAACGGCCGTTGTGGCGCGGGCATTCGATGACCCCATCCAGCACGAGGCCGTCACACAGCAGCGTCTGCTCGTGCGTGCAGTGGCCGTCGCTGGCGAAGAACTCGCCCTTCTCCGACCGGTAGATGGCGTAGTCCCGGCCCCCGGCCGAGAACGGGATGACGTCCTCGATATCGATATCGTCGATCGAACACGCCTTCACCCACGTGGTCACGGTCGCTCCTCAGGCAGGGCCGGCACCGGTATCGGACGACGGCGGTCTCAGACGGCACCAGTCTCAGATCAGGGCCGGATCCGGCAGCAGGCCGTCCACCGGGCCGTGGTACGGAGCCGCCCCCGCGGGCAGCTCGCGCTTGACGAAGTAGGTCTGATCGCGCAGTTGCCGGAGCACGGCCGGCACGATCTCCCTGTAGGCCGCCCAGATCGACGGGTACGGCGCCGGTAGGTCGCCGGAGATCTCATCGTGCAGGGCGGGTAGCCGGTGGTACGGGACCATCGGGAACATGTGGTGCTCGATGTGGTAGTTCATGTTCCAGTAGAGGAACCGGTTCACCCTGTTCATCAGCACCGTGCGCGTGTTCAGCCGGTGGTCCAGGACGTTTTCGCCGAGGCCGGCGTGCTGCGTCAGCGCATAGACGATGTGCATGAACGCGCCGTAGCAGCGGGGCCCGCCGATGAGCACCAGCGGCAGCCAACTGCCGAAGCCCACCGCCGCCGCCACGGTGGCGACGTAGATCGCCAGCCAGATCCGGGCGGTGCGGAAGACCCGGTGCCGCTCGCTGGCGGGCACGAAGGTGGCCTCGTCGGCGGTCAGCCGGCCCAGCGCGTGCCTGGCCATCCCCCGCAGCGACACCGGCACGTCCACGACCCCGACCAGATTCAGCAGGATGCGCGCAAGGCGGGCGGGGCGCATGGCGGCGATCTCCGGATCCCGCCCGACGATCAACGTGTCGGTGTGGTGCCGGGTGTGCTGCCAGCGCCACAGCGTCGGGTTGCGCATCATGCAGAACGACGCGATCTGGTAGACGGCGTTGTCGAGCCACCGCGTGGCGAACGCCGTACCGTGCCCGGCCTCGTGCCAGCGCGAGTCCGACGCGGAGCCGTAGAGCACGCCGTAGACGGCGAAGCACGGCACCGCCCACCAGGTGCCCCACAGCGCGATGCCGGCCGCCGCCGCACCCACCGCGATGCCGAGCCAGAGCGCCGTATCGCGTAGTGCCGGCGCGTCCGATCGGCGCATGAGCTCCTTCATGCGCCGCCGCGGAACGTCGCTGCGGAACCAGTCGCCGGAGGCCAGCCCGGACTCGACCGCGAAGTCAGTGGCCGGACTGTCAAGTGCGTAGAGCTTGAGGCGCGCGGTGTTCCGCATGTCGTGCTCCAGGTCAGATGGCGGCGCCGTGCCACCCGGGGGCCCGGCCCCGCGAGCATGTCCAGGCGACCTCGACCCGAGCAAGCGCAACGTTGAGACCCTGACTCTGACACCTCAGTGGCCCGGCGCAAGCCGGCCCGCGGCCGCCGCCGGCCAACCGCGACCCGGATCAGTCG
>JBBWZH010000068.1:0-7053 GCA_039648995.1 Mycobacteriales bacterium
ACCGCCGCGCGCGCAACTGCTGCTGCTCACCGCCGGCGCCGCCACCGCGATCTGCCTGCAGGCCATCCTGCGCAGCCCGTGGTGAGGCCCGGGAACCAGGCGGGTGAGCACGTCCACCGACGAGCAGGGCACCGGTGCGGGCCCGCGCCCGAACCCCGCACCGATCGGCGGGCTCAGGCCAGGGCGACGAGGTCGGCGAGGTCTTCGGTCCAGGCGTCCTCGACACCGTCCGGCAGCAGGATCACCTTCTCCGGGTGCAGCGCATCGACCGCGCCCTCGTCGTGGGTGACCAGCACGACCGCGCCGGAGTAGGTGCCGAGCGCGTCCAGCACCTGGGCGCGGGAGATCGGGTCGAGGTTGTTGGTCGGCTCGTCCAGCAGCAGGACGTTGGCGCTGGAGACGACCAGCATCGCCAGCGCCAGCCGGGTCTTCTCACCGCCCGACAGCGTGCCGGCCAGCTGGTTGACGGCCTCGCCGGAGAACAGGAACGCGCCGAGGATGCGGCGCAGCTCGGTGTCGGCCGGCTCGGGCGCCGCCGAGCGCATGTTCTCCAGCACGGTGCGGTCGACGTCCAGCGTCTCGTGCTCCTGCGCGTAGTAGCCCAGCCGCAGGCCGTGGCCAGGCTGCACCTCGCCGGTGTCCGGCTGCTCGATCCCGCCGAGGATGCGCAGCAGCGTGGTCTTGCCGGCCCCGTTCAGGCCGAGCACGACGACCCGGGCGCCGCGGTCGACGGCCAGGTCGACGTCGGTGAAGACCTCCAGCGAGCCGTACGACTTGGACAGCCCGGACGCGACCAGCGGGGTGCGCCCGCACGGCGCCGGCGTCGGGAACCGCACCCGGGCGACCCGGTCGGCCTTGCGCTCGCCCTCCAGCCCGGCGAGTAACTTCTCGGCCCGGCGGGCCATGTTCTGCGCGGCCACCGCCTTGGTCGCCTTGGCCCGCATGCGGTCGGCCTGGGTGAACAGCGCGGCGGCCTTCTTCTCCGCGTTGGCCCGCTCCCGGCGCCGCCGACGCTCGTCGGTCTCCCGCTGCTCCAGGTACTTCTTCCAGCCCAGGTTGTAGACGTCCACCTCGGCCCGCTGCGCGTCCAGGTGCCAGACCTTGTTCACCACGTGGTCGAGCAGGTCGGCGTCGTGGCTGATCACGATCAGCCCGCTGGGGTGGCCGCGCAGGAAGTCGCGCAGCCAGCCGATCGAGTCGGCGTCCAGGTGGTTGGTCGGCTCGTCCAGCAGCAGCGTGGACGCGTCGCTGAACAGGATCCGGGCCAGCTCCACCCGGCGCCGCTGCCCGCCGGACAGCGTGCGCAGCGTCTGCCCGAGCACCCGGTCGGGCAGCCCGAGGTTGGCGCAGATCCGGGCCGCCTCGCTCTCCGCCGCGTACCCGCCGAGCGCGGCGAACCGGTCCTCCAGCCGGCCGTACCGGTTGACCGCCGCATCCAACGCGGTGTCGTCCACGGCCGCCGACAGCTCGACCTGGGCCTTCTCGATCTGGTGCAGCAGCGTGTCCAGGCCGCGGGCGGACAGCACCCGGTCGCGGGCGGAGACGTCGAGGTCGCCGGTGCGCGGATCCTGCGGCAGGTAGCCGGCCTCGCCGCGCCGGTCGATCCTGCCGGCGTACGGCAGCGCCTCGCCGGCCAGCACGCGCAGCGTGCTCGTCTTGCCGGCGCCGTTGCGGCCGACGAGGCCGATCCGGTCGCCGGGCTGCACCCGCAGGGTCGGCGCGGTCAGCAGGATGCGTGAGCCCGCGCGCAGCTCAAGGTCAGTGGTCGTGATCATGGTCGGTCAACTCCGGATGGGACGGAACGGCCAGGGCGGCACGCGGGGTGGTCAGCCCACCCGGCGGCGGCGTCGCCCGCGCGCGCCGGCAGGCCGCGGCGCGGGCATCCTGGCCCGGTCAGCACATCCGTGGAGTCACGCCGCAAGTCTACCCAGCCGCCTCCGGCCCGGTCGCCCGCGTTTCCGGCAGCGCCCGAGGCAACCCCGGGGTGTGTGTCCGTCGTCACATTCGGTGTCAAACCGCCGGCAATGAACCGGCCGAGCAATGGCGACGTAATTCCAGTAGCCATACCGACTCCGGAGGGACCACTGCCCATGTCCGGGTACGCGCGTCGGCCCGGCTGCACCGCGGCGAGCGGGGCTGGGCCGTAGATGACCGAGCAGGAGTATCGGATCTCCCTCGGCGCGTATGTGCTGGGCGCGCTCGAACCGGCCGAGAACACCGACGTCGAGGCGCATCTCCGCGACTGTGCCGGCTGCCAGCGCGAATACCTGGAACTCACCGAGACCCTCGGGGCGCTGGGCAGCGTGCGGCCGGACATCGCCGCGGCCGGTCTGAACGGCCGCCCGGCCGGCAGCCGCCCGGCCGGCGGACCTCCCGCCGGCATCTACCCGCTCGGCGGCTACCCCGTGGACGGCCATCCCCCCGGCGGCTACCCGGAGGTCGGCCAACCCGGCGCCGCCCAGGCCGGTGCCGGCCAACCCGGTGCCGGCCAACCCGGCGCCGGTCAGCCCGGTGCCGGCCAACCCGGCGCGCCCGGTGTCGGCCGGCTCAACGCTGGTCCGCTCGGCGCCGGCCAGCCCGATGCCGGCCCGCTCGGCGCCGGCCGACCCGATGCTGGCCGGGCGGGTGCCCGCCAGCCCGGTGCCGGGCAGGGTGGCCGGGCGGGTGCCGGCCAGCCGCGGCGGCGGAACCGCCCGGGCGGAGGGCGCCCGTCCTGGACCTCCGGTGACCACCCCGCGCCGGCCGGTGACGGACTCGCAGACCGCCGGTTCGCCCGGTCGGCTCGGACCACCCGCCGGGCCGGCTGGCTGGCGGCGACCGCTACCGCCGCGGCGGTGGTCGCCGCGATCGCGGTCGGCGTCGCGGTCCGCACCGGCCGGCCCGGGGGACACGTGGTGGCGGGCGGCACCGTCGCCCCGGCCAGCCCCGGCAACCAGGCCAGCCCCGGCACCCCGACCAGCCCTGGCGGCCCCAGCAACCCCGGCGACGCGAGCAACCCCGGCGACGCGAGCAGCTCCGGCGGCCGCGCCAGCCGCACCCTCAGCGCGGTCAGCCCGACCACCGGGGTGGCCGTGATCGTCACGCTGAGCCGTGAGCCGGGCGGCACCGACGTGGACGCCCGCGTCACCGGCAAGCTCGAACCCGGCTGGAGCTGTCACCTGGTCACGATGCCCATTTCTGGCCAGCCGGTGCCCGGCGGCGAGATGCGGGTGGCCCGGCCGTCCGACGGCATCCGGCTGCGCAACACGGTCACGCTGTCGATGGACCAGATCAGCCGGGTGGAGATCCGGCGGGCGGACGGTCAACTGCTGGTCAGTGTGCCGTTCTGAACAGGACCTCGGCGCCGACCGGACGGTAGCCGGCAGCGAGGAACGCCCGCACCGACGCGACGTTGCCCGGGCTGATCTGCGCCCACAGCGGTTGGCCGGGCGGCACCAGGGCCGGCGCCGCGGCGACCAGCCGGCGGGCCAGGCCGCGGCCCTGGTGGTCGTCGTCCACTTCGACGGCCACCTCCCAGCGGCCACCCAGGCCGCGGCCGAGCAGCAGCAGCGCGCCCGCCACGGCGTAGGCGCGGATGTCGTCCCGGTACAGGCGGGCCCGGACCAGCCGGCGATGGTCCCGCCGCTCGGAGTCGTCCAGCCGGGTCAGGCCGAGATCGCCCGGGGTCCGCGCCACCGGCCCGGGCGGGGCCAGCAGCAGGACGTCCAGGTTGCCGGGGTCGGCGCCCACCCGGTCGCCCAGCGCGGTGAGGAACCGCGCCCCCATCCGCAGGGACAGCGACTCCAGCGGCCGCAGCTGCTCGCGGACCCAGCCGGCGTCCACGTCGGCGGCGACCACGGTGTACGCGGTCAGCCCGACGACCGCGGCGGCCAGCCGGCCGCCCGGCGGCCGGGGCAGCACCTCCAGGCCCAGATCGGCCGGCGGGAACCGGCCGGCGGCGACATCAGCCAGCAACCCGACCAGCCGCTCCCCCACCGCACCCGCCCGGCCCGGCGGCGGATCCGCCAGCCCGGTCTCCGCGGACGCCCCGGTCACACGTTGAAGCCGAGGGCCCGCAGCTGCTCGCGGCCGTCGTCGGTGATCTTGTCCGGGCCCCACGGCGGCATCCAGACCCAGTTGATCTTGATGTCGGAGGCGAGACCGCCGCCCGGGCCCTCGCACAGCGCGGTGCGCGCCTGGTCCTCGATCACGTCGGTCAGCGGGCAGGCCGCCGAGGTGAGCGTCATGTCGATGGTGACCACGTTCGCGTCGTCCACCGAGAGCCCGTAGACCAGCCCGAGGTCGACCACGTTGATGCCCAGCTCCGGGTCGACCACGTCGCGCATGGCCTCCTCGACGTCGGCAACCGCCGCCTTCTCACTCATGTCGGCTCCGCCCTTCCTCGGCTGCGCCAACGCTAGCAACCGCGCGGGCGGTGGCGTCCTTCCAGGCGGCCCAGCCGAGCAGCGCGCACTTGATCCGGGACGGGTAGCGGGACACGCCGACGAACGCGACCGCGTCCTCCAGCAGGTCCTCGTCACCGCCGGACTGGCCCTTGCTCTGCATCAGCGCGCGGAACGCCTCGTACACCGCCATCGCCTCGGCCACCGGCTTGCCCACCACCAGGTCGGTCAGCACCGAGGTGGACGCCTGGCTGATCGAGCAGCCCTGGCCCTCGTACGAGACGTCGATGACCTTCGCGTCGGCGGCGTCGCCACTGACCGCGACGCGCAGCGTGACCTCGTCCCCGCAGGTCGGGTTGACGTGGTGCACCTCGGCGTCGAACGGCTCGCGCAGGCCGCGGCCGTGCGGGTGCTTGTAGTGGTCCAGGATGATCTCCTGGTACATCGACTCCAGCTGCATCAGCTCACCCCGAAGAACTTCTTGGCGTGCTCGACGCCGGCCACCAGCGCGTCGATGTCCTCGGTGCCGTTGTAGAGGTAGAACGTGGCGCGGGTGGTCGCCGGCACGCCGAACCGGCGGACGATCGGCCAGGCGCAGTGGTGCCCGACCCGCACCTCCACGCCGACGTCGTCCAGCACCTGACCGACGTCGTGCGGGTGGATGCCGTCCACCACGAACGAGACCGCCCCGCCGCGGGCGACGGTGTCCGGCGGGCCGATCACCCGCACCCCCGGCACCGCCGACAGCGCGTCCAGCGCGTAGCCGGTCAGCAGCTGCTCGTGCGCGTGCACGTTCGCCATGCCGACCGCGGTCAGGTAGTCGACCGCCGCGCCGAGCCCGATCGCCTGCGCGGTCATCGGCACGCCCGCCTCGAACCGCTGCGGCGGCGGCGCGAACGTGCTCTCCGCCAGCTGCACGACCTCGATCATCGAGCCGCCGGTGAGGAACGGCGGCATGGCCTCCAGCAGCTCGCGCCTGCCCCAGAGCACGCCGATCCCGGTCGGGCCGAGCATCTTGTGCCCGGAGAACGCGAGGAAGTCGACGCCGAGGTCGGCGACGTCCACCGGCATGTGCGGCACCGACTGGCAGGCGTCCAGCACGACCAGCGCGCCGACCTGGTGCGCCCGGGCCACGATCGCGTCCAGCGGGTTCACCGTGCCGAGCACGTTCGACTGGTGCACGACCGCGACGACCTTGGCCCGATCGGTGATCACACTGTCTACGTCGGACAGATCCAGCCGGCCGTCGTCGGTCAGCCCGAACCAGCGCAGCGTGGCGCCGGTGCGCAGGCACAGCTGCTGCCAGGGCACCAGGTTCGCGTGGTGCTCCATCTCGGTCACCACGACCTCGTCGCCCGGACCGAGCCGGAACCGCTCGGCGGCCGGCTCGGATGACGTGGCCGCGTTGCTCATCGAGTACGCGACCAGGTTCAGCGCCTCGGTCGCGTTCTTGGTGAAGACGATCTCACCCTCGGGCGCGCCGATGAACGCGCCGATCCGGGCCCGCGCCGACTCGTACAGGTCGGTGGCCTCCTCGGCGAGCTGGTGCGCGCCGCGGTGCACCGCGGCGTTGTGCCGCTCGTAGTACTCCCGCTCGGCGTCCAGCACCTGGCGCGGCTTCTGGGACGTGGCGCCGCTGTCCAGGTACACCAGCCGGTGCCCGTCCCGGACCGTGCGGGACAGGATCGGGAAGTCCTTGCGCAGCGCCTCGACGTCCAGCGGGCCTGGGCCCGTCATGCCGGGCCGCCCACCGAGGCGGGCTCGGCGGTGCCGGTGAACCGCTCGTAGCCCTCGTCCTCCAACTGCTCGGCCAGCTCCGAGCCGCCCGCCTCGACGATCCGGCCGCCGTAGAAGACGTGCACGAAGTCGGGCCGGACGTAGCGCAGGATCCGGGTGTAGTGCGTGATCAGCAGCACGCCGACCTCGCCGGACCCGCGCACCTTGTTGATCCCGTCCGAGACCGTGCGCAGCGCGTCCACGTCGAGCCCGGAGTCGGTTTCGTCCAGGATGGCGATCTTCGGCTTGAGCAGCGCCAGCTGCAGGATCTCGTGCCGCTTCTTCTCGCCGCCGGAGAAGCCCTCGTTGACGTTCCGCTCGGCGAAGGCGCGGTCCATGCTCAGACCGGACATCGCCTCGTTGACCTCCTTCACCCAGGTACGCAGCTTCGGCGCCTCGCCGCGCACGGCGGTCGCCGCGGTGCGCAGGAAGTTCGACACCGACACGCCGGGCACCTCGACCGGGTACTGCATCGCCAGGAACAGCCCGGCGCGGGCGCGCTCATCGACGGTCATCGACAGCACGTCCTCGCCGTCCAGCGTGATGCTGCCGCGGGTGACCGTGTACTTCGGGTGCCCGGCGATCGAGTACGCCAGCGTCGACTTGCCGGAGCCGTTGGGCCCCATCAGCGCATGCGTCTCGCCGGAGCGGACGGTGAGGTTCACCCCCTGGAGGATCAACCGATCCCCGACCGCGACGTGCAGGTCGCGGATGTCCAACGTGGCCACTCGTATCACTCCTCGACGGCGACGAGAACGTCGTCGCCTTCGGTCTTCACGGGGTAGACGGGCACGGGCTCGGTGGCCGGCAGGCCGGTGGGCTTGCCGGTCGCGAGGTCGAACGACGAACGGTAGACAGAGCGGTTGGCTCTCGTCCGGTTCGAAACTTCCCACCA
>JBBWZH010000084.1:0-5966 GCA_039648995.1 Mycobacteriales bacterium
GGTCCTGCCGGTTTCCGCCGGCACCGGCCGCGCTGCGATGATCCGGACGGTTGAGGTACCGCTCCGGGGCCGGAAAGCCGGTTTCCAGGGCAGAGTGCCGCGTCGGTGGGTATCTGACGAGTGCCGGCGTGCTAGTAAGCACGGGGTACTTGAACGCGGAGGAGATGAGGATCGTGGCGCGGACGCCTCGGGGATTGTCCACTTCGGACCTTGACCAGATCCGTACGACGCTGACCGGCGGGCGCAAACCGAAGGTGGTGTTCACCGAGGCCGCCGGTCAGCTGGCCGGGCAGCAGGGCCAGGTGATCCAGTTGACCGACCCGGCCGGCAACGACGAGTGGGTGGTTGTCCGGTTCGGTAAGGACACGCTGCCGTTCGCACCGACCGACCTGGCGATCGCGCCCAAGGTTCCGGCCGCCCGCCGCGGCACCGGCCGCCCGGCCCAGATAGCCGCCCAGGTGGCCGCCCCGGTCGCGGCGGCCGCGCCGGCCGCGCCCGCTCCCGTCGCGGTGGCGGCAGCCGCCCCGGCGCCCGCCCCGGCCGCGGCCGCGCCGCCCCGCAGGCCCGAGCCGCGGGCCGACTCCGGGCCGGCCGGCCGCAAGCCCGAGCCCGAGCCGAAGGAGGCGCCGGCGCGCAAGGCGGTGGCCGCGCCCCGGCCTGAGCCGGAGGCCGGCGCCCGCAGGCCCGCGCGCAAGGCGGCCAAGGGAAAGGTGCCGGCCGCGCTCACCGTGACGCTCAGCTACGGCGGCGGCGAGTGGACGGTCGCGGCCCAGCAGGGCACCCGTCCGCTGGCCCGGCCGACCCCGGTCCGCCCGGCCGACGCGCTGAGGATGGTCGGTCAGCTCGACCTGCCCGAGGTCGCGGGCGCCGTCGAGGAGATCGTCAACACCGCCCGCGCCGAGGCCGAGCAGGAGGCCGAGCGCCTCCGCGCCGAACTGGCCGAGATAGAAGCCCGCCTGGCCGACCTGCCCAACCCCCATTGACCGGAGCTGGCTGGGGGTTGGCGAAGAGCTCAGCCGAGGAAGAGGAGATCGCCGGCGGTCTGCCGCGGGTCGGGCGGGGGCGCCGGCGGCAGGTCCTCCGCCGGGCGCGGCATGGCGGCGACGCCGCTGCCGGCCCGGGGGCGCGGGTGCCGCGGCACGACCCGCCCGGACGAGCCGCCCCGGCCGGGGTAGATCAGCAGGCCGTTGACCGGGTCGGGCACCGCGTCCAGCGCGGCCTGCACGGCCGGCAGGTCGCGGAACCTCAGCCAGGCTTCCTCGTCCACGAACTCGACCTCGAAGACCAGGCCCCAGTCGCGCACCAGCCAGGACCAGTTCGTCGCGCCGTGCGTCAGCGCCGCCTCAATCAGGTACTGATCGTGTGCGTCCTGCCAGCGCGTCGCGGGGAACGCGCCGTTGAGGACCTCGATCGACATCCACCACATGATGTCGTCGAGAGTAATCCCGGCCGTCCCATTCGGCCACCGACAACCCGGACGGTGACCTACCGGCTCTGCAACGCGTCCAGCGCGATGGCCAGCGCGAGGATCACCCGGGAGTCCACCGGCGGCGGCTCGTTCAGCGTCAGCCGGTAGTGGTCGCGGAACGTGGTGATCTTGTCGTAGACGCCGATGACGTGCCCGGCGCCGAGGATGTCGAAGTGGTATTTCAGCGGGAACGGCAGGTCGTTGATGTACGGCAGGAAGCCCCAGATCCGGCGGAACGCCGCGATGCCCTGGCTGCGCTCCTGCACCCGCAGCAGTTCGCCGGTCTCGGCCGGATCGAACACCACCCACGTGCTGCGCGTCAGCGACGCCCCGAAGGCCTTGCCGAACACGCCGATCCGGCCGCCGGCCTCGTCCAGCACGTCGTACCGGGAGCCGAGGTCGATTATCTTCCGGGCCTTGATCCGGAACGCGACCCGCTGCTGGCTCTCGTCGGTGAAGAAGATGATCTCCTCGCGCAGCTTGAGCCGCTTCTGCCGGACGAAGCCGACCGGCCCCTGCGGGCTGGCCACCGAGTAGATGTTGGCCATCGGGGTGATCTTCTGCTTGACCGTGTATTCCGCCCACACCGGCTGAGTCACGCCGGGCACCCTACCAACCCTGCGATACAGGTCGGGCCGCGCCGGCCGCCTAAACTGGGGCCTTGTGAACGCGTTCACAAGGAAGGGGGCGTGGGTGCTGAGGTTGCTGCGCGCGCGGCTGCGGCGGCTGTTCCGGCGCGGCCGGCCGCCGGGGCTGCGGACGGCCAAGACAACGCTCGCGGCGGTGCTCTCGTTCGTGCTGGCCGAGCGGCTGCACACCAGCCCGCAGCCGGTGCTGGCACCGCTGACCGCGCTGCTGGTGGTCCAGCTGACGATGTACGAGACGGTCGCGCAGGGGCTGCAGCGGGTCGCCAGCGTGCTTGCCGGGGTGCTGGTCGCGGTCGTCGTGGCCACGGCGGTCGGGCTGAACTGGTGGAGCCTCGGCGCGGTCGTGGCCGTGTCGCTGATCCTCGGCCGGCTGCTCCGGCTCGGTCCGCAACTGCTGGAGATGCCGATCAGCGCGATGCTCGTGCTGGCGGTCGGTGACGCGGCCGCCGGGCACGTCGCGGTCGGCCGGGTGTACGAGACTCTGGTCGGCGCGGCGGTGGGGGTGGCGGTGAACGCGGTCATCGCGCCGCCGCTGTACCTGCAGCCGGCCGGTGACGCCGTCGGCGAGCTGGCCGAGCGGTTGGCCGGCTTCAGCCGCGGGCTGGCCGACGGGCTGCGCGCCGGCTGGTCCCGGGCGGCCGCGGACCGCTGGCTCACCGAGGCTCGCGCGCTCGGCGGCGAGGTCGCCCGCGCCGACCGGACGCTGGCCCGGGCCGAGCAGAGCGCCCGGCTGAACCCGCGCGGCGGCCGCACCCGGGACGCCCAGCCGCGGCTGCGGATCGGGCTGACCGGGCTCGAGCACTGCTACGTCACGCTGCGCAACCTGTGCCGGGCGCTGCTGGACCGCACCTTCTACGTGCCGGCCGGCGAGGAGGCGAGCGCGTTCGGCGCGGAGACCCGCGGCGCGCTGGCCGACGTGCTCGACACGGTCGCCGACGCGGTGGACCGGGTCGCCCCGGTGACCAACCCGGCCAACCCGGCGAGCCCGGCCAACCCCGCGAGCCGGGCCAGCTCCGCCGACCCCGCGACGCCCGGTGCGGCCGACCGCACCGGGGCCGCCCGCGCCGAGGTGGAGGCGCGGCTGTCGGACCTGCGCCGCCGCCGGGACCGGCTGGCCGACCTGCTGCTCGTCGACCCGCACGCCGACCAGGGCGCCTGGCAGCAGCACGGCGCGCTGCTCGCCTCCGTGGACCGGCTCCGCGTCGAGGTCGAGGCCGCCGTCCGCCCACCCGACGGTTCCTGGCGCCCGCCCCGGATCAGCGACCGGCAGCGCCAGGCCGTCCGCCGCGCCCTCGACACCCGTACCGAACGGCGCCGCGGCCGCCGCCCCGGACCCGACCGCTGACCGCGGTCTGGAACCGGTGCCGGGCCGCCGGTCCCGCGCCACCGGCGCGGCCGGGTGGTCGGGTGGGGGCGGGGGTGCGAGGCTGGCGGGATGCAGACGTTGCGGACGCCGGACGACCGGTTCGCCGACCTGCCGGACTTCGGGTACGAGCCGCGGTACGCCCAGGTGCCGGACGGCGAGGGCGGCACGCTGCGGATGGCGTACGTCGAGGCGGGGCCGGCGGGTGGGCCGGTGGTGCTGTGCCTGCACGGCGAGCCGAGCTGGTCGTTCCTGTACCGGACGATGCTGCCGGTCCTCGCGTCCGCCGGGCTGCGCGCGGTCGCGCCGGACCTGGTCGGCTTCGGCCGCTCCGACAAGCCGGCCGAGGTGGCCGACCACAGCTACGGCCGGCATCTGGAGTGGGTCCGCGCGCTCGCCTTCGACGTGCTCGACCTGCGCCAGATCACGCTGGTCGGCCAGGACTGGGGTGGCCTCATCGGGCTGCGGCTGGCCGGCGACCACCCCGACCGGTTCGCCCGCCTGGTCGCGGCCAACACCGGCCTGCCCACCGGCGACCAGCCGATGCCCGAGGTCTGGTGGCGGTTCCGGGAGGCGGTCCTGCGGGCGCCGGCGCTGGACATCGCCCGGCTGATCCAGTCCGGCTGCCGCACCCAGCTGACCGGGCAGGTCCGCGCCGGCTACGCCGCCCCGTTCCCGGACGAGACCTACAAGGCCGGCCCCCGCGCGATGCCGACGCTGGTGCCGACCAGCCCCGCCGACCCGCAGACCGCCGGCAACCGCGCCGCCTGGGCCGCGCTGGCCGCCTCGCCGACCCCGATGCTGGTCGCCTTCTCCGACGGTGACCCGATCACCGGCGGGATGGCGCCGGTGCTGACCGCCGCGATGGCCGGCGCCAAGAACCGCGACCACCCCGTGATCGCCGACGCCGGCCACTTCCTGCAGGAGGACGCCGGCCCCGAACTCGCCCGCCACATCGTCGACTTCGTCCGGGGTACGCCGCCGGCCAGCCCAACGACCGCTGATCCGATGCGGTGATCCGGGCCCCATGATCTTGCGAGTAAGGGGTAACTACCGGGAAGCTACGGTGGCGTAGGTTACTGCGGCGTAAGTGACGGTCGGCGCGGTAGCGCCCGAGTGGATGGGTGATCATGACTCGTGCCCGGGGGGTCCGTGGGCCGGTGAGCAGGGCGGAGTACGCGGCGCGGGTGGCGGTGCTGCGCGGGCGGCTGGCTGCCCTGCCGGCCGACCAGCCGGTGCGGCTGCGCAAGGGCACCTCGAACCTGTTCCGGCCGCGCGGGGCCGCCGCCGCCCAGCTGGACGCGAGCTGGTTCGACGGTGTGCTGGAGATCGACCCGGCCGCCCGCACCGCCGACGTGCTCGGGCTGACCACGTACGAGCACCTGGTCGCGGCGACGCTGCCGCACGGGCTGATGCCGCTGGTGGTGCCGCAGCTCAAGACGATCACGCTGGGCGGCGCGGTCAGCGGGGTGGGCATCGAGTCGACGTCGTTCCGCAGCGGCTGCCCGCACGAGTCGGTGCTGGAGATGGACATCCTCACCGGCGACGGCCGGGTCGTCACCGCGGCCCCGGGCAACGAGCACGAGGTGCTGTTCCACGGATTCGTGAACAGCTACGGCACGCTCGGTTACGCGCTGCGGCTGCTGATCGAGCTGGAGCCGGTGCGGCCGTACGTCCACCTGCGGCACCTGCGGTTCGGCACCGCCGGCGCGGCGGCGGCGGCGATCGACCGCATCGTCGCGGCCGGCGAGCACGATGGCGAGCGGGTCGACTTCCTGGACGGCACCTGGTTCACCCCGGCCGAGATGTACCTCACGCTCGGCAGCTTCGCCGACACCGCGCCGCGCACCTCGGACTACACCGGCCAGCGGATCTACTACCGCTCGATCCAGCGGCGCGCCGAGGACTGGCTGACCATCCACGACTACCTCTGGCGCTGGGACACCGACTGGTTCTGGTGCTCCCGCGCGTTCGGCGCCCAGCACCCCGTAGCGCGCCGGTTCTGGCCGCGCCGCTGGCGCCGGTCGGACGTGTACTGGCGGATCATCGCGCTGGAGCGGCGCTTCCACGCCAAGGAGCGGCTCGACCGGCGCCGCGGCGAGCCGCCCCGCGAGGACGTGATCCAGGACATCGAGGTGCCGGTCGACCGGCTGGCCGAGTTCCTCGACTTCCTGCACGAGCGCACCGGCATCCAGCCGGTGTGGCTGTGCCCGCTGCGGCAGCGGGACCCGGCCGCGCACTGGGATCTCTACCAGCTCGACCCGGCCACCACCTACGTCAACGTGGGCTTCTGGTCGAGCGTCGAGCTGCCGCCCGGCCGCGGCGACGGCTGGCACAACCGCGCCATCGAGCAGAAGGTGGCCGAGCTGGGCGGGCACAAGTCGCTGTACTCGACGTCGTTCTACCCGGCCGACGAGTTCTGGGCCAGCTACGGCGGCCCGGCGTACGAGGTGTTGAAGAAGACGTACGACCCGGCCGGTCGCCTGCT
>JBBWZH010000130.1:0-4141 GCA_039648995.1 Mycobacteriales bacterium
CTGATGCAGCCCATCGACAACGACACCCCCCGCATACACGCCCCCACAGCCCCGCACCCCAGCGGCACCACCATGCCGGTCACCGGCGGGGCACGCTGATACAGCCCACCGACACCACCCGCCCAAACAACCCCGCACCCCAACGGCACCACCACACCAGTCACCGGCGGGACGCACTGATGCAGCCCACCGGCACCACCGGCCCACCCCCCCCCACAAACCCGCACCCCCACGGCCCCACCACCCCAGGCACCGCCGGGGCACACTGATGCAGCTCATCGGCGTCGACACCGGTGGGACGTTCACCGACGCGGTCGTGCTCGACCACGCCGGCCGGCTGGCCGTGGGGAAGGCACTGTCCACACCGGACCGGGTGGACGACGCGGTGTTCGCCGCGCTCGCTGCCGCCGCGTCCGCGCTCGGGCGGGACGTGCCCGATCTGCTCGCCGGCACCGACGTGATCGCGCACGGCACCACGGTCGGGCTGAACGCGGTGCTGACCCGTACCGGCGCCCGGGTCGGGTTTCTCACCACCGAGGGCTTCGAGTCCACGCTGGCGATCGCGAAGGCGACCAAGCTGCACCACCTGCCGGACGAGGATGTCCGCGCCCCGGCCCGCTGGCGCAAGCCCGACCTGCCGCTGCGCCGCGCCGACATCGCCGGCGTGCGGGAGCGGGTGGACGCGACCGGCGCGGTTCTGGTCGGCCTGGACGAGGAGGGGACGCGCGCGGCGGTCCGCCGGCTCGCCGCCGAGGGGGTCGAGGCGCTGGCGGTGAGCCTGCTGTGGTCACCGGTGAACCCCGCGCACGAGCGACGGGTGCGGGAGATCGCCGCGGAGGTGGCGCCCGGCCTGCACGTGTCGGTTTCCAGCGACGTCGCGCCGCGGATCGGCGAGTACGAGCGGGCCTGCACGACGCTGCTCGACGCGTACACCGCGCCGCTGGTCGGCGAGTACCTGGGTCGGCTGGAGGGACGGTTGCGCGGGTCCCGGTTCGCCGGCGCGTTCCTGGTGATGCGGATGGGCGGCGGCGTGCAGCCGGCGCGGGTGGCGCGGCGCAACCCGGTGCAGACGCTGCGCTCCGGGCCGGCCGGCGGGGTCGGCGCCACCCAGGCGCTGGGCGCCCGGCTGGGCTACCGCGACCTCATCGCGACCGACGTCGGCGGCACCAGCTTCGACGTAGGCCTGGTCATCGACGGCCGCCCGTACCGGGCGCGGCAGCCGACGGTCGACCGGCTGCCGCTGGCCGTGCCCGCGGTGGATATCCCGTCCATCGGCACCGGCGGCGGCAGCATCGCATGGGTCGACCCCGCGCTCGGCACGCTGCGGGTGGGGCCGGCCAGCGCCGGCGCCGACCCCGGGCCGGCCTGCTACGGCCGCGGCGGCAGCCGCCCGACGCTCACCGACGCCGCCGCGGTGCTCGGCTACCTGACCCGGCTCGGCGGCACGTTGCGGCTGGACCTCGCGGCGGCCCGCGCTGCGGTCGCCGAGCACGTCGCGGCGCCGCTGCGGCTCGGAGTGATCGCGGCCGCCGAGGGGATCGTGCGGGTCGCGTGTGGACAGATGCGCGACCTCATCCGGCGCAGCACCGTCCAGCGCGGCCACGACCCGGCCGACTTCGCGCTCGTCGCGTACGGCGGGGCGGGGCCGCAGTACGCCGGCCGGTTCGCCGCCGACCTGGGCGTGCGGGAGGTGGTCATCCCGGCGCTGGCCGCGGAGTTCTCGGCGTACGGCGCGCTCGCTAGCGACCTGCGGGCGTCCGCCGAGCGCGACCTGCGGCCGGTGCCGCTGGCCGGCGCGCTGCCCGGGGTGGCGGCGGCGCTGGCCGAGCTGGAACCCGGGGTGGTCGCCGCGCTCGGCGGCTCGCCGCGCCTCTTCCGCACGATCGGCCTGCGGTTCTACCGCCAACTGCACCGCATCGACCTGCCGCTGCCGCCCGGCCCGGTCGACACCGCGGCCCTCACCGCCGCGTTCACCGGCCGGTACGAGCGCGTGGTCGGCCCCGGCAGCGCGCCGCCGGACACGCCGGTCGAGGTGGTCGCGGTCGGCGTCGAGGCGGTCCGGCCGGTGCGCGTGCCGGAGCCGGCGGAGCGGGCGGCGAAGCCCGCGCAGCCACGGGAACACCGGCCGGCGTGGTTCGGCGGGCGGGAGTCGCGCACCCCGGTGTACGACGCGGACGCGCTGGGCGCCGGCCAGCGGGTCACCGGCCCGTGCCTGGTCGAGTCGCCCACCACCACGGTCGTCGTCAACCCCGGCCAGGCGTTGCGCGCCGACCCGTCCGGCGACCTCCGCCTCGACCTCGGGAGGAGCCGACACTGACCGAGCCCGAACCCCCGGACGACTCTGCCGCCCGAGCAACCAGCGCCGCACCGCCGACAGGGGCAGAGCGGGAGCGAACACAGCCCGTTGACCCGATCACGCTGGAGATCGTCCGGCACCGGCTGGCCGGTATCAACGACGAGGCAGCCGCGACGCTGCGGCAGGTTTCGGGCTCGCCGATCGCGGTCGAGGCGAACGACCTGAACACCGCGATCACCACCGCCGACGGCACGGTCGTCGCCTGCGGCAACTACGTCCTGTGCCAGGTTGCCTCGCTGAACCTGGTCACCGCCGACATCCTGGCGCACTACCGGGATGACCCCGGCATCCGCGCCGGCGACCAGTTCCTCACCAACGACCCGTACGTCGGCACGCTGCACCAGCCGGACGTGGTCGTGGTCGCGCCGGTGTTCCACGGCGGCGAACTGGTCGCCTGGTGCGGCTCGACCGTGCACCAGCCGGACGTCGGCGGCCCGTCCCACGGCGGGCTCACCGCCGGCGCCACGTCGATCTTCGACGAACCGCTGCCGGTGCCGCCGGTGCGGATCGTCGAGCGCGACCGCATCCGCCGCGACATCGAACGCGGCTACCTGATCCGGTCCCGCACGCCCCGGCTGAACGCGCTCGACCTGGCCGGGCAGATCGCGGCGAACCGCGCGTCGGTCGCGGCGATCCAGGCGCTGTGCGCGCGGTACGGCGCCGGCACCGTGGTCGAGGCGATGGGCCGGCTGGTGGACGCCGCCGAGGCGCAGCTGCGATCCCGGCTGGCCGGCCTGCCGGACGGGCGGTGGCGGCACGTGGCGTACCTGGAGCACGGCGCACCCCGCGACGACGACGGCGACGTATACGCGGTACGGCTGACCGCCGTGAAGCGCGGCGAGTCGCTCGTGCTCGACTTCACCGACAGCTCCCCACAGGCGCCCGGCTCGATCAACGCCGCGTACCCGGCACTGGTGAACTTCACCGTCGCCGCCGTGCTGATCCACCTGTGCGGCGACCTGCTGTGGGTGCCCGGCGCGGTCGCCCGGGTGGTGCGGATCGCCAGCCGGGAAGGCACGATCGCGCACGCCCGCTGGCCGGCCGGCGTCGCGATGAGCACGGCGACGGCGTGCCAGGCGATCCGGGTGAGCGTGGGCGCCTGCCTGGCCCGGATGCTGGACGCCTCCCCCGAGCTGGCCGAGCACGTGCTGGCCAGCTGCCAGGCGGCCGGCGCCGGCGGCGGGATGTTCTCCGGTGTGGACGCGGCCGGCGAGCCGTTCGGGTCGATGACCCTGGACGAGCTGACCGGCGGCGGCGGCGCGACGCCGTGGCACGACGGCGCCGACTCCTCCGGCTCGACCACCTCCCCCGGTGCGGCCTGCGCGAACGTCGAGGTGACCGAGAGCTACCTGCCGCTGGTCTACCTCTACCGCAGAGAGCTGGCCGACTCGGCCGGACCCGGCCGCCACCGCGGCGGGGCGGGCTGCGAGATCGCGCTCCGTCCACATCGGACCCCGGACCCGGTGCGGGTGCTGTCGTTCGCCCAGGGCCTGCAGCACCCGGCCGCGCCCGGGCTGGCCGGCGGCGACCCGGGCCGGCAGAGCGGCTACGCGATCACGCCGGCTGACCAGACGGTAGCCGGGCCAGCCGGGCCAGCCGGGGACCCGAACCGACAGAGCAGCCACCCGATCACACCGGCTGACCAGCCAATGGCCGAGGTCGACGAAGTCACCGAGGTCGACGAAGTCGCGGCGGTCGGAGCTGTAACCGGGGTGGCCGGGCCAGCCGGGGCAGCCGGCAACAACCCGAACCGACAGAGCAGCCACCCGATCACACCGGCTGACC
>JBBWZH010000152.1:0-4899 GCA_039648995.1 Mycobacteriales bacterium
ACCGGCACGCAGCCGACCGCCAGCGCCGCGCCGGCCGCCCAGCACAGCAGCAGCGCCGGCTCGCTGACCTCGCCGGCCAGCACCAGCGCGGCCCCCCCGGTGGCCTGCCCGGCGAGCACCAGCCCGCTGCTCGCCGCCGACCGCGCCGGCCGGCCGGCGGCCAGCAGGATCGCCCGGCGCACGTCCTGCCAGACAAGCAGCGGCAGCGCCACCGCCACCGCGGCCAGGACCTGCCGGCTGGCCACCGACAACGGCACCACGCCCGCGACCAGCAGCGGCGGCACCGCGACCGCCAGCGACAGCCGCAGCGTGGTCGACTGCGCCCAGCGCGCGGTACCGGCCGGCAGCCGGTCCGGCATCCCGGCGAACCGCGCCAGGTACACCTTCGACACGACCGCGCGCATCCCGGTGAGCAGGAAGTAGGAACCGGCCAGCACCGCCGACAGCCGGCCGAACTCCGCGGGCGGCAGCGAGGCCGCCCCCGGCACCACCACCGCCGCCCCGGTCACGCTCACCAGACCGTGATCGACGATGCCCCAGCCCAGCCGGAACCCGGTCACCGCCGCCGCCCCGGCCGGCCGCCGGCGCCGGCCGGCGCCGAGCCCTCCGACGCGGAGCCCTCGGGTGCCGGCCCGCCCGGCGCGGAACCGCCCGGCGCCGGCCCGGCCGGTGCGGACCCGGCCGGTGCGGACCCGGCCGGTGCCGGCCCGGCCGGTGCCGGCCCGGCCGGCTCCCGCGGGGGTGATCGCCGGGCCAGGTAGAGCACCCGGATGGCCAGCACCGGGCTGCGGGTGCCGGCCTGCAGGAGGCCGTCCACCCGGCGAGCCAGCAGGCCGGTCCGGCCGGAGCGGTGCAGGCGCTCCGGTAGCCAGCCGAAGCCGGCCCGGGCCAGCACGTCCAGGCCGGCGTCGGCCAGCAGCGCCCGCATCTGCCGGTCGGTCAGCTCGTTGGCGAAACCGGCCGGGCGGCGACGGAGCGGCAAGGCCAGATGCCGCAGTGAGCGGCGGTTCCCGTGGTTCTCGACGACGAGCAGCCCGCCGTCCGCGAGCCGGTCGACCAGCGCCCGCAGGATCACCGCCCGGCGGTCCGGCTCCAGGTTCAGCAGCAGCCGGAAGACGGTGATCACATCGAACCGGCCCGGCGGCGGTCGCCCGGCGGTCGGGTCGGCGAGGTCCACCAGCCGCAGCCGGGCGGTCGGGACGGCGGCCTGGCAGACCCGCAGCATCGCGGCGCTGCTGTCCCAGCCGTGCGCCAGCGGGTAGCGATCCGCCAGCACCGCCAGCACCCGGCCGGTCCCGCAGGCGTAGTCGAGGGCCCGCCGGCCGGTGCCGTCGCCGACCGGTGGCAGCGCCGCCTGCAGCCACCGGCGCTGGTGATCCCAGGCCTGCTGGTCACCGGTCCGGTCCGGCCCGGTGTAGGTCCGCTGGTACGCCACGACGGCCTCGGGCCGTTGGAAGTGATCCCGGTAGCCCGGTCGGCCACCGTCCGGCGGCGCGGCGCCGGTCATCCGAACCGCTCCCGGACCGCCTGCCGCAGCACCCGGCCGGGCCCGGCCGACAGCGGGTATTCGTCCAGGTAGCGACGCAGCAGCGCCGGAGCCCGACTCAGCGGCAGCCCCAACGCGGCCAGGTAGCGGGCGCCCAGACCACCGGGACCGCACAGCCGCCAGAGCACCGTGCCCGGATCGCCCCGGCCGAGGTGCGCTTCTTCCTGCAGGACGTAGTGACTCAGGTCGTACATGGGCAGCAGGCAATGCCGGGCCGTCTCCCAGTCCAGCACGGTCACCGGCTCCCGCAGCAGGTTCCACGGGGTCAGGTCGCCATGCGTCCAACCGGCCCGGCCCAGCGCCACCGCGGCCCGCAGACCGGCAGCCGGATCCCTGCTGGACCGGCCGCTGAGTGGTTCGGTGACGCAGACGAGGAGGTCGTCGAGGTCGGTGGTGAGGATCAGCCGGGGAAGCCGGATATCCCGGATCGAGTGCAGCTGTTGCAGGACCCTTGCCTCCCGCCGAAGGCCCTGATCCGCCCGCTCGCCGACCTTGGCCACGGCGACCAGCCGGCCCTCGCGGGCCAGCCCGAGAATCTGCCGGCCGGCCGTCGACGAGGCCATCCCGCAGGCGCCGTCGATGGTCATGCCGAGCAGGCCGGCAAGCTGGTCGATCAGCGGATCCGCGGGCTCCGGCGACACCGGCAGCGCCGCCGCCATCGAGGCAGCCAGGCGTACCAGCCGGCCGCGAGCGGTCAGCGGCCGGTAGATGGCCAGCGCCGCCCGGCCGCTGCGGCCGCGGCTGACCCGCAGGCGCAGCCGGCCGGTGGGCACCGGCGACCTGGTCAGCCTGGTCACGCTGACTCACCGGTCGATCCGGATGAGCCGGCCGGCGCGCTCGTCGGCGAGCTGGCGCAGGTCGGCGTCGACCATCAGGCGGGCCAGTTCCGGGGCGACCACCCGCGGCCGCCAGCCGATCCGGGCGGCGGCCAGGCTGGCGTCGCCGACCAGCGCGTCCACCTCGGTCGGCCGCTCGTACCGGGGGTCGTGCCGGACGTGGCGTTCCCAGTCCAGGCCGGCGTGCCCGAACGCGGCCGCGACGAAGTCCCGCACCCGGTAGGCGACCCCGGTGGCGATCACGTAGTCGTCCGGCTCGGGCGCCTGCAGCATCTGCCACATCGCCGCCACGTACTCCGGCGCGTAGCCCCAGTCGCGGACCGCGTCCAGGTTGCCGAGGTAGAGGTGCTCCTGCAGGCCGGCCTTGATCCGGGCCACCGCCCGGGTCACCTTGCGGGTCACGAACGTCTCGCCGCGCCGCGGCGACTCGTGGTTGAACAGGATGCCGTTGACCGCGAACAGCCCGTAGGCCTCCCGGTAGGTCCGGGTCAGCCAGTACGCGTAGAGCTTCGCGGCGCCGTACGGGGAACGCGGCTGGAACCGCGTGGCCTCGTTCTGCGGTGGCGGCGCCGAGCCGAACATCTCCGACGACGAGGCCTGGTAGAACCGCGCCGGCACGCTGGTCAGCCGGATCGCCTCCAGCAGCCGGACCGCGGCCAGCCCGGTCACGTCGCCGGTGTAGTCGGGCTGGTCGAACGACACCCGGACGTGGCTCTGCGCGCCCAGGTGGTAGACCTCGTCCGGGACGATCCGGGTGAGCAGCGCGACCACCCCGGTGGCGTCCTGCAGGTCGGCGTAGTGCAGGTGCAGCCGCCGGCCCGGGTCCTGCGGGTTCTGGTAGATGCCGTCCAGCCGGCCGGTGTTGAAGCTGGACGACCGGCGGATGACGCCGTGCACGTCGTAGCCGCGTTCCAACAGCAGTTCGGCGAGGTACGACCCGTCCTGGCCGGTGATGCCGGTGATCAGCGCCACCCGCCGGCCGGCCTCCGCCTCGGTCACGGTCCCCCCGCGTCTGATTGCTCTCCGGAATGATCTGAATACGGAGTGTAGTAGATTCGCGGTCCGGGCCGATCAAGGAGACACAGTGGATCTACGCGGGTACCTCCGGCTGTTCCGCCGACGGTGGCGGTTGCCGCTGGCCGCGGTGTTGGTGGGCGTCGGGCTGGCGCTGACCGCGAGCCTCGGCACACCGGCCCGCTACCGGGCTCAGGCCGAGGTCTTCGTCACCTTGCGTGAGGGCACGGCGAACAACTCGAACGCCTACCAGGGCAACCTCTTCAGCCAGGACCGGGTCAAGTCGTACGCCCAGATCGTCGACTCTCCGGTGGTCACCGGGCCGGTGGTCCGCACCCTCGGGCTGAGCCTGACCCCGGCCCAGCTCGGTGGCCGGATCAGCGCGAGCGTCCCGACCGGCACGGTACTGATCGACATCGCGGTCATCGACACCTCGCCGACCCAGGCGCGCGACCTGACCGACGCGGTCGCCGCCCAGTTCGGCCGGGTGGTCAGCGGGCTGGAGGCGGTCGGCCCCGGCCAGGCCTCGCCGGTCTCGGTGACGGTCGTGCGGCCGGCCACGCTGCCGACCCGGCCCGTCGCCCCGCGCCCGAAGCTCAACCTCGCGCTCGGCCTGCTCGGCGGGCTGACCATCGGCGCCGCGCTCGCGGTGCTCCGCGAGGTGCTGGACACCAGCGTCAAGACCAGCGAGGACCTCAGCACGCTGACCGGCAGCGCGGCGCTCGGGGAGATCGACTTCGACGCCGAGACGCCCACCCGGCCGCTGGTCCCGCAGCACGACCAGCGGTCCAAGCGGCTGGAGGCGTTCCGCGTGCTGCGCACCAACCTGCGCTACCTGGACGTGGACAACCCGCCCAAGGTGGTCGTGTTCACCAGCTCGGTGGTGGCCGAGGGCAAGTCCACGACGGTCTGCAACCTCGGCATCACGCTGGCCGCGGCCGGCGTCCGGGTGGTGCTGCTGGAGGGCGACCTGCGCCGTCCGCGGATCGCCGACTACATGGGTCTGGAGGGCAGCGTCGGCCTGACCGACGTGCTGGTCGGCCGCAACCACCTCGACCAGGTGCTGCAGCCGTGGGGCGACGTCCCGCTGTCGGTGCTGCCCAGCGGGCAGATCCCGCCGAACCCGAGCGAGCTCCTCGGTTCCACCCAGATGGCCACGCTGCTGGCCGAACTGCGCTCCCGGGCCGACCTGGTACTGGTGGACGCGCCGCCGCTGCTACCGGTGACCGACGCGGCCGTGCTCGCCTCCGCCTGCGACGGCGCGGTGCTGGTGGTCCGGCACGGCCGCACCACCCGGGAGCAGGTCGGCCGCAGCCTCGCCGCGCTGCGCAACGTGGACGCCCGCCTGCTCGGCACCGTCCTGTCAATGGTCCCCGGCCGGGGCCGCGGCCGGTACGGCTACCAGTACGGCTACTACTACGGCCCGACCGACCAGGGGCTCGGCCGCACCGGCTACCACCGCCGCACCCCGGAAATGGCCGACCTCTAGAACCGCGACGGCTG
>JBBWZH010000243.1:0-4297 GCA_039648995.1 Mycobacteriales bacterium
GCATGCCTAGTTGCGACACCGCCCGCGGGGCGGGTGCGGCTCAGGCGGTGAGGAGGCGGTGGGCACGGTGCGCGAGGGCGGTGACCTGCCGGCCGCGCGTGGCCATCCGCGGGTCGGTCGTCTCGCCACGCTGCCACCGGGCGTACAGCTGCTGCAGGATGATCAGGGTCTTCCAGCAGCCGTAGGCCTCGTACCAGCGGACGTCGGTGAGGTCCAGGGCGCGGCCGGCGGTGTAGCGGGCGACGACCTCGCGGCGGGTCGGCAGGCCGAGGGTCTCCAGCCCGGGGATGACGCGGGTGCCGGCGTCGGGCGGGTCATCCGGGTCCGGCCAGTAGTTCAGCAGGGTGCCGAGGTCGACCAGCGGGTCACCGAGCGTGGCCATGTCCCAGTCGAAGACGGAGACGACGCGGTCCGGGTCGCCCGGGCGGAACTGGCAGTTGTCGATCTTGAAATCGTTGTGCACGATGGCGGCCGGCCCCGACTCGGGCTGGGCCGCGGCCAGTAGCTCGGCGACCTGTTCGACCGGGCCGGCGTCCGCGTCCGGCACTCCGGGCGAACCGGGCGCCACGGCGGCCCAGCGGCCCCGCCAGCCGGCGAGCTGCCTGGTCAGATAGCCGTCCGGGCGACCGAGGCCGGACAGTCCGCACGCCTCGGGGCGGACCTCGTGCAGGTCGGCGAGCGCGTCCACGACCGCGAGGCCGACCCGGCGGCCGGCGTCCGGCAGCGTGGCCATCTCCGGCGGCAGCCGGCCCCAGATCACCACGCCCGGCCGGTACTCGCTGACCAGGAAGTGCGCGCCGACCACGCCCGGGTCGGCGCAGTAGGCCAGTGCCCGCGGCGCCCGGTCGTACGCCGGGTTGAGCCGGGACAGCACCCGGTACTCGCGGTGCATGTCGTGGGCGCCGACGGCGATCTGCCCGAACGGCGGCCGCCGCACGACCAGCCGGGTATCGCCGACGGTCACGAGATACGTCAGGTTCGCCGCCCCGTTCGGGAACTGCAACACCGAGAACGCGCCGGCCAGCCCGGGCAACTCGGCCCGCAACCAAACCTCCAGCGCGGCCCAGTCGAGTTCCTCCCCCGCCCGCACCGCCGCCACCTCGGACACCAGATCACCCCTTCCCGGCCGCCACTCCAGGCCGCCGGCAGACCCGGATCAGCCGCCGGACGGCCCTGCACGGCGACTCCCCAACAAGCGTGAGGCCGACCCCACCACCCAGCGACCGGAGCCCGCAACCGACCCACCCCACCAGCCAGCCCGCGACATCAGGAGCGCCATCGGGCTGGACCACCGGTATCAACCGGATGGATCAGTACACCGATACCCTCCAGCGCCCTACGCTGTCGCCCGTGACGACGACCCAGGCGCCGTCCTCGGCGCTCGACCGGTATTTCCAGATCAGCGCCCGCGGGTCCACGGTGCAGCGCGAGCTGCGCGGTGGCCTGGTGACGTTCGTGACGATGGCGTACATCGTCGTGCTGAACCCGCTGATCATCGGCACCGCGCCGGACGCGGACGGCCGGCTGCTCGGCATCCCGCCGGTGGCCGGGGTGACCGCGCTGGTCGCGTCGGTGCTGACGATCCTGATGGGGGTGGTCGGCCGGTTCCCGATCGCGCTGGCCACCGGGCTGGGGCTGAACGCGTACCTGGCGTTCAGCGTGGCGACCCAGATGTCCTGGCCGGACGCGATGGGGCTGGTCGTGCTGGAGGGCCTGGTGATCACGCTGCTGGTGCTCACCAACTTCCGCACGGTGGTGTTCAACGCGATCCCGCCCCAGCTGAAGCTGGCGATCGCGGCCGGCATCGGGCTGTTCCTCGCGTTCGTCGGGCTGGTCGACGCCGGCGTGGTCCGCCGGCCCGGGAGCGGGACGGTGCCGGTGCAGTTCGGCGTCGGCGGCTCGCTGCGCGGCTGGCCGATCCTGGTGTTCGCGGTCGGTCTGCTGGTCACCGCGGCGCTGGTGGCCCGCCGGGTGCGGGGCGCGATCCTGCTCGGCATCGCGATCGCCACGGTGCTCGCGGTGATCGTGGAGGCGGTCGGCGACATCGGCCCGGCAAGCCCGCAGAACCCGACCGGCTGGCAGCTGAACGTTCCCACACTGCCGGACAAGCTCGCCGGGATGCCCGACCTCTCGCTGGTCGGCAACTTCTCGCTGTTCGGCGGGTTCAGCCGGATCGGTGTGCTGGCCGCGCTGCTGATCGTCTTCAGCCTGCTGCTGGCCGACTTCTTCGACACGATGGGCACCGTCGTCGGCGTCGCCGCCGAGGGCGACCTGCTGGACGCGGACGGCCGCGTGCCGGGCCTGGAACGCGTCCTGCTCGTCGACTCGCTGGCCGCCGCGGGCGGCGGCGCGGCCAGCGCGTCGTCCGCGACCAGCTACATCGAGAGCGCGGCCGGGGTCGGCGACGGCGCCCGGACGGGCCTGGCCAGCGTGGTCACCGGGCTGCTGTTCGCGGCGGCACTGTTCCTCACCCCGCTCGTCTCGCTGGTGCCGGCGGAGGCGGCCACCCCGGCGCTGGTCATCGTCGGCTGCCTGCTGATCGCCCAACTGCGGAACATCGACCTGGACGACTTCAGCATCGCCCTGCCCGCGTTCCTGACGATCGCGGTGATGCCGTTCACCTTCAGCATCGCGAACGGCATCGGCGCCGGGTTCATCAGCTACGCGCTGCTGCAGGCGGTCCGCGGCCGGGCCCGGGCGGTACACCCGCTGCTCTGGCTGGTGAGCGTGCTGTTCGTGATCTACTTCGCGATCGAGCCGATCAAGACGCTGTTCGGCATCGACTGAACCACCCAACCGGCCGCCGCCAGCCACCCCACCGGGGAACACGCCGAATCGCACCCGGCGATTCTCCCGCGCCGCCGGCCGCACAGCCGCCCGGCCCGCCGCGGCGGCGGGGAACCGGGCCGGCGCGCCATCCGTCGGTACAGCGCATCGGTACTGTGACGGGGTTGTTCGGGCGGATGGCGACCCGGTGGGCCGGAGCGAAGGGACGTGGATGGCTGCGATCGCGGTGACCGGCGCGAACGGGAAGACCGGCCGGGCGACGGTCGTCGACCTGCTCGCGCACGACTACCAGGTGATCCCGATCGACTCCGCCGGCCGGCCCGGCGACGCGGGCGACCTGGCCGGGATCGGCGCCTCGCTGCTGCGGGCGGACCTCACCGACTACGGCCAGACGGTCCAGGCGCTGCGCGGCGCGGACGCGGTCGTCCACCTCGCCAACATCCCCGCGCCCGACCTGTTCACCCCGGCGCACACGTTCACCGCGAACACCGCGATGAACTCGAACGTCTTCCTGGCCGCGCGGGATCTCGGGCTGCGCCGCGTGGTGTGGGCGTCCAGCGAGACCACGATCGGCCTGCCGTTCGACACCCCGCCGCGGTACGCGCCGATCGACGAGGCGCACTTCCCGTTCCCGACCAGCACGTACGCACTGTCCAAGGTGGTCGGTGAGACGCTGGCCGAGCAGATCAGCGGCTGGTCCGGCATCCCGTTCGCCGGGCTGCGACTGTCCAATGTGCACAATCCCGAGGAGTACGCCCGGTTCCCCGGCTACTGGGCGGACGCGACGCTGCGCCGCTGGAACCTCTGGGGGTACGTGGACGTGCGCGACGCCGCGGCCGCGTTCCGGCTCGCGTTGGAGGCCGATATCGAGGGGGCGTCCAGCTACCTCATCGCCGCCGCGGACACCGTGATGACCCGCCCGTCGGCGGACCTGCTGGCCGAGGTCTACCCGGACGTGCCGGTCACCCGCGAACTGTCGGGCACCGAGACGCTGCTGGCCATCGACCGCGCCCGCGAGGTGCTCGGGTACGAGCCGAAGCACTCCTGGCGCGATCACGTCCAGTCAACCGGAACGCCCGAAGGGGCACAAACCCGCTGACGGCCGCCACGGCGAGTTACCATCACGCCGCCCGACTCGATCGGGACGGTCGGGGAATCGAGGAGGGGACGATGGGGCTGGTCAACAAGCTCCGCGGCGAACTGATCGACATCATCGAATGGCTGGACGACAGCCGGGACACGATGGTGTGGCGTTTCCCACGGTATGAGAACGAGATCAAGATGGGCGCCAAGCTCGTCGTCCGGGAGTCGCAGACCGCGGTCTTCATCAACGAGGGCACCGTCGCGGACGTCTACCTGCCGGGCACGTACACGCTGGAAACGCAGAACATGCCGATCCTGTCGACCCTGAAGGGCTGGAAGTACGGCTTCCACTCGCCGTTCAAGGCCGAGGTGTACTTCGTCACCACCCGGCAGTTCACCGGCATGAAGTGGGGCACCCAGAACCCGA
>JBBWZH010000257.1:0-34346 GCA_039648995.1 Mycobacteriales bacterium
GGCGAGGCATCAGGCGACCTAAGCCATCCCGCGGCGCGCCGATGGGCCGAGCCGTCTCCGACCGCCCCCGTTGCGCGCCTGCCCCGACGTCGATGTGCGTCGCCGACCATGCGACCGTACGGGTGAACGTGACCGGTCGGCATCGACCGAAACATGCAGAGACCGGGCACGGTCGCCCCGACGGGACCGTGGCGGCTCGTCCTCCGCTTGCACGTTCGGGCAGACTGTTGGGCCAACGCGCCGAAACATCTTGTGATCAAGGTGGGCCGGTCGCTATAGCACCGGTCCGGTGTGATTCATCGGGGGGAGGACGCCACGGGCTCGGCGGACGATAACGGTCCGGAAGGCGACGGGCCGGACCTCGGTGCGCAGTTGCGCGCGCTGCGGACCCGCTTGCGGCTGTCCCAGGAACAGCTGGCGCAACGCCTCGGCGTCTCGTTCGCCACGGTCAACCGCTGGGAAGGCGGCCGGGCCGTGCCGTCGGCCCGGTCGAAGGCACGGCTGGCGCAGCTCGGCCGGCAGGTCGCGGCGCCCGTGCCCGGCGGCCGCGGCGGCCCCGGCCCGGACCTGCCGGTGGACCTCCGCCCGTTCATCGGCCGGGCCCGCGAGCTGGCCGAACTGCTGCCGCTGTGGGCCGGGTCCCGGACGCTGACGCTGACCGGGGCCGGCGGGGTGGGCAAGTCGCGGCTGGCGGTGGAGCTGCTGCGGCGCGCCGGTGACCCGGTGCTCGGCGCGGTCCGGCTGGACACAGTGCGGGACGCGGCGCTGGCACCCGCCGCGGTCGCGATGGCGCTCGGCGTCCGGGGCAAGCCGAACGTGCCCGAGCCGGCCGGGATCGCCGACGCGCTGCGCGACGCGTCCGGCGTGCTGTTCCTGGACACCTGCGAGCACGTCGCCGGGTCGCTGCACGAGCTGCTGCGGCACCTGCTGCAGCAGGCGCCCGGGCTGCGCGTGCTCGCCACCAGCCAGGTACCGCTGGGCGTGCCGGGCGAGCGGGTCTGGCGGGTGCCCGGGCTCGCGCTGCCGCCGGCCACACTGCCCACCCCGCTGGCCGGGCCCGTCCTCGCCGTGCCGCCGGGCGGCCCGGACGCCGCCGGGCCGGGCCTCCAGGACGCGGCCGATCCGGCGGCCGGCTACGACGCGGTGCGGCTGTTCCTGGCCCGGGCGCAGGAACGGGCACCCGGGTTCGCCGCCGGCCCCGCGACCGCCGAGGTCGTGGAGATCTGCCGCCGGCTGGACGGGATCCCGCTGGCGATCGGCCTGGCCGCGGCCTGGATGGGCACGCTCTCGCCGGCGGAGCTGCTGCAGCACTGGGGAACCCGCGAGCAGCTGCTGGCCGACCCGAAGGCCGAGCAGGAGCGGCACCGGACGCTGACCGCGGCGATCGAGTGGAGTTCGGCGCTGCTGACCGCGGCCGACCGCGACCTGGTCGCGGCGCTGTCGGTGTTCGTCGGGCCGTTCACCGTGGACGACATCCAGGCCGTGGCCGACGTCGCCGACGCCGTGCTGCTGGCCGCGCTGCGCCGGCTGGTGGACGTGTCCTGGCTGGAGTTCACGCCCGGGCCGGACACCGGGCACTACCGGCTGCTCGACCCGCTGCGCGGCTGGGCGCTGCGGCAGCTGGACCGGGCCGGCGCCGGCACCGCCGAGGCCGTCCGGGCCCGGCACGCCGCGCACTTCCGGGAGCTGTGCCGCCAGGCCGAGGCGGACCGGTTCCGGGCCGACCGCGGCAACTGGCCGCAGCGGCTGGAGCAGGCCGCCGGAAACGTGCACGCCGCGCTCGGCTGGTACGCAACCGCCGACCCGGAACGCGGCGCGGAGCTCGCGGCCAGCCTGCTCGGCTGGTGGCGCCGGTCGGGCCGGCTGGTCGAGGGCCGGCACTGGCTGCGCGCGTTCCGCCAGTCGGTCGCCGGACCGCTGGCCCGCGCCCGCGCCGGCACCGCCGAGGCGCTGCTGGCCATGGACATCGGCGACTACGAGGACGCCGACCGGCTGGCCGCGACCGCGCTGACCCGGCTGGAACACGAGGACGACCTGCTCTGGATCGGCCGCGCGCTGACCGCGCGCAGCAGTTCCGCCAAGTACCGCGGCGACATGCAGCGCTCCCGCGAGCTGCTGGAGCGGGCGCTGACCCACCAGCGGCGGTACGGCGACCAGCAGGAGCTGGCGTCCACCCTGAACAACCTGGGCAGCCTAACCGCCGACCAGCACGACCTGGAGGCCGCCGAGCGGTACTGCCGGCTCAGCCTGGAGGTCAAGCGGGACCTCGGCGACGACCGGTCGCTGGCGATGACGATGGCCAACCTCGCCGACGTCTACCTCCAGCGCAGGCAGTTCGGCGAGGCCCGGGCGCTGCTGGCCGACGCGATGGCGCTGGCCGAGCCGCTCGGCGACGAGTTCCTGATCACGCTGCTGCGCATCAACCTCGGCGAGAGCCTGCTCGGCGACAACGACTACGCGGCTGCGGTCACCCCGTTCCGGCAGGCGCTGGAGTCGGCGGTGTCGTCCGGCGCGGGGCGGTTCCACGCGCTCGCCGCGTGCGGGCTCGGGCAGACGCTGTGCGCGCTCGGCGACTCCGCGAAGGGGCTGCGGCTGCTGCGGCAGAGCCGGTCGATCGCGCAGCGGATGGGCGACGAGATCCTGCTCGAGCAGATCCGGCGCGAGCTGGCCGTGGCGGCCGGCGGCAGCCGACCCGGGCCGCCGCTGGAGCTGCTGTCGGCGCGCGAGGCGCAGGTGCTGGAGCAGGTCGCCGGCGGGTTGACCAACCGGGAGATCGCCGCGCAGCTGCGGATCAGCCCGGCCACAGTGCAGCGGCACCTCGCCAACATCTACACCAAGCTGGACGTCCGCAACCGCACCGAGGCCGCCCGCCGCGGCCTGGACCTCGGCCTCTGGCCCCGCGGCCAGCCCCGCCCGGCCCTCCCGCCGGCACGCCGCCGCGCGGCCCGCGCGTAGCCGGTAGCGGCCCGCGGGTAGCGGCCCGCGCCGCGCGGCCTGCGGTAGCGGCCCGCGGGTGACGGCCTGCGGTAGCGGCCCGCGGGTGACGGCCCGCGGGTGACGGCCCGCGGGTAGCGGCCCGCGGGTAGCGGCCCGCGGGTGACGGCCCGCGGGTAGCGGCCCGCGCCGCGCGGCCCGCGGGTAACGGCCGGCGGCACCGGCCGGATGGCCGCGGCGGCCGGTCGGCCGGCCGGCACCGCCGTGTGGCAGGGTTGTGCCAACGGCTGAATCGGCACGATCCGGCCACCTGGGCCGGCCGGCTCGGGTTGAATGGGCCCGACCCGCCGGCGGGCGGGGCCGGGCAGGGGGGTGTGTCGGAATGCCGCCGCGGATGGTGCCATGGTCCGAGCCGTGGCTGTGGGAGTTGCGACCGGACAGCGGGGCGGCGGTCGAGCGGCCCGTCGCGACCGTGCTGTTCCTACCGCACGCGGGAGGCAGCGCGACCGCGTTCAGCGGCTGGGCGGCGGCGCTGCCCGGGCCGGTGCGGACGCTGGCCGCGCAGTACCCCGGGCGCGGGCCGCGGTTCGGCGAGCCGGCCGCGACCGAGCTGGCCGAGCTGGTCGAGCCGCTGGTCGCCGCGTTGGCGCCGCTGCCCGGGCCGCTGCTGCTGGTCGGGCACAGCCTCGGCGCGCTGGTCGGTTTCGAGCTGGCCTGGACGCTGCAGCTGCGCGGCCGGACGCCGCGCGGGCTGCTCGCCTCGGCCGCCCGCGCCCCCGGCTCGCCGACGCTGTTCGGCAACCGGCCGGAGGTGCCGAGGAGCAAGGAGCTCATCGACCTGCTCCGGCGCACCGGCGGGCTGCCGGCACCGGTGCTGGCCAGCCCGGACATGCTCAGCCTGGTGCTCGAGCCGGTCCGGTCCGACCTGGCGCTGGTCGAGCGGTACCGGTTCGGGTCGGTCGAGCGGCGGCTGCGCTGCCCCATCGTCGCGGTCGGCGGCCGGGACGACGCACTGATCCCCCGGCAGCTGCTGGAACGGTGGAAGGACCGCGGCAGCGGCGGGGTCACCGTCCACCTGTTCGACGGCGACCACTTCTACTTCGCCGACCAGCTCGACCGGGTCGCCGCGCTGGTGGACGGGCTGCTGCCGGCCGAGGCGCGTTAGCCGGTCACCGCCGCGCCGGCGGCTGGTCGGTCGGCCGGACCAGGCCGGTCTTGTATGCGGCGGCGACGGCCTGAGCGCGGTCGCGCAGGCCGAGCTTCATCAGGATGCGACCGATGTGCGTCTTCACGGTCGCCTCGCTGACCACCAGGTGGCGGGCGATCTCGCCGTTGCTCAGCCCGTGCGCCAGCAGCACGAGCACCTCGGTCTCCCGGCAGGTGAGCGACTGCAGCTCGGTCGGTGTGGGCAGGCCCGGGTCGGGGCGGGCGGCGAAGTCGGCCAGCAGCCGGCGGGCGACCGCCGGGTCCAGCCAGGCCTCGCCGGCGGCGACCGTCCGGACCGCGGCCGCCAGCGCCGCCGGCGCCGCGGTCTTCAACATGAACCCGGACGCCCCGGCCCGCAGCGCGTCGTACACCGCGCTGTCGTCGTTGAACGTGGTCAGGATCAGCACCGCGACCGTGCCGCCGGCCAGGCTGGCGAACTCGTCGCTGACCAGCCGCCGGGTCGCCTGGACGCCGTCGGTGCCGGGCATCCGGACGTCCATCACGACCACGTCCGGGCAGAGCCGCGCGGCCAGGCTGACCCCCTCGCTGCCGTCGGAGGCCTCGCCGGCCACGTCCAGATCGGGCTCGGCGGCCAGCAGCATCGCCAACCCGGCCCGCACCAGCGGCTCGTCGTCGATCAGCAGCACCCGGATCGGGTGACCGGCGATCACCGGCTCCGCCGGCCGGCGGAGCCGGAGTCCACCGTCGCGCCGGCACGCACCAGCGCCCCCGTGCGGGCCCGTGCAGCCGGCGGCATCGGCACCGCCACGGTCGCCGGCAGCGTCGCGCGGACCAGGAACCACCCGTCCGGCAGCCGTTCGGTGTCCAGGCTGCCGCCGGCGGCGCGGACCCGTTCCCGCATGCCGAGCAGGCCGCGGCCGATCGAGAGCCGGCCGGCGGCGCGCCGGGTCGGCGTGTAGTGGTTGACCACCTGGATCTCCACGTCCGCCGGCCGCCAGCGCAGCTGCAGCAGCACCGGCGCGGCGCGGTCGGCGTACCGGGCGGCGTTGGTCAGCGCCTCCTGCACGACCCGGTAGCCGGCCAGGTCCACGCCCGGGTCGAGGGGCACCGGGCGGCCCTGAACGGCCAGATCGATGCGCAGGTCGCCGTCCCGGGCCCGGTCCACCAGCAGGCCGACGTCGCCCAGGCCGAGCAACGGCGCGGCCGCGTCCGACCGCTCCGCGGCCAGCAGGCCGAGCATCCGGCGCAGCTCGACCACGGCCTGCTGGCCGAGGTCGTCGACGTGCCGCAGCGCCGCCTCCGCCCGCGCCGGCTCGTCCCGCAGCACCCGGGCGGCGCCGGCCGCCTGCAGCACCATCAGCGTGACCGCGTGCGCGACGATGTCGTGCAGGTCCTGGGCGATCCGGCCGCGCTCGTCGGCGACCGCGACGCTGGCCGCGTGCGTCGCGAGCAGCCGGCGCTGCCGGTGGCCCCACTGTGCCCACCGGCCGACGATGAACGGGGCGCCGCTGATCACGCCCGCCTGGAGCGTGGCGACGACGAGCTGGTGCCAGCCGTCGCCCGGCTGCGCGCCGTGGACCGCGGCGAGGATGTTCAGCGTGGCCGGCGCGAACATGGCCAGCAGCGCGATCCCGGCCGGCCACCGCCCGCACCGGGCGGCCACCGTGAAGAGGCCGACCGCGAGCGGCAGGGCGGGCGTGTACCCAGGCAGCAGCACCGCGGCCAGCAGGTAGTGCGCGAGCGCCAGGACGAACACGGTGAACGGCAGCCGGCGCCGCCAGATCAGCGGCAGGTAGCCGAGCGCCGCGTACGCCGGGAGTGCCCACGGATTGCCGACGCGGTCCACCGGGGTGATCAGGTCGACCAGCCAGAGCAGGGCGGCGATGGACATGTCGGCCTGTCTCGGGCGGTCCTGCCAGCAGGCCGACAGCGCGTCGCCGAGCCGCCGATGGTCGGCCGGCAGGTACGCAGACATGTCGGCCCCCCGTCCAGCTGATCGACGCCGATCTTGCACAGTGTGATGGTTGCGACGGACCGTGACCAGTTGAATCGCGCAGGGTAATCGCGGGCCGTGCCGTTCGCCGTAGTCGGCCCGCTGCCGTACCACCGGCGGCTGACGGCGGCCGTACTCCCCCGGGCGGAGACGGCCGCGGCGGCTGCGCGCCGGGAGCCGGCGGCCGGGGCCGCGAGGGCCAGCGGGCGGGCCGACCGGGCGAAATCCGTGCCCGTCCGGGCACCGCCGGTGCCGGGCCACTGCGGCGCTGGTGGCAGCGGCGAGATCAGGCTCGCGGCCGACGACGCCGGGCTGGGGCGGGCCGCACAGTTGCGGCACCAACCCCGGCGGCCCGGCGCCGGCCCACCGTAGCGGAGAGGACCTGACTATGACCGCATCAGCATGGCCCGGCCGGGACGCGCGATCCGCGTCACCGGCCCGGGGGGTCAGGATCGAGATCGGCCGGGACCCCAACCGGCCGGACGAGATCGCCGACCTGATTCCTGACTGGCTGTCCGCGCTGCCACCGACGGTTCGCGGCTGCCGGCACGCTCAACTCGCTCTGGCCGCGCTCGGCGAGGTGCACCAGGCCCTCACTGTGGCGGTCCGCACCGCGCACACCGACCCACTCACCGGCCTGGCCAACCGCGCCGGGCTGACCGCCGCCGCCGAGCGGCTGCCGGTGGACGACTTCGGCCTGCTGGTGGTCGACCTGGACCGCTTCAAGCCGATCAACGACCAGTTCGGGCACGCCGCCGGGGACGAGGTGTTGAAGGCCGTCGCCGGCCGGCTCGCCGAGGTCGCCGCGGTCGCCGGCGGCACCGCCGCCCGGCTCGGTGGCGACGAGTTCGCCGTCCTGCTGCCGGCCGCGGCCGACCCCGACACGGTCGCGGCCGCTGTCCGGTCGGCTCTCGGCCGGGCCTACCCGGTCGCCGGCCGGCTGCTGCGGGTCGGCGCCTCGGTCGGCGCCGTCGCCTGCGACGACGAGCAGACGCTGGCCGGCGCCCTCGCCGCCGCCGACCTGGCGATGTACCGGGCCAAGGTGCGCAACGGCGTCCCCCAGGCCACGGTCGCCCGCGCGTCGGGGCTTGCCGGCCGGCCCGGCCTGCCGGCCCGCGCGGTCCGGCGGCTGGTCCGGCGGCTCGTCACGGCCGGCGAGCGCCCGCCGGGGCTGGCGATGTCCCTGCTGAACGTCACCGGGCTGAACCTGACCGGGGTCGCGCCGGGTCCGGGTGCCGGCTGGGCACGCGGCCGGCTGAGCCCGCCGGCCGACCGCCGCAGCGGCCCCCGTGCCGGCGTCAGCACCACCGGCGTGACCGGCGACGTGGCCAACAGGGTGACCGGCGGCGTAGCCGGCCGCACGGCCGCCAGGGTGGCCGGCGGCACCGCCGGCAGCCTGGCCGACAGCACCGCGGGCGGCGTGGCCGGCGGCACCGCGGGCGGGGCGGCCGGCGGCATCGCGGGCGGCGTGGCCGGCGGCAGTGGCGGCCGGCCGACCCCGCTGGTGGCTACCGGCAGCCGGCCCAACTCGCCTGGAACGACGTCCCGCTGGCGGCGGACACCCGAGCGATCGGGCGCCCAGTGGCGCCGAGCATCGTGACCCGGACAGTGCGCGGGTTGACGGCGGCCAGCCAGTGGCCAGCACGGATCGCCCGGGCGTTGCTGAACGTCACCGGCGCGAACCGGGCCAGCGGCGCACCGCGGTACGGGTACCAGGCGCGCTCGACCACGTAGTCGGCGGTCGCTCCGTTGTAGTAGCGGGCCGCTTTCGCGACCTGCCGGACGACCACCCGGTGCCGGGTCAGGTTCTCCCAGTGGAACCACAGCACCGACCGGTCGGTGCTGAACGCCAGGCTCAGCCGGACCCGGTCGCCCGGCCGGACCGGCAGCGGCACCCCTGCCGTCGTGCCGCGGCCGGCCCGGTCGAACACCTCGTACCAGGCACCCAGCCCGCTCGGCGTCACCGTGAACCCGTTCTGCGCGAACGGCAGGCTCCCCCAGCCGCCGAGCCCGACGTAGGCGACCACGTTCGAGTCCCTGCCGCAGGACGCGGTCACCTTCGGCACGGTCACCTCGGCGGTGACCGACAGGTAGCCGCCGCCCGTACTGACCAACCCGGACCACTGACCGCTGTAGCTCTCGGTCGCCGCGCTGGCCGGCACGCTCCCCGCCGCCACCAGCGTGCCGACGATAACCATCACAAACCACAAACGCAGCCAGCCCATCGAGCCCCCGAAATAGCTGGGGCTCTTACCAGCGGCCCGCCCGCGCTGAATGCATAGCGGAACTCACCCACACTGCTACGTCAACCGATTCTCCGAACTATAACGGTGCGCACTCCAGGCGTCACTTCGAGTAGTCGCGAACTGACTCTGAATGCGATCGGGTCGGGGTGAAAGGGAAAACAAATGACCACAATGACGAATATCGTCCGGCGCCTCATGGCCACCGGCGGCGCCCGGGCGGACGAGATCCGCGGCTGCACCGACCACGAGATCACGCAGATCCTGGCCGACCAGGGCGTACCCCGGCTACCCGCCAGCTACCTGCGCTTCCTCCGCACCATGGGCCGCGGCGCCGGCCGTCTGCTGGCCGGCACCGACGCGTTCTACCCGCACACCCTCGGCCTGAAGGCCGAGGCCCGGGTCTTGTTCCAGCAGTGCGGCGTGACCATTCCCGCGTTCGCCGACACGGTCACGATCGCGATGTACCAGGGCTACGAGGCCTACTGGCTGGAAAGTTACCGGGACGACGACCCGTGCGTCTTCAGATACCACCACCACGACCGGGCACCCTGCCAGTACTGGCCCAACCTCACCAGTTTCCTGGCCGACGCCACCGCCGACACGCTGCGCCTCTGACCCAACAGCGCGACCGCTCGAAAAAGAATTCCATTCCATTGTCCGGGCCCGAGCGGAGGGAACTGGGCGCATTACCCGAGGGGTTCGGTCCGGTGCCGGGAAACAGGCCGAGCGCATCGGCCCGGCTGCCCGCGGGGGCGCGCCGACACCGGAGCCCACCACCACGCCGTCCACAGTGGACACGTCCGCTGTGGACGGCGTGTCCATTGTGGACGGTGCCAGTTCCGGCGGTCAGTCGCCTTCGATGTGCTTGGCCGGGGGCTCGATCAGGTCGTGCTCGGAGTGGTCGCGGTCATCCATGCGGATGTAGGGGCGTTCGGCGGCGCCGGTGTAGATCTGGCGGGGCCGGGCGATGCGCTGCTCCGGGTCGAGCAGGCCCTCCTCCCACTGCGCCAGCCAGCCGGGCATCCGGCCGATCGCGAACAGCACAGGGAACATCTCCACCGGGAAGCCCATCGCCTCGTAGATGATCCCGGTGTAGAAGTCGACGTTCGGGTAGAGGCGCTTGCTGATGAAGTAGTCGTCCTGCCGGGCGATGCGCTCCAACTCGACGGCGACGTCGAGCAGCGGGTTCAGGCCGGTCACCGTGAAGACGTCCTGGGCCAACTGGCGGACCACGGTCGCCCGCGGGTCGTAGTTCTTGTAGACGCGGTGACCGTAGCCCATCAGGCGGAACTCGCCGCGCTTCACCCGGTCCACATAGGACGGCACCGCGTCCACCGTGCCGATCTCGCGCAGCATCCGCAGCACCTGCTCGTTGGCGCCGCCGTGCAGCGGGCCGTAGAGCGCGGCGACCGCGGCCGCCGAGGCCGAGTAGGGGTCGACCCGGGAGCTGCTGACCGCGCGCATGGCGTTCGTGGAGCAGTTCTGCTCGTGGTCGGCGTGCAGGATGAACAGCACGTCCAGGGCCCGCTCCAGGGCGGCGTCGGGCTGGTACCGCGGCTCGGACATCCTCCACATCATGTTCAGGAAGTTGCCGGCGTAGCTGAGCGTATTGTCCGGGTAGACGTACGGGCGGCCGCGGGAGTGCCGGAACGCGAATGCCGCGAGCGTCGGCATCTTCGCGATCAGCCGGGCCATCTGCAGCCGCCGGTTGCGCGGGTCGGCGAAGTCTTTGGCCTCCGGGTAGAACGTGGACAGCGCGCCGAGAGTGCCCTCCAGGATGCCCATCGGGTGCGCGTCGTGATGGAACCCGTCGACGAACTTCTTCACATTCTCGTGCACGAACGTGTGCGCGAAGACCACCTGGGTGAAGTCGTCCAGTTGCGGCTGGGTGGGTAGTTCGCCGGTCAGCAGCAGGTAGGCCACTTCGAGGAAGCTGCTGCGCTGGGCGAGTTGGTCGATCGGGTAGCCGCGGTAACGCAGGATGCCGCGGTCGCCGTCAATGTACGTGATCGCGCTGCGGCAGCTGGCGGTCGCGGTGAACGCCGGGTCGTACGACAGCAGCCCGTCGTCGGCGTCGTCCACTTTGATCTGCCGCAGCGCGGACGCCCGGATCGCGCCCTGCTCGATAGGGATGTCGTAGCTGCGCCCGGTCCGGTTGTCGATGACCGTCAGACTTTCCGGTTCGCTCACTGTGTCCGCTCCTTACGGCCGGTGCGCCCTCGTCCCTGCACCCCATAGGGGCGTCTCAACCGACGTCGCTCCCCGCTCAGGGTCGCCACCTCCGGCCGGCCCACCCGTTCATGTGTGCCCGCATTGCCGTGGCAGGTCGCCGCCATCTCCCATCGTGCCGGACTCCGGCGCGGGGCTCGCCCCCGGGCCGTCCGCCGGGCCGCAGGGTGCCGGGAGCTCGGCGCCGGCCGCGGCGAGGAGGTCGCGGGCGCGCCGCGCGGCGGCCCGGGCGGCCGGGCCATCGCCGGCGGCCTCGTGCAGGCGGCCCAGTGTGACCAGGGTGCGGGCGGTGCCCAGCCGGTGCCCGGTCCGCAGATGGCTGGCCAGCGCCTGCTCGACCCAGCCCCTGGCGGCCTGGTGCCGGCCGACGGCCAGGTCGGCGTCCGCGAGCAGGGTCAGCGCCTGGCCTTCCAGCACCTGGTACCCGATCCGGCGGGTCAGCGCGAGCGCCTCCCCCGCCAGCCGGCGCGCCTCACCGGGCTGGTCGAGGCGCAGCCGGGTGCGGCCGGTGCCGAGCAGCACCTCGGCCTCGACGCTGGGCAGGTTCACCTCGCGGGCCAGCCGGGCGGCCTGCCGGAACGTCGTCAGCGCCTGGTCCGGGCGGCCGAGACGATCGCGCACGGCGGCCAGGATCGCCAGCGCCTGCGCTTCGCCGTTGCGGTCACCGGTCTCCCGGCTCAGCTCCAGGCTGGCCTGCGCGGCGTCGAGCGCGGCGCGGTGCCGGCCGGCGTCGCAGTGCGTGCGGGCCAGGTTCTCCGCGGCGCGGGCCTGCCCGTAGCGGTCACCGATCTCGGCGCTGAGCGCGGCTGCCCGGGTGAGGTGGGTCAGCGCCTCGTCCAGCCGGCCGAGGTCGCGCTGCACCACGCCGATGACGTTCAGCGTGAGCGCCTGGCCGGCCTGGTCGTCGTTGTCCCGGTGCAGCGCGAGCGCCCGCCCGTAGTGCTCGGCGGCGGTCTCCAGCCGGCCGGACTGGTGGTGCAGCGCGCCGAGGTTCGCGAGCGCGGCGGCCTGCCGGGCCGGCTGCCCGGCCCGCTCGTACCCGGCGAGAGCGCGCCGGTAGTCCGCCGCCGCGTCGGCGAGCCGGCCCAGTTCCTGGTGCACGTTGCCGCGGTTCGTGCTGGCCGCGGCCTCGCCCTCGACCCAGCCGGCCCGCGCGGCGAACTCGTGCGCGGCGCCGTAGTGGGTCAGCGCGGGCGGGTAGTCGCCGAGGCTCCAGCAGGCGTCGGCCAGGTTCAGCTCGGCGGCGGCGCGGCCGAGCGCGTCACCGGCCCGCTCGGCGGCGGCCACGGCCGCACCGGCCACCGCCAGCCACTCGGCCGAGCACCGGCGGGTCCAGAAGTACCCGCGCAGCGCGTCGGCCAGCTGCCAGGCCAGCTCGTGCGGCCCGGCCTCGGCGGCCGCCGCCACTGCCGCGACCAGGTTCGCCAGCTCCGCGTCCAGCCAGGCCAGCGCCGCCTCATGCGTAGCGAACCGGACCTCCGGCGTGCCGTGGGTGGGCGGGCCCGGGCTGGCTGGGAGTGGTGGGTCGGGAAGGCGCACCTTGCCGGGGTAGAGGAGGCGGGCGGCGGTCCGGGTGGCGCGCAGGTACCAGCGCAGCAGCGCCGTGCGGGCGCCGGCCGGGTCGGGGTCGTCGCGGCCGGCGCGGTCGGCGGCGTAGCGGCGGAGCAGGTCGTGGAACTGGTACCGGCCCCCCGCCGGCCGCTCGATCAGGGAGACCGCGGCCAGCCGTTCCAACAGCCGGCCGCCGGTGGGCCCGGCGGTGCCGACCAGGGCGGCCGCCGCGCCGGCGGTGAAGTCCGGCCCGGGCACCAGGCCGAGCCGGCGGAACAACCGCTGCCCGTCGGCGTCCAGCCGGTCGTAGGAGAGGTCCACGTTGGCCCGGATCGCGGCGCGCTCGTCGCCGTCCAGGGCGAGCTGGCTGAGCACGTCGCCGGCGCGCAGCCGGGCCAGGTGGTCGGCGACGCCGCGGTCGGGATGGTCGACGACGCCGGCCGCCGCGATCCGCACCGCGAGCGGCAGCCGGGCGCACAGCTCGACGAGCTCGACGGCGTCCGCCGGCCGCGGCCCGAGGCGGCCTTCGCCGACCAGCTGGGTCAGCAGCGCCACCGCCTCAGGCCGGGTGAGCACATCCAGGTCGAGGCGGCGGGCGCCGTCCAGGGCGACCAGCGGGGCCAGCCGGTCGCGGCTGGTGACCAGCACGCGGCAGCCCGGCGTACCCGGCAGCAGCGGCCGGACCTGCTCGGCGCGGGCGGCGTTGTCCAGCACGATCAGCACCCGGCGGCCGTCCAGCACCGACCGGTACAGCGCGGCCGCCTCGTCCGGCTCGGCCGGGATGTCGGCCGCCGGCACGCCGAGCCCGCGGGCGAACCGCTCCAGCAGCAGCCCTGGCGGCAGCGGTGGCCCCGGCCCGTAGCCGCGCAGGTTCGCGTACAGCTGGCCGTCCGGGAACTCGCCGGCCAGCCGGTGCGCCGCCCGGACCGCCAGCGCGGTCTTGCCGACGCCGCCACAGCCCACCACCGCGCAGATCGCGGCCGGGCCCAGGACGAGCCGGAGCAGTTCGTCCAGCTGGTCGGCGCGGCCGGTGAAGTCGGTGATCTCGCCGGGCAGCTGGTGTGGCCGGGCCCGGGGGCCGCGCGGGGTCGGCGGGCGCCGGCTGCGGCCGCCGGGCGGCGGCTCAACCAGCGCGGCGAGCTCGCCGCCGGCGCCGAGCGCGTCGTCGCAGGCGCCGGCCAGCTCCACCGTCGGCGGCTTCACGCCGTTCTCGATGTTGCCGAGATGGCCCTTGCTGTAGTGGGTGAGCTGGCTCAGCTGCTGCAGGGAGACGCCCTTGACCTGGCGGCGCCGGCGCAGCTCGGCCCGGAACGACGGCGGCTGACCGGCCATCCCCGTCCCTTCCCGCTGGGTCTTCCTTCGGCAGCGGCGACGATCGGACCCTGCCGCCGGCGGTGCATACACCGCCAAACTCGGCGTATCGCACAGGTCATCTGCCGTCCGGCTGCCGCGCACATGATGCCAGCAGCCGCCACCTGGCAGGACGGCGCGTCGAGCGGTTGGAGGTGGACCGCGGTGTCCCGGGTGGCGGCCGTGCCGGTCGCCTCAGCGGTCCCGGCCGGCGGGCTCGGCGGTGCCCGCCGGCTCGGCCACTCCGCGGGCGAACCCTGCCGGACGGTCAACCCCGGCAGACGGCCGGCCGGTGCGGCATGGACCGGTGCGCGGTCCGACCGGCCGGCCGGCGGGCTGGCGCGGCGCGGTCAGCAGCGGCCCGGTGGGCGGGGGGCCGCTACTGACCGGGGCCGTGCCGGCGGGCGCGGCTGGGTCGTGGCGGCGGTGCGGGTCGCGGGGCTGGCCGTGGCGGTCGGCTCGGGCAACGGGGGTCTGCCGGCGCGGCGCCGGCAGCGCCCGGGCCGGCCGGGTCGTCAGCCCGCCGGGGCGAACTCGCTGAGGGTGAGTTCGGCACCCTGCGGATCCCGGATGGCGGCGGTCCTCGTCCAGCCGTCCTGGACGGGGTCGCCGACGACCTTCCCGCCCAGCCGTTCGGCTCTGGCCACGCTGTCGTCCCGGTCGGCGACCGCGAAGGTCACCTGCCAGCGCGCCGATTCGGTGCTGTCCGCCGGCTTGAGCCAGGCGATCACGTCCGCGAACTCAGGAGGTGTCTGCACCTGCGCCTGCCGGGTCCGGATCTCCGGATCGACCGTCGCCGCCAGGTGGTCGCCGTAGCCGGGCCGGCGCCAGGTCGCGGCGAGGTCGACGACCTCGTCGGCCTCCCAGCCGAACAGCGCGTCGTAGAAGGCCCGGGCGGCAGCCGGGTCGGGGGTGGACAGACCGCTGAAATTCCAGCTGCCCGGAACGTTGACCAACTGCGCCCCGAGCCGCCGACGCGGCTGCCAGAGCCGGAACTCGGCGCCCTGCCCGTCCGCGCAGATGGCGAACCGCCCGCCGGGACCGGCGTCCTGGGGCGCGGCGAGGACGGCGCCGCCGAGTCGCGTCACCCGCGCGGCGGTGCTGTCGGCGTCGTCGACGGCCACGTACGTGTTCCACGCCGGCGCCGCGTCGGCCGCTGACCCGATCGCGGCGACGTCCCGCCCGTCCAGCCGCGCGATGGCATACGACGCGGCCGGCGCCACATCCTCGAACTCCCAACCGAACAGGCCGCCGTAGAAGGCGCGCGCCGCGTCGGTGTCGGGCTGCTCCGTGTCGACCCAGCACGGCACACCGTGCGGGTAGGTTCGCGGTTCGTCCATGCGGCATGCCTACCCCGACCCTCGCGTTTCAGACCCGCCGATCGGCCAGCCGCTAGTCGCCGGCCGGGGTGAACGTGCGGGCGGCGACCGCGAAGACCTCCGTGCTGTCCGAAGTGGACCACTGACTGACCGGCGTGGACCAGTACAGCGCGTAGGCCCGGTGCGCGCTCGGCACGATGTTGCGGCTCAGCACGTGCGCGTCCGCGGTGGTGAACTCCCAGTCCGCCGCGGACCAGCCGCGGTAGTCGACCCGCTTGATGCTGATCCGGTGGTAGCCGGCGAGCTTGCGGGACACCGGGCCCTCCTGCCGCAGCCAATCCTGGTACGGGTCGCCGGCGGGGTGCGTGGTCTGGTCGATCCGCAGGAACCGGCCGCTGTCCGGGTCCTCGAAGTCGACCCGCGGGTCGTGCCGGACCCGTTGCCAGCCGGCCGGGATCGCCACCGAGAACCCGGTCGGGTCGTGGTAGTCGACGAACCCGGCCGGGATGCCGGGCGTGCTCCCGGTGGTGGTGCGCGCCGGTGTGGCTGCGGCCGACGTGGTGGCGCGGGTGGCCGGCGCGCTGCCGCTCGGGCTGGGCGCCCGGGACGCGGCGCTGGTCGGCGGCGGGCGGCCCGCGCTGCTGCCGCCCGACGCGGCCTGATCACCCGTCGCGCCGCCGTCCCCGCTCACCGCCCAGGCGACCAGCGCGGCCACGACCGCGACCAGCACCGCGGCCGCACCGGACCACACCGGCCACCGCCGGCCCGTTCGCGGCGCCCGCGCCGGTCCCGCTGGCGCCCGCGGTGGCGCGGCCGGCGGGGCGGGCGGCGTCCGCGGCGGCGTCTGCGACCGTGGCGTCAACACCTCCGACAGCGCGCTCACCGCTGCCGGACCGCCGACATCGGACCTGCCCGGCTCGGCCGGGCCGGGCCGGGCCGGGACCGCACCGGCGGCACGCCGTGCGTCCGCGGCCGGCGGCTCAGCCACACCACCGTCCACAGTGGACTCACCGCTACCGTGTGGGCTGGCGTCGGCGTGGTCCGCGACGACACCGGCGGATGTCAACTCGGCGGCCGCGCCGGACGCACCGTCCACAACAGACCCGGCGACCACGCCGACTCGATCGGCACCCCTGCCCGGCGGACCGCCGACCACATCATCCCGTCCGGCACCAGCCGGCGAGCCAGCCGCCCCCGGCTCCGCCCCGCCCGCCGCCTCAGACGCCGCCTCAGACGCCGTCCCCGCGATCGACCCCGGCGCCGCACCATCCCGACCGGCACCGGTGGGCTCACCGTCCACATCGGGCCCGGCGGCCGCCCCGTCCGGATCGGCACCGGTCGCCGTCTCATCCGCCGGGCCGCCGGTCGGCACCGCGACCGTGGCCGGGCCTGCGTCGGGCGGCGCCCCCGAGGCGCCGGGACGGGGGTCGGCGGCCGGTGCGCCGGCGGCCTCCCCGGCCGGGCCCGCGACGGCCTTGCCACTGTCCACAGCGGACCCGGCGGCTGGACCCGGCATCGCCATGGCGCCGGGGCCGGGGTCGGCGAGCGGGGCGCGCGGGGCCGGTGGCGCGGGCCGGGCGGGCGGCACCGGGGGGAGGCGGCGGACCGGCCGGGCCGGGCCGGCGACCGCGCGTTGCAGCATGGAGCGGGCGCCGGCGGCGGTGAGCCGGCGTGCCGGGTCCTTGATGAGCAGGCCGACGATCACGTCCCGGAGCGGGCCGGCGTGCCGGGGCTCCGGGGTCTCGTCCATGATCGTCGCGGTGACCGTCTGCAGCGCGCCGTCCCGCTGGAACGGCGGCTGGCCCTCGACCGCCGCGTACAGCATCGCGCCGAGCGACCAGAGGTCCGCGGCCGGGCCGGGGCGGGCGCCACGTGCGCGCTCCGGCGCGATGTAGGCGGGCGAGCCGATCAGCTGGCCGGTGCGGGTCAGCGTGACGTCGCCCACCAGCGTGGCGATGCCGAAGTCGGTCAGCACGACGCGGCCGTCGTCGGCCAGCAGCACGTTGCCGGGTTTCACGTCCCGGTGCAGGATTCCGGCGGCGTGCGCGGCGGTGAGCGCGCCGAGCACGTGCAGGCCGATGCCGGCGGCCTCGCGCACCGACAGCAGCCGCGGCTCGGCGAGCACCCCGGCGAGGCTGCGCGAGGCGACCAGCTCCATCACGATCCACGGCCGGCCGCCCTGCTCGACCACGTCGTAGATCGTGATGATGCTCGGGTGCCGCAGCCGGGCCGCGGCGCGGGCCTCGCGCATGGTCCGGGCCCGCATCGTGTCCTGCTCGCGGTCGTCCAGCTCGGGTGGCAGCGCCAGCTCCTTGACCGCGACCGGCCGGTCGAGCAGGTCGTCGTGGGCCCGCCAGACCGTGCCCATGCCGCCGGCCGCGAGCGGCGAGACCAGCCGGTACCGCCCAGCGAGCAGCAGCCCGGTGAGAGAGCCGGTTCGGTCGGTCATGATGCTTCCGCCCTACCCGGAAGGCCTCCCTGCCACGCCCCGGCACCCGCCGTCACACCCGAAGTCACCACCCCACTTTGTCAGAGGGTCCGGATAGCGCCCGCCGGGACGTACCGCTTCGACGACGGGAGGGGTGAGCTATAGCGGCCCGGTCACCGCCGGCCGGCGGCTACGCTCGGCCGGTGCGCGAGCTGGATGAGACGACCGCCGCCGGCGCGGCGGCGGCGACGCGGCTGCGGGCCGACCTGATGGCGTGGATCACAACCGTCCGGCCGGACGGGCAGCCGCAGGCGTCCGCGGTGTGGTTCCACTGGGACGGCACCGACCTGCTGGTGATGTCCCAGCCGGCGGCGCGGAAGGTGCGCAACGTCCGCGGCAACCCGCGGGTGTCGGTGAACCTGGACGGTGACGGGCTGGGCGGCGGGCTGGTGATCATTGAGGGCACCGCCGAGGTGCTGGCCGGGGTCGAGCCGGCCCGGCTGGAGCCCTACCGCGCCAAGTACGAGCGGCACATGCGGGAGCGGCTGAACTGGGATCCGGCCGCGATGCTGGCCCGGTACTCCACCCCGCTGCGCGTCAGGCCCACCCGCTGGCGCCTCGCCTGACAGGGGGGCCGCGGGTCGGGCGGCCTGGCGCTCAGGCCGTCGTCACCGACCCGCGGCCGGTGCCGGCCGGCGCCACGGGCACCGGCCGGTACAGCCGGCTGAGTGGGCCGGTCGGCTGCCTCACCGTTCGCTGTCCAGGCCCGCCATCTCCCGGGCGGCGTACCGGTCGCCGGCGGCCGCGCCGGGCGGCACCGCCTGCTCGATCAGCGCCATGTCGGCGTCGGTGAGGGTGACGTCCAGCGCGCCGAGTGCCTCCGCCAACCGGTCCCGCCGCCGCGCGCCGACCAGCGGGACGATGTCAGAGCCGCGGGAGAGCACCCAGGCGATCACGATCTGGGCCACCGAGACGCCCTTCGCGTCGGCGATCGAGCGCAGCTGGTCGACCAGCGCCAGGTTGTGCTGGAGGTTGTCGCCGGTGAACCGGGGGCTGCGGCCGCGGAAGTCGCCCGGTGCCAGCTGCCGGTCCGCCGACCACCGGCCGGACAGCAGCCCACGCGACATCACCCCGTACGCCGTGACGCCGATGCCGAGCTCGCGGCAGGTCGGCAGGATCTCGTCCTCGATACCGCGGCTGATCAGCGAGTACTCGATCTGCAGGTCGGCGATCGGGTAGACCGCGTGGGCCCGCCGGAGGGTGGCGGCGCTGACCTCGGACAGCCCGATGTGCCGCACGAAGCCGGCCTTCACCATCTCGGCGATCGCGCCGACCGTCTCCTCGATCGGGACGTCCGGGTCCTGCCGTGCCGGCCGGTAGATGTCGATGTGGTCGACGCCGAGCCGGCGCAGCGTGTAGCCGAGGAAGTTCTTCACCGCGGCCGGGCGGCTGTCGGTGCCGATCCAGCCACCCCCGGGGTCGCGGAGCACGCCGAACTTGACCGACAGTGCCAGCTGATCGCGGTCGCGGCCGGCCAGCGCCTCCCGCAGCAGCAGTTCGTTGTGCCCGGTGGCGTAGAAGTCGCCGGTATCCAGCAATGACACGCCGGCGTCCAACGCGGCGCGAATGGTGGCGATGCTCTCCGCATCGTCACCGGGCCCGTACAGGTCCGACATCCCCATGCAGCCGAGGCCGATCGCCGATACCTCGAGTCCGGTGCAACCAAGCGAGCGGGTGATCATGCGTTCCTCCTTTCCGGTCGCCGACCGGGGCGCGGCTGGTGTGGCCGGAACGGTCGACGCCGGGCCGGGAGCGGCCGCGGCGTGGCCCGGCGGCGGCGCGAAGGCGGGAAATGCACCGGCGAGTACCGGTCGGGCCGAGGGTAACAACCACCACATCGAATGCACCTAACTCGATGGTATTCCGGCAAGTATGCCAAGGGGACTTGACGCAATCTGTGGCGGCGCCCACCCGACGCGGCGAATCGCGTTGACGCCGCCGCCGACCGATGGTGACGATGTTGTCGTATTACTTCCGTTCTGGTGCACACACAGCCGGCATGGCCGGTTGCCACTAACAGACCTCGTACGGGCGAGGAGCCGGCCGCGGCGGTGGACGCCTTGTTGGCGGCCAATGTTCGCGAATTCCGCCGCATCGAACGATGTCGTTCCGGTTCCCGATATCGCCGACGTGGTGTCGAACCCGTCATCGGGAATCGCCTGGACGTTCTACAGAAAGGTACTGATCGTGGAGATCTTCGAGCTCGGGGACTTTCCCCTGCAGAGTGGTCATACGTTGCCGGCGGCGAAGCTCGCTTACCAGACGTACGGCAGCCTCAACGAGGCCAGGGACAACGCGATCCTGTTCCCGACCTTTCTCGGCGCCGAGCCGGATGCGCTGAGCCGCTGGATCGGCCCGGACCGGCCGCTCGACCCGAGCCGGTATTTCATCGTCCTGCCTGGCCATTTCGGCCTCGCGCCCACCTCCTCGCCGAGCAACACCGAGCTGCCGTTCGACCGGGGTGCCTTCCCGCCGGTCCGCGTCGCCGATGACGTGGTCGCGCAGCAGCGGCTGCTGAGCGAGCTGTTCGGCATCGAGGAGCTGCAACTCGTGCTCGGCTGGTCGGTCGGTGGTCTGCAGACGTACGAGTGGGCCGTCCGATTCCCCGAGCGGGTCCGGCGGATGGCGTCGATCGCCGGCGCGCCGAAGCCCTCCCCGTGGACCCAGCTGTGGCTACGCAGCGCGCTGGAGGAGCCGATCACCAGCGATCCGAACTGGAATGGCGGCTTCTATGCCGAATCGCGGGCCGTGCAGGGCGGCTTGCGCCGCGCTGGCCACGCGACCGCGCTCACGCTGCCGCCGCCCGGCTTCTACCGGGAGGGCCACGAGGGCTGGCGCACGCTCGGCTTCGCCGGCTTCGAGGACTTCGTCGCCCGCTTCTGGGAGGCGTTCTGGCTGTCGAAGGACCCGGCTGACATCGTCGCGCAGGCCCGCAAGGCGCGGGCCGCCGATCCGAGCGGGGGTGGCGACCTGACCGCCGCGCTCGGCGCGATCACCGCCAGAACCGCCGTGGTCGCCTTCACCGGCGACGCGATGTTCCCGCCCGCTGAGTGCGCCTACGACGCCGAACGCATCCCGAACGCCCAGTTCCGGACGGTCGACAGCACGTTCGGTCACCTCGCGACGTTCGCCCTGTCCGAAGCGGACGTCAAGGCGGTCGACAGCGTCCTCGCCGACCTCCTCGCCGCCTCCTGACCGGGCGCCGCACCGGGTCGGCGCCCGGCGGAACGATCAGCGGATGCCGTCGTGGCTGGTCCACAGGGCGCCGGCGCGATCGGCCGCGGCGAGGATCAGAGCGGCGAGTTCGGGCTCGTCCGGGACGGCGAACGAGACGTAGGTGCCGCGGCCGCCGCCGGTGGGGCGTCCGTAGGCCCGGGCAGCGAGCTGACCATCGGACAGCAGCCGGATGTTGAGCGCGGTGAGCGTGAACGTCTCACCGCGGCGCGTGTCCGTCCACCGCAGCGCCTCGGGAATGGTCACGTTGACCGCCAACGCGGTCACCTCAATGCCATCGGGACTGTCCACCCGGGCAGCCTTTCACCCGTCCTCCCAGCCCACCAGGACCTCCGCACGCTACCCCGGGCCGGCTCGCGTTCCTACCCGTTCGGCCCGTCGTCAGGCACGCTGGAGACCGGCTCCGGCACTCCGGTGGCGCCGCGCAGCGGGGTGCCGAGCGCGAGGATGCCCACGCCGATCTGGACCGCGGCCGAGACCGCGATGAGAACGGTGAACTTCCCGGTCGCGCCGAGCAGGGCGCCGCCGACCAGTGGCGCGACGGGCAGCGCGGAGAACGCCATCAGGCGGGTCAGCGTCAGAATCCGGCCGAACAGTTCGTTCGGGGTGAGCTGGTGACGCAGCGTGTAGAAGGTGACCGTGAAAATGGCCGTCGACGCTCCTACCAACACCCACACGAGTGCTATTCCGACGAGGGGCGTGACGAATATCAGCAGCGAGGTCGCCAGGCCGCCACCCAGCATGCAATAGATGATCAGTTGGCCGGGCCCGAGGTGCCGGGACAACTTCGGAGTGGCGAGCGCGCCGACTATCGAACCGGCGCCGAGCGCGGCGAAAACCACACCGACCGCGACGACGGGCTGATGCCGGAACTCGACCAGATAATAGATCATGTTCGCTTCGACCAGCAGCAGCGCGAACGCACTCCCGGCCGTCAGCGCGGAGCCCCACAGCAACGTCGGGCTGCCGCGGAGAAAAGCCACGCCGGCGCGCAGCGACTCGACCACGCCGTCCCGCGACTCGTCCGGCCGGACGGCCCGCGCCATGCTGATCAGCACGATGGCGATGGCCGAGCCGGTGAACGACGCCGAGTCCAGGCCGAGCGCCCAACCCGCGCCAAGCGCCGCCACCGCTCCGGCGCCCAGCACCGGTCCGGCCAGGTCGAGCACGCTCTGCGTCGCCTGCAGCCGCGAGTTCGCCCAGACCAGCCGGTCGGGTGGCACGAGTCGCGGGATGACGCCCTGGAACGCCGCGTGGTAGAGCGGCCGGGACGCGGACAGCACGAACGCGGCCAGGTACACCATCCAGACGCGCTGCGTGTCCTGCCAGACCAGCACGGCCAACAGCCCGACGATCACCGCGGCACCCAGGTCGGTGCTGATCATCAGCACCCGCCGGTCCGCTCGATCGGCAACCACCCCGGCGAACGGGGCGAACAGCAAGTAGGGCAGGTATTCAAGGGAGTAGACCAATGCGGTGGTCAGCGCCGATCCGGTCATCTGCAGGACGAGGAGTGGCAGCGCCAACCGGTACAGCCAGTCGCCGGCAGTCGAGACAAAGAACGCGGTGAGCAGGAGCCGATAGTTGCCGACCAGCCAACGCGGCGACAATCTCGCTCCCCCGCCGCGCGCTCGGGTCACACCGAGGATATCGATGACTTCCTCCACTCGTTGACACACCGAGCGCTGACCGAGTCGGTCCTGCCGTGCTGCCACGCGCGGCGGTAGAGCGTTGAAATGGACGCCGATGAGTCTGCCCCAGGCGATGGGCGCCGCGATACCCGTACTGAAATGCGTAACCCCATTACGGGTCGGCCGCTCAGCCGGGCGGGCCGCTCGGCTGAGCGGCCCGACTCAGCCACCCGGTGCGGGTTGCGCGACCGGCTCCCGGTCCGCTATGTCGACCAGGCCGGCCCCGCCCGGCCGGGTCCCCGCCGGCTCGGCCGGGTCCGGGATCCCGATCAGTTCCACCACGTCGTACCCGCCGTGCACCCAGCCGCCGTCCACCACCTGGCTGGCCAACCGCGCCCGGGCCGGGCATGCCCGCAGGAACGCGACCGTGTCCGTCCACTCCGGACTATCCCGGCGCACCGGCCGCGGGGTGCCGGACGGGTCGATCCGGCACGGCACCAGACCGCACCGGCCGAGCCCGGCGCCGGTCAGCTCGACCAACGCGACCGCGGTGGTCCGGGCCATCGGGTGGAACGGGAACGCCGGGCTGTCGGGCCGCGGGAAGATGCCGTACTCGCCGAACCGGTCCACCAGCTCGGCCTCGGACAACCCGGTCACGTCAACCCCGCGGGCGCGCAACTCGGCCGGGAACCGCGGATAGTCGAAGACGGCGTGGCCCAGGCCGTACAAGACCACGCTGCCGTCGATGAACTCGGCGCCGCGCAGGATGTGCTGGTGATGGCCGAGAACCACGTCGGCGCCGGCCTCGACCAGCAGGCCGCCGCAGAGCCGCTCGTGCTCGGTGAGCACCCACGGCCGGGTGTGGTCGCCCCAGTGCACGCTGACCACCACGAGGTCGGCGTCCGCCGCGGCGGCGGCGACCGCGCCGGCCAGCCGCTCCCAGTCCCGTTCGTCCAGAATGGACAGGACCCGGGGCGGGACGCCGGGGGCATGGACGCCGGGGTAGGGCGGCAGGTAGGAGTCCTCCGCCCGCAGCGGCGCGACCCCGGGGCTCTGCTGGCCGGCCCCGGTGCCGACCTGGAAGACCGAGGTCGCCGCGAGCACCGCGACCCGCTGGCCGCCAATGTCCACAGTGTACGGACGCAGCGCGGCGTCGACGGTCGGGCCGGCGCCGATCGTCTGGACACCGTGCCGGGCCAGGGCGTCCATCGTGTCGGCCAGGCCGCCGCCACCCGCGTCCATCGCGTGGTTGTTCGCCAGCGACAGCACATCGAACGCGCGCAGCGGGACGGCGTTGGCGGCGCTGACGATCGACGAGGTGGACGCGCCCGGGATTGCCCCGTGCGCGTCGCTGAGGACGCCTTCGAAGTTGCCGAAGGCCAGGTCGGCACCGAGCAGCAGCGGGGCGACCGGGCCGAGCGCGCCGGCCGGGTCGGCCCGGTCCACCAGCACGTCGCCGACCGCGGCGAGGATCGCGGGACCGTCCATAGTTGATTCCTTCCGGCCGGCGGGGCGGCGGTACGGACCGGACGGTGCCGGCCGGAGCGGATGGTCGCGGCCCGGCCGGACCGGGGGGTTGGCGGGCCGGGGCGGACGCAGCCAGCGGGCCCGGCCGGATCGGCGCCAGCTCCGCCACCGGCCGGGGTGGGTCAGGGCCGGGGTCTGGCCCGCCCGGGTCGCGGCGGCCCGGATCACGCTGGCCCGAGCCGGCGGGGCCCGGCTCGGGCACCACGTCGAGCAGCAGGAAGACGTCGACCGGCCCGGGCGCCAGCTGCTGACCGGACCAGGAGAACGCGGCCCGGACGGCAGCGGAGATGCCGCCAGCGGCGTCGGCCCGGTCAAGCCGGCGCTTGCGGTCGGCCAGCTCGTCAGCCAGTTCCCGCAGCGTGCTGTCGGGCCGACGGGTGGCCCGCTCGGCGGCCACCCGGAGGGCGAGCGGCAGCCGTCCGCACAGCTCGGCCAGCCGCGTGGTGGCCTCCGGGTCGGCATCGGCCGGGGCGCCCAGCAGCGTCCGCAGCAGGGTGCGGGCGTCGGGCAGCGGCAGCGGCTGCAGCACCAGCCGGCGGGCGCCGTGCCGGATGATCAGGCCGGGCAGCGTGTCCCGGCTGGTCACCACAACCAGGCAGGACGGGCTGCCAGGCAGCAGCGGGCGGACCTGCTCGACCGTGGCCGCGTCGTCGAGCAGGATCAGCATCCGCCGCCCGGTGGTCTCGGTCCGGTACCGGGCGGCCCGGTCGTCCACGTCGTCGGGGATGTCCGGCGGCCGGACGCCCAGCGCGGTCAGGAACCTGGTCAGCGCCTCACCTGGTGCAACGGGGCGCGCAGTGCCGCAGCCACGCAGGTCCACGTACAGCTGCCCGTCCGGGAACCGGTCCCGGACCTGGTGGGCCCAGTGCACCGCCAGTGCGGTCTTGCCCGCCCCGACGCTGCCGGTGACCGCCGCGATCGTCACCGCGGTGGGTCTGCGTCGCCCGCTGCCGGCCGGCTGCTCCCCTCCGGCCCGTAACTGGTCCAAAGTGGACAGTTCGGCGCCGCGGCCGGTGAAGGCGTGCACGTCCGCCGGGAGCTGTGCCGGCACCGGCCGGACCGGGCCGGGAGCCGCGACGACCGGTGCGGAGTGGGCATCCGCCGGCCGGGCCGGGGCTGGATCCGGTTCGGCGCCGGCCGGATCGGGCCGGCTGCCGCCGGCCGGCAGCCGCTGGACGGCGAGCCGGCGGTTGGCGCCAGCGGTCCGGCCGCGGGTATGGCCCGGGCCGGCGCCCCGGTCCCCGGCCCGCACGGTGCTCGCCGGCGCGCCGGTCGGGGCCGGCTGGGCGGCGGTTGCCCCGGCGCCGCCGTCCTGGCGCCGGCCGAGCGGGATCTCCCGCAGCAGCGCCGAGTGCGCGGCCTGCAGCTCCGGCCCGGGGTCCACGCCGAGCTCCGCGGCCAGCCGGTAGCGGGTCTTCTGGTAGACGGCGAACGCCTGCGCGCGCTGCCCGGCCGCCCGGTAGCCGCGGATCAGCAGCGCCTGCGCGGCCTCGTCCAGCGGGTCCACCCCCGCCGCGTGGGTCAGCGCGGGCAGCGCGTCCGCCGCGGCCCCGGCAGCGATCATCGCCTCGGCGTACCGGGCGACCGCGACCCGCCGCTCGCCGGCCAGCGCGACCACGCCCGGGTGGCCGGCCAGCGCGGCGATGCCGGCCAGCGGCGGCCCCTGCCACAGCCCGAGCGCCTCGCCGAGCAGGGCCATCGCCTGCTGCTCGTCGCCGGACCGGCGGGCCCCGGTGGCGCGGCTGACCCGCTGCCGGAACTGGGCCAGGTCGGTGGCCGCGGGCTCCAGCCGCAGCGTGTAGCCGTTGCCGACGCTCGGGATGACCAGGCTCCGGCCGTGCGGCCGGCGGTGTGGCTCGAACTGCTGGCGCAGCTGCTTGACGTAGGTCTGGATCACATTTGCGACAGTCGGGGGTGGACGGTTCCCCCACAGCGCGTCCACCAGTTCGGCCCGCGACAGCGGCTGGCCGCTGGCCAGCACGAGCAGCCCCAGCACCGCACGCGGGCCGCTCGGTCCCAGGTCGAGTTCCTCGCCGCTCCGCCATGCCCGGATCGGACCGAGTACCTGGATCCACACGCTTACCCCCACCACACGTCAACCCGCCGCGACGTACGACCTGGATGTCCCGTTCATGTTCGATCCTGCCTCGCTTTCCGGTCCGGCTCGGCCACGTTCACTGTTGCGACCGGCCGGCGCCGGGCGCCGCGGCCAGCAGCGGCTCGACCAGCTCGGCGAATTCGTCGAGTCCTGCCCGCCAGGTCCCGGGGTCGGTCGGGTCGACGCCGAGGTCGGCGAGCTGCTCCAGCGGCGGCGCCGACCCGCCGCGGCCGAGGAAGTCGGTGAACCGGGCCGCGAACCCCGCCCCGTCGCGATACAGCCGGCGACGCAGCCGCAGGCCGATCAGCCAGGCGAACGCGTACGGGTAGGTCGCGAACGGCTCCGGTACCAGGTGCGGGACCAGCGGCCAGTGCAGCCCCCAGCGGGCGGGCAGGTCCACGGCCGGGGCGTACAGCGGGCCGCTGTGCTCGGTCCACAGCTCGCGCAGGCCCTCGTCGGTCAGCGTGCCGCCGGCCGCCCGCAGCCCGTACCCGGCCTCCTCGAAGCGGGTCAGGAACGTCGGCATGAACACCGCCTCGATCACGGTGTCCAGCCGGCGGGCGGCCATCGCCGTCCGGACGGCCGGGTCCGGTTCCTGGCCGATCGTCCAGTCGGCCACGAGCAGCTCGGCCAGCGCCGGCGGCACTTCGTTCAGCGCGTCGCAGGCGTCGAACGTCAGCGGGGTCTGCCGCCGGCCGGCGAGCACGAAGTGCACCGCGTGGCCGACCTCGTGCGCCAGCTTGGTCAGGTCGTTGAACGTCTCGAAGTAGGACAGCAGGATGCACGGCGGCTCGCCGGGCCGCCGGCTGCGGCAGAACGCCCCGCCGTACTTGCCCGGCCGCGGCTCGGCGTCGACGTACCCGCCGGCGAACAGCTCCCGTACCACCGGGGCGGTGTCCGGGAGGTAGTGCTCGAACGCGCCGATCACCAGGCCGACCGCCTCGTCGTAGCGGATCGGCCGCAGCCCGCTGATCGGCGCGCGCAGGTCGGCGGCGGGCAGCCGGGGCAGCCCGAGCAGCTCGGCCTTGCGGCGGAACCACCGGTGTGCCAGCGGGTAGCCGGCCTCGGCCGCGGCGAGCAGGTCGTCGACCACCGCCGGGGACAGCTCGTTGCCGAGGTCGCGCTCCGCCCGGGGGCCGGGCAGCCCGCGCAGATCGGCGACCGCGACCCGGTCGGCAACCAGCGTGTCCAGGCAGTGGGCGAGCACCGGCGCGGCGGAGTCGACGGCCTCGTACAGCGCCGCCAGGCTCGCCGCGCGCACCGCCGGGTCGGCCGACTCCAGCCCGCTGCGGGCCTGCTCGACGGTGCCCGACCGGCCGTCGACCACCGGGCGCAGCGCGGCCATGGTCCGGTCGTACAGGTCGACCCAGGCGTCCCGGGCGGCCGGCTCGCGCAGCGCCAGGGCCGTCTCCACCGGCTCGGCCAGGGTGAACCCGGCCGTGTCCCGGATGCCGGTCAGGAAGTTCCGGTACGGCTCGACCTCGGGGCTGCCCAGCGCCGCGGCGACCGCGCTCGCCGGTGCCGCCGCCCATTCGGCGGCGACCAGCCGGAGCACCTCGTCGACGTCGTCCAGCGCGCCGGCGACCTGGCCGGCCCGGTCCCGCCACCGCGCCTGCGCGCGATCGGCGGCCAGCGGCAGCGCGGTCAGCGAGTCCAGCGCCAGGCTGGCCGACCGCAGCTCGCCCAGCTCGGCCAGCAGCCGGCCCAGCTCCGGGCCGGACAGCGCCGCCAGCCGGCACCGGTACCGCTCGGTGAACGCCGCGCAGCCGGCCTGCACCCCGGCGACCGACCCGGCCAGCTCGTCATCGTCGACCGCGAACAGGGCCGGGTTCCACCGGAGGCTCTCGCTGGTGCGCATGCGCGTCTCCTGCCTGGGCGCTGGGCTGGGGCCGTCCGTCCGCCGCCGGCTGAGCCGCGGCTGGTCGCCGCCGGTGCCGCCGACATGCCGGGCCGGCGCCGCCCGTGCCGGTTCCGGTTCGGCGGGGTCGTCAGGGAGCTCGCGGACGGTCACGGCGAGCCGGGCCGTCCGTCGCCGTCCCCGGGCCGGGTCTGGCGGACGAAGTTCGGTAGCAGGACGGTGTCGTCGTACCGCTGGTGGTAGAGCGCCGTGGTGGCTGGCGAGAGCGGCGGGACGATCCAGGCCCAGTCCGCGTGCACGGTGCGGCCGGCCCGCCGCTCGGCCTGGGTGTACCGGTCGAACTGGTCGGACGCGGTGTGGTGGTCGACCATCCGGACCCCTGCTTGCCGGTAGGACCACAGCACCGCGGCGGTCAGCTCGACCAGCGCGCGGTCCTTCCACAGCGTGCGTTCGGAGCTGGTGTCCAGGCCGAGCGCGGCCGCGACGGCGGGCAGCAGGTCGTACCGGTCCCGGTCGGCGAGGTTGCGGGCGCCGATCTCGGTCCCGACGTACCAGCCGGTGAACGGGGCGGCCCGGTAGGTCAGCCCGGCCAGCTGCAGCTGCATGTCCGACACGGTGGGGAAGCCGTACCAGCGCAGCCCGAGCGCGGTCAGCTCCGGGTGGGCCGGATGCCGGATCGGCACCTCGAGCGCCAGCTCGCGGGGGACGTCGACGCACCGGCCCGGCTGCCCGGGCACGTCGACCAGCAGCGGCAGCAGGTCGAACGGCCCGGGCGGGCCCGGGTCCCAACCGAGCGCCCGGGCGCGGTCGGTCAGCGCGGCGGTGGCCGGGTCGCCCAGCACGGTCCCGTCCGGCCGCCGGTGCCCCGCGTACCGGAGGAGCTGCGGGTTGGCCAGCCGCGGGCCGGGGCGGCCCGGCTCGTCGGCGGCGAACACCGTGATCACCGGCTCGATCCGGCCGCCGTTCCCGGCCAGCCGGAGATGGTCCAGCAGGTCGGCCCCGATCTCGGCCGGATCCTGCAGGTGGCGCGCGTCCCGCACGACGAGCGTGCGCCAGTACAGCTTGCCGACGCAGCGCGTGTGGTTGCGCCAGGCCACCTTGGCGCCGAAGGTCAGCTCCGCGGCGGTCTGCCGGTAGGTCCCGGTGCGGCTGATCTGCCGGCGCACCCGGGCGATCCGGTCGGCGAGCGGGAACGGTTGGCCGGCCTCCCGGTGGAACAGCCGGAGGAACTCCACCGCCTCGGCGGCGTCCGCCACCCCGTCCGCAACCCCGTCCACCGCCCCGGCCGACGCTGGCTGGTTCACCGTCACCGCTCCTGCTCCTGCCCTCGGTTCCGGACGGTGCGGCCGGCGCCGCCGCGCGCCGGCGGCGGGCTGGCCGCGGCGACGGGGCCGACGTCGGCCGGGCGTTCGGCCGACACCGCGATGAGCACTCGTGGATCACCGGCCGCGGGCGGCCGGTAGTCGCGGTCCGGCCGCCGGCGCGGCGGCCGGACCGCGTTGTCGTCGTCAGGCGGTCGCGTCCGTGCGCCGGTAGCGATAACGCGCCTCCACATCGCCGCAGACCGGGCAGTCGGGAAGCCGCTTCCATTGCTCGGCGACGTGTGGCACCAGATCGTCGAAATGGATCTCGATGAGCTGGCCCAGGGCAATGGGTTCGGCGATGCCGGTGACGAACCGGACCAGTTCGGAGATCATCATGCCGGTCAACACGGTGACCAGCCCGCCGAACGCGGCCCGGTCCGGGCCGATACCACCCTCGGTGTGCAGGTCGGCCATCTGGATACGGACGGCCCGGCTCTCCGTGTCGTCGGCGGAGGTGCGGCGCCAGCATTCGACGCAGCCGGTCTCGCCGGGCACGACCAGGTACAGGACCGACCGCTGAGTTTCCACGCCACCGGCGATGAACGGGACCCCGGCCGCGACGCAGCCGGCGTTCACCCATTCGATCACCTCCATCTTGGGCCGGTCCGCGGCGCAGATCACGATGTCCCGGTCGCGCACCGCATCGGCCACGTCGGCCGCCGACGTCAGCCGCTTCTCCACGCCGGTCACCGACGCCCGGGCGCTGTATCCGGTCAGCCGGTGCAGCGCCCGGTCCACCTTGGGCTGCCCGAGGTCGGCCTCCGCGTAGAGAATCTGCCGGTTCAGGTTCGACAGCTCGACCTTGTCGAAGTCCACGATCCGCAGGTCCTGCACGCCGAGGCCGAGCAGGTCGAGCGACACGTGCGAACCGACGCCGCCCACGCCCAGCAGGGCGACCTTGCACTCGCGCAGCGCCTGCTGCATGCCATGGCTGCTGCGGTCGAGCGTCGCGTAGGTCTCGAAGAATCCCAGGTTGCGCAGCCAGCGCTGCCGGCCGTAGTCGTCCAGCGGGTTCTCGGCGGCGGCGTCGATGAGCAGTCGCTCGCCGTTCAGGATCGTGATCGCCGCGTCGACGTCGAACTGGCTGTCCGGCCGCCGGCGGCGGAACTCCGCCGTGATCTCAGGAATGTCGCGGGTGCCGTCGAGCAGCTGCAGCAGGGCGCGCACGTCGCCGCCCTGATCCTCGATTTCCAGCGCCTCGCCTTCCCGCGGGATATGCACCAGGTCGTCGATCTCGTACGCCGGGGAGGTCGGCTTCAATAGCGGCCGGACTGCCATTCTCACTCCTTGCGGAACTATGTGCTGGGCGATCCGCCGACGGTGCCGGGCGGCGGTAAACGATGTGCGGGCGGCGGGCGCCAATGGAGTGCTCGAAAGCGCGATGGGTGTCTCGTGGACGGCTAGCCGCCGCCCACGAGACAATGCCAGGCCTTAGCTCGGGAGAGCCATGCCGGCGACGCTACGACGACGCGTCTTGATTCGCATACAAATCACCTCCCTCCAATTCGGCGGTGGCGGTGACCGCGGCGTCAAACCGCGTGCGCCCAGGCTGACCAGTCAGGCTGTATGAGAACTGAACGAGTGCTGAACCAGAACTGGAAACCGCACCGCCGGGGTTTGGGTCCACCGGTAATAACACTCGCGCGTGAATTACACCCGTGTCGTTCAGGTGTCTTGAGTTTCGCCCCGGAAGTCGTGCCGGCGGCGGGACGCGAGCCCTGTCGTCAGGGTGCCGGCAAGGGCTCGGATGTCGTGTGTGGACAGTCCGCCACGACGCGCCGGATGAGTGGGGGACGCCCCGGGTCCGGGTGGCGCGGGTCGGGCTGCTAGACACGTCCGCGGGGTAGGACGGACCTTCCCCCGGACAGGAGGACTGGCATGGGTGACCTGGCCAACAAGGTCGACAAGGCGTACGAGGGCAAGAGCCTGGCTGAGCTGGCCGACGCGCCGGTCAGCGCGCTGCAGGGGCTCAGCGCCGGCGACGCCGACCATCTGAAGGCCGCATTCGGCATCGACACGGTCCGCGAACTGGCCACCAACAAGTACGTCCGGTGGGCCCAGGCGATCACCAGCCTCGCCGACTGACCCCCGCCCCCGGCGGCGCCGGCCGGCCATGGCGCCGGCGCGGCGCCGGCGGGCCGAGGGTCAGGTCAGCAGCAGCACTGCCAGCACGAGGAGCAGCGCGGCCTCGACCGGCGCCAGGGCCGGAAGCGCCGCGTTGAGCCGGTGCAGCGAGCCCCGCACGTCCGTGTCGATCCGGTTGTACGACCGGGTGACGTCGTCGACGTCGCGGGCGCGGAGGTATCCGGTCAGCCCGATCGCGGCGAACGGCACCGCGCGGCCGAGTGCGAAGGCCAGGAAGACCGGCCACACCGCCAACCAGGTCGGGGCGGCCAGGCCCCAGGCGAACAGCACGTACAACGCCGGTGAGGCGAGCGCGGTGGCCAGGCCGGTGCCCAGGGCCGCCCCGAAGATGCCGGCATAGGTCACCCGGCCGAGCTGCGACCACTCCCGCGGCACCCGCCACGGGCTGCCGTCCAGGTGGATCGGCAGCAGCTTCAGCGCGACCACGGCAAGGACGGCGGCCAGCCCGCCGACCACCCAGCGGGGTGGGTGCCCGACCAGGTCACCGATGAGGTGCCAGCCGGCGGCGCCCAGCAGCGCGCCGAGCGGCAGCCCGACGACGTGTGTGACCATCCCGCCCCACCAGGAGCGGCGTGGTGCCCGCCCCCACACGGGAGGCGTCGCGATCACGTAGACCGCGTTGCTGCCTCAATCGGTGCGCAGGCCCTGGACGCCGCTCAGCACGGCGACCAGGGCCAGCAGCGGCACCGGCCAGGCGTCCCGGTCATTCCCCGCCCGGCCGTACCAGGCGGCCAGCACCCCGCCGGCGGCTCCGATCAGGAGCACGCCGAGCGCGGCGGCCGGCCGCCTGGTGCGAGTTGTCGTCCGCATGACCGGCGACTCACCCGAAGCAGTAGCAGTACCACTGGTCGGCGGCGCTGGTCCCTTCGTGGCACTGGCAGTCGCAGCAGTGCCCGCTGCCGCTGGCCCAGCAGGTGCCGCCGCAGAAGCTCGGCACGCCGTGGCAGTGGGTGCCGCCGCAGGAGGAGCAGGTCTTGCCGCGGCAGGCGCAGCCGCAGGAACCGGTGCCGCCCGGGCCGGTGCAGGGTGCCGCGACGGCGACCGAGGTGCGTCCGACCGCGACGGCCGCGAAGGTGCCGAACGCCGTCGTCGTCGCGCCGCGCAGGAAGTTCCGCCGGTTCAGGGCACGCGTGGTGTAGGTCAGCAGATCTTTCACTTGGCCGGCTCCTTCTTCCTTGTCGCAAGGTGATCGTGCCCGTCGGCCGGCGTACCGGCGTCGACGATCGGCAGCGACTTCGCGTCCTCGACGGCCATCTCCAGGCCGTCGTGGGTGTTGGCGATGCCGCGTGCGCGGACCAGCCCGTCGGCACCCACCGCGATGCAGAACGGCCTGAGATCCACCTGGTACTGCTCGGAGATCCGGGACCTGGGATCGGCGATCACCGGAACCAGCCCGGCGATCGGCTCGGCCCAGGCCCGGACCATGGCCGGCCGGCCGGCGCAGACCACCACGACCGACACGTCGGTGTGGTCGGCCACCAGCCGCGGCACGGCGGTGCGGACCTCCTTGCACACGTCGCAGGTGGTGGAGACGAACAGCAGCAGGGTCGGCCGGTCCACCGGCAGCACGACCGCGGTCGCGTCGACGGTGTGCGCCTCCAGCGCCTTCAGCGTCGAGCCCTCGTCCGGACCCTGCGCGGACCGGCCCTGCGGGCTGGACAGGTACATCTCGCCGAAGTGGTGGTAGAGCGCGAGCATGCCCACGAACAGGCCGGCGACCAGCACCCACAGCAGGACGTAGCTCACCAGGAACGGCGTACTCATATCGGCTCCTCCGTGGGCACCAGGCGTGGCTTGCGCACCGCCCGCTCCCGCTCGAACATCCAGACCTGACCGCCCATCGCGAACAGTCCGATGTAGACCCACCCGGCGAGAGCGCCGGTGAGCAGCGCCGGTGCGGGCAGCGCCCACCGCGCGGACGGCGCCGCCACGGCCAGCGCGACGGTGACGGCGGCGAGCACCAGCGCGCGCAGCAGGCCGGCCGCGGCGGGGGTCCGCGATGCGTCGACGGCGCCGAAACACCGGCAGCCCTCGCTGATCCCCGCCTGGGCGGCCCAGCCCAGCACACCGGCGAATCCGACCGTCAGGGCCGCCGCGGGCAGCACCGCCCAGAGGCCCGAGCCGGCGAGCAGCAGGACCGCGCAGACCGCCTCGGCCGCCGGCAGCGCGGCGCTCACCGGGCCGGCGAGCCCGTCCGGGACCCCCAACGCGGCCAGGAACGGTCGTGTCGAGCCGCCGGACGCCAGCTTGGCGGCCGCCGCGGACAGCAGCACCACCGCGACCGCCGCGCGGGCGAACGCATACCAGTCCACCGGCGCGCCTCAGTCCGGCGGGACCGACTTGGCGATCCGCACCAGCTCGTCGAGCGGCACCTCCCGCGGCGCGCGGACGCCGACCACCCGGTTCGCCGAGCGCAGCGTGAGGGAGTGCATGGCGCCGACGCCCCACACGGGACCGCTGCCGTCGCTGACCGGCGGGGTCCACCAGCCGTCGTGGTAGATGGCCTTGACGCCGCGGATTCCGACATCCACGGAGACGCCCGGCCGGTTCTCGGTGGCGAACAGCCGGGCGTCCGGAGTGGACGTGACGTGCACGGTCAGCGGGAACCGCCAGTCCATGTACTGGCGCCCGCGGGTGTGGATGAGCGTGACCTGGTCGAGCAACTCCTCCCCGTTCGGTCCGGTGAAGCCGACCATCGCCGTGCCGTCGATCCGGCGGCGGAGCTGGAACCCGGTCGGCAGCTGGGCGGGCCTGATCTTCTCGGTTGCGAACGTCGACACGTCGCCTCCTCACCGTTCCACGATGTGGGAAAGGATCGTCTGGCCAAGTACCCATAAGGTCTCTACAAAGGACCTATGGTGTGACCGCCGCGGCGAGGTCGCCGGCCAGATCGGCCAGGCCGAGCCGGCGCGCCACCGCGACCGCCGCGGTCAGGTTGGCCCGCTCGCTGGCCCGCCACCCCGCCGGGTCGGCGGCCGGCGGCGCGCTGCTCACCCGCGCCAGCAGCGCCCGCAGTGCCCGCTCGGCGGCGGCCCGCCGATCGGCCGCCGGCTCGTCCGCCTCGGCTCGCTCACGGGCATAGTCGCCGATCAGGTCGGGCAGCCGGTAGCGCGGCAGGCCGACCAGGTCGGTGCCGGCCGGGACCAGCAGGCTGGCGACCACCAGCGCCTCGACGACGCGGTCCGCCGCCGCCTCCGGCCGGTCGAGCAGTG
>JBBWZH010000319.1:0-4538 GCA_039648995.1 Mycobacteriales bacterium
CCGATCCGCTGCCCGGACGGGTCCACGCCGAGCGCGAGCCCGACGTAGACGGTGACGAAGTCGATCAGGCCGATCAGCGAGGCCAGCCGGGTCGCCGGGCCGCCCTCCTCGGCGGTGATCTCCGAGATCGGCACGCCGCGCTGGGCCAACGCCGCGGTGGTGTCCTCCAGTTGGCCGTGCGCGTCGGGGTCCTCGGCCACGTCGCGCAGCAGCACCAGCCGGGGGCGGCGGGGCTCGTCCTCCTCGACCCGGTCGCGGAAGAGGTCCTCGGCGTCGACCGCGTCGCCGCCGTCGAACAGGCCGCCGAAGAGCCGGGCCGCGACCGGCAGGGTTCCCCAGACGGCCGGTACGGCGGCGTTTCCGGCGAGCTGGCCGGCCAGCCGGTACGCGGCGACGCCGGCCAGCGGGGTGGTGCCCCAGACCACCGGCAGCGCGGTGCCGATCGCCAGCGCCAGCGTCTTGGCAGGGTTGACGAACGTGTCGCTGGACGGCCGGCAGCGGGCGCTGATCGAATCCAGTACGTCGGCGGCGGCCGCCAGGTCGTCGTCCCGGACCGGGGCCAGCCCCAGCCGCCCCGCCATCCGCAGCAGCGGGCCGGCGTGGCCCCACAGCGCGGCGCGTTCCGGCCGGTCGGGCGGCACCGGCACGTACCGCCCGCGCGCTCGGACGCAGGCCTCCTCCAGCGGGGACGGCGCCGGGCCGACGCCGACCAGCGGCATCCCGCGGCGGCCCGCGGCCTGCGCGACCGCCAGCACCCGCTCGTCGCCGCCGGTGTGGCCGGCGACCAGCAGCAGGTCCGCCGGGCCGGCCCACATCGGCAGCGTCGCCGACGGCGGCAGCAGCACCGGGGCGGCACTGTCCGACCAGTCGGCGAGCGCCGCGACCGCCTGCCCGGCCACCTCGGCGGCGGCGTCGCAGCAGACCAGCACCGCACGCGGCCGCACGCCCGCCAGGTAGCTGTCCACTTCGGACTCTTCGGTCAGCTGCAGGCTCTCCCGTAGCTGCGCGCCCGCGGTCGCGAGCATCCGGAGCAGACCGTTGCGGTCCGCCGCGGTCAGCCGATCGGCAGTGTCCAAAACGGACTCGTCCAGCACCGCACCCACCCCCGCTCCCGCATTCTGGTGGCCGGACTCATGCCGTCGGCGCCGTGGCCTCCGGCGGTCGGGCTTCGTCCACCAGCAGCACCGGGATGTCGTCCCGGACCGGGTAGGCCAGCCCGCAGCTGGTGCAGACCAGCTCGTCGGCCGCGTCGTCGACCCGGAGCGCACCGTGGCAGGCCGGGCACACCAGGATCTCCAGCAGCATGGGGTCGAGCTTCATGATCGGTCTCCCTCGGATCGGTTCCGCGCTTCGCCGGTGCGGTCACCCGGCCCGGCGCGGGTCAGGAGGCGGCCCGGACGAGCGCGAGCACCTCGTCCCGCAGCGCGCCCATCGCGGCCGGGTCGGCCGCCTCGGCGTTCAGCCGCAGCAGCGGCTCGGTGTTGGACGGGCGCAGGTTGAACCAGCTGCCATCCGCGAGCCGCACGGTCAGCCCGTCCAGGTGGTCGACCGCCACCCCGTCCCGGCCGGCGTACGCGGTCTCGACCGCGCGCATCCGACCGGCCTGGTCGGCCACCGTCGAGTTGATCTCGCCGGAGCCCGCGTACCGGGTGAACACGCCGGTCAGCCCGGACAGCGTGCCGCCGGCCGCGGTCTCGCCGAGCGCGGCCAGCACGTGCATCGCGGCCAGCATGCCGGTGTCGGCGCGCCAGAAGTCGCGGAAGTAGTAGTGCGCGGAGTGCTCGCCGCCGAAGATCGCGCCGGTGCGGGCCATCTCCGCCTTGATGAACGAGTGCCCGACGCGGGTGCGCACCGGCACCCCGCCGTACTCGGTCACGATCTCCGGCACCGCCGCGGACGTGATCAGGTTGTGGATCACCGTGCCGCCCGGCGTCTTGGCCAGCTCGCGGACCGCCACCAGCGCGGTCACCGCGGACGGCGGCACCGGCTCGCCTCGCTCGTCCACCACGAAGCAGCGGTCGGCGTCGCCGTCGAAGGCCAACCCGATGTCCGCACCGACCGCGCGCACCTTGGCCCGCAGGTCGACCAGGTTGGCCGGCTCCAGCGGGTTCGCCTCGTGGTTCGGGAACGTGCCGTCCAGCTCGAAGTACAGCGGGACGATGGTCAGCGGCAACGCGGGAAGTTCGGTGTCGCCGAGCACCGCCGGGACGGTGTGCCCGGCCATCCCGTTGCCGGCGTCCACGACGACGGTCAGCGGGCGGATGCCGGACAGGTCGACCAGGGTGCGCAGGTGCGCCGCGTAGTCGGCCAGCAGGTCGCGCCGCAGCAGGGAGCCCTGCGGCCCCGGGTGGGCGGGCACGCCCCGCTCGGCCATCTCCTTCAGCTCGCGCAGGCCGGAATCCTGACCGACCGGGGCGGCGCCTGCGCGGCAGAGCTTGATGCCGTTGTACTTGGCCGGATTGTGGCTGGCGGTGAACATCGCGCCGGGCAGGTCCAGCGCGCCGGCGGCGAAATAGAGCAGATCGGTCGAGGCCAGCCCGATGTCCACCACATCCACGCCCTGACCGGTCACGCCCTCGGCGAACGCGGCCGCCAACCCCGGCCCGGACTCCCGCATGTCGTACCCCGTGATGATCCGGTCCGCGCCGGTGAGCCGCGCGAACGCCGCCCCGACCGCGTGCGCGACCTCCTCGTTCAACTCGTCCGGTACGACCCCGCGGATGTCGTATGCCTTCACGACGCAGGACAGGTCAAGCATGGACGGCGAACCCTTCAGCAGGCATCGGTAACCGAGCACAGTGCGGCGCCGAGCCTACCGGCCGGCCGGCGCCCATCCGCGTCGCCGGGCTGCCCGTGGCAGGTGGATCAGGGCGGGGACGGGATCACCCGGAGGTGGCCGCGGCGGCCGGTGCCCTCCAGCGGCCGGTCCGGGTCGAGCGGGACGCTGGGCCGGCGCTCCGGCCGGGCCGCCTCGCGGACGGCGTTGGCCAGCGCCTCCAGGTCGTCCGTGGTCGGCATCGGCACCGAGTAGTCACCCTCGTGCCGCACCACCTCCCACCCCTTGGGCGCGGTCAGCCGGCGGGCGTGTTCCTCGCAGAGGTCGTAGCTGTGCGGCTCGGCATACGTCGCCAGCGGGCCGACCACCGCCGTCGAGTCGGCGTAGACATACGTCAACGTCGCGACCGCGGGGTGGCCGCACCCGGTGCGGGAACAGCGGCGCACGTGCCTCACGGCGGAACCATAGTCCCCCCCGCCTTCGGCCGGCGTGACCTGCGCGCTCGTGTCGCGATCGGGTCTGGCCGCACCACCCGGTCGGGTAACGGACCGGATGTCGGCGCCGGCCGCGGCCCGGGCTACCGGGCCGGGCAGCGGCGGTGGGAGCGCCGCCGGGCTACAGTTCGCGGCATGACGGGCGTGCCGCTGCGCCGCCGGGCCGGACGGCGAGACCGGCGGGGCCGCGGGCTGCGCGGCCGGCTGGTCCCACCCGGGGTGCCGCTCGCCCGCAGCCGGGCCCAGCAGTTCGACGACCTGGTGCTTGACGCGGTCGAGCACCTGGAACGTCGCTGGGGCAAGGAGCTGGAACCGGTCGAGTTCGCCGTCGAGGACGTGCCCGCCGTGCCGGCCAACGGCGTCGAGCCGGAGTACGACAACGACGTGGTCGAGGACGACACGATCCCGCTGGCACGGCTGCTGCCGGCCGCCCGCGACTCGGACGGCGGTTCCACCCCGCCACGCATCGTGATCTACCGGCGCCCGCTGGAAGTCCGGTCACTGGACCGGGTGGATCTCGCCGACCTGGTGCACGAGGTGGTGGTCGAGCAGGTCGCCCACCTACTCGGCCTCGATCCGGACGACATCGACCCACCGGACGAGTAGGAGTGGCGCACTTACGGGACCATGGGGGTCGAACGCCGTACGCTGATCAACAGAGGTGCCCCAATGCCGCGCCCATGCTGGGGGCACCTTTGCGTTTGCTGGGTCCCGGTAGTCACTCGCTGTCGACACCGACCCGGCTCGTTGCCGTCCGGGCTGATACTGGAAGTGGAGGTGACCCGGTGGATGACGCTGCCGTCTCCGCCGGAGCAACATGACCGGGGAGACGCGGCCAGTCGGCATCCTTGTCCTCGCCATCGGCGCGCTGCTGCTCCTGGCCGGGACCTGGATACTGCTCCTCGCGTCCAACCGGACGCGCGCCCGAGCCCGCCAGACCGCCCCGCGGCGCCCGGTCCCGGCCGGCGCCCGGGCCCGGTCCGACCAGATCACCACCCCCGTCGACCGCGACGCCCGCCCACCCGCCCGCGGGACGCGGATCGCGCCGCCTGACCCCGAGCCGCCCGACCGCCCCGAGCGCCGGGCTGGGCCGGAGCGAGCGACCGGGCCGTCGGAACGCCGGGAACGGCCGACCGGGCCGCCGGAACGCCCGCAGCGACCGGCCGGACTCACCGACCGCCCCGGCCGCACCACTGAGCCGGACCGGCCGACTGGGGCGACCGAACAGCGGACCGGACCGGCCGAGCCGCCCGGCCGCACGACTGGGC
>JBBWZH010000320.1:0-13439 GCA_039648995.1 Mycobacteriales bacterium
GAGCCACCGCCGCAACACGCACCCCCGGGGGTGCCTGACGGATCTTCGGCGGCGCCCGCGACGTCCAGCCGACGACCGGCGGCGTTGTCGTCGTCGCCGATGCCACCCCGGTATAGGCTCCTCCTCCGCCTTGCCGGACGCCGCCTGGACGCCGTGGGCATCCACCAAGACCATCAGGCACCCCCTAGGGTGGCTGCTGTGACCCGGCGAGCGAAGATCGTCTGCACCCTGGGCCCGGCGACGTCCACCGCGGACCAGGTCGGCGCGCTGGTCGACGCGGGCATGGACATGGCCCGGCTGAACTTCAGCCACGGCACCCGCGAGGACCATCGGCGTACCTACCGGCTGGTCCGCGAGGCGTCCGACCGGAGCGGGCACTGCGTCGGCCTGCTGGCCGACCTGCAGGGGCCGAAGATACGGCTCGGCCGGTTCGCCGGCGGCTCGGTGGTCTGGCGGGCCGGCGACCGGGTCACGATCACCACCGAGCCGGTGCTCGGCACGCACGACCGGGTCGGCACCACGTTCGCGCTGCTGCCCGCGGCGGTCCGGCCCGGCGAGCGGCTGCTGGTCGACGACGGCAACATCGCGCTGGTCGTGATCAGCGTGACCCAGACCGACGTCTGCTGCGACGTGATCGAGGGCGGCGCGGTCTCCGACCACAAGGGCCTGTCGCTGCCCGGGTCGGCGATCAGCGTGCCGGCGCTGTCCGACAAGGACGCCGAGGACCTGCGGTTCGCGCTGAGCCTGCGGGTCGACATGATCGCGCTGTCGTTCGTCCGCACGCCGCACGACCTGAAGCCGGTGCAGGCGGTGATGGACGAGGTCGGTGCGCACGTGCCGGTGATCGCCAAGCTGGAGAAGCCGCAGGCGGTGGAGAACCTGGCCGGCATCGTCGAGGCGTTCGACGGGATCATGGTGGCCCGCGGCGACCTCGGCGTGGAACTGCCGCTGGAGCAGGTGCCGCTGGTGCAGAAGCAGGCCATCCAGGTGGCCCGGGAGAACGCCAAGCCGGTGATCGTGGCCACCCAGATGCTGGAGTCGATGATCGAGCACAGCCGGCCGACCCGGGCCGAGGCGTCCGACGTGGCCAACGCGGTGCTGGACGGGGCGGACGCGCTGATGCTGTCCGGCGAGACCAGCGTCGGCCGCTACCCGGTGCAGTCCGTCGCGACGATGGCCCGGATCATCCGCACCATCGAACAGGGCAGCCCGTCGGTGCCCGCGCTGACCCGCCTCTCGGCCACCCAGGGCGGCGCGATCGCGAAGGCCGCCAAGGAGGTCGGCGAGTCGCTCGGCGCGACCGCGCTGGTCGCGTTCACCCAGACCGGCGACACCGTGCGGCGGCTGGCCCGGCACCACCCGCCGATGCCGCTGCTCGCGTTCACCCCGGACCCCAGCGTGCGCAGCCAGCTCGCGCTCACCTGGGGCGTCGAGACGTTCATCACGCCGACCACGACGCACACCGACGAGATGGTCCGGCAGGTGGACGCGGCGATGCTGGAGAACGGCCGCGGCCGGCCCGGGGACGTGGTCGTGATCGTCGCCGGTAGCCCGCCGTCCACCCCCGGATCGACCAACCTGCTCCGGGTGCACCGCCTCGGCGACCCGCGTGACCGGGGCTGAGCCCCGCCCGCGGGAGGCGGCGGGCGTGGACAGCGGCGCGCTGTCCGGGCAGGCGGCGGTGGACGACCTGGTCCGGCTGCTGGACCTGGAGCAGATCGAGGTCGACATCTTCCGCGGCAGCAGCCCGCGGACCGAGCGGCAGCGCGTGTTCGGCGGCCAGGTCGCCGGCCAGGCGCTGGTGGCCGCCGGCCGCACCGTCCCGCCCGACCGCCCGGTGCACTCGCTGCACGCCTACTTCATCCGCCCCGGCGACCCGGCGGTGCCGATCGTCTACACCGTCGACCGGGTCCGCGACGGCCGGTCGTTCACCACCCGCCGGGTCGTCGCCGTCCAGCATGGCAAGCCGATCTTCACGCTGAGCGCGTCGTTCCACCGGGCCGAGGCCGGGCTGGACCACCAGACGCCGATGCCGGCCGTGCCGCCGCCGGAGTCGCTGCCGTCCCTGGTGGAGCGGGCCCGCTCCGGGGAGCTGCCGGCCGACCACCCGTTCGCCCGGCTGGCCCGCCCGGTCGACCTGCGCTACGTGGACGACCCGTCCTGGGCCTGGCCGTCCGGCGAGCCGCGGACCGCCCGCAGCCTGGTCTGGCTGCGCGCCGACGGCGTACTGCCCGACGACCCGCTGCTGCACCTGTGCGTGCTGACCTACGCCAGCGACATGACGCTGCTCGACTCGGTGGTCCGGCCGCACGGCTACTCGCTCGGCACCGGGCAACTGCTCGCCGCCAGCCTGGACCACGCGATGTGGTTCCACCGCCCTTTCCGCGCCGACGAGTGGTGGCTGTACGAGTCGGAGAGCCCGTCCGCGTCGGACGCCCGCGGGCTGGCCACCGGGCAGATCTGGAGCCAGGACGGCCGGCACCTCGCCTCGGTCGTCCAGGAGGGCCTGCTCCGCGTGATCCACCGCCCGCGGTAAAGATCCGTCGGCAAGTCGGCCGGTCCGGCGGAAGATCCGGGCGGCGGCGCTGGCCGGGCCACCGGGCCGTCAGGCGTCTCGCGGTCCGGTGGTGGGGGTGGACGGGCGGGCCAGGATCGCGGCGGCCGCGATGCTGGCGAGCAGGGCGGTCGCGGCCGCCGGCGTCCAGCCGGGGCGGACCGTGTCGCCGAGCAGCGCGACGCCGACGATCGAGGGCGCGGCCACCTCGGCGATCCAGAGCAGGGCGGTGACCGGGCCGACGGGCCCGTGCTCGAGGGCGTTCGCGTAGAGCAGCACCCCGGCCCCGCCGTAGGCCAGCAGCGCCCAGGCCAGCGGGTTGCCGGCGGCCGACGCGAGCGTCGCCGGCAGGTGCCGGAGCGGGGCGTCGGGCAGCGTCACGGCCCGGGCGCAGAGCGCCGCGCCGCCGAAAGCCAGCCCCGCGGTCACGGCCGCGGCGCCGCTGGCGCGTGCCCGGGCGGCGGCCCAGCCGGCCAGGCCGACGAGGACAGCGGGCGCGGCCAGGCCGAGGCGACCGGCGCCGGACAGCTGCGCCGGGTGCTGTGGCCCGGCCGAGGCGGCCAGCGCGGCGAGCGCGGCGACGGTCACCGCGACCGCGACCAGGTCCGACCGGCGCAGGCGGACCGCCAGCATGACGCGCGCGGCCAGGACGGTCACCGCCAGCGACCCGGCCAGCGTGGCCTGCACCTGGTAGATCGGCAGCACCCGGAGCGCGGCCAGCGAGGCCAGCCAGGCCAGCAGGTCGAGCGCGAGGCCGGCGAGGTAGCGCGGATCCCGCACGGTCCGCAGCGTGCCGTGGGCCCGGTCGGCGGCGCTGGCCTGCAGCACCGACGCGAACCCGTACCCCACCGCCCCGGCCACGGCGAACCCGACGGCGAGCGCCGGGGTCATCCGCCGGGGGCGGCGGCGGCGACCGCGGGTCCCCGCCGGACGGGGCAGCTGGCCAGGTCGGTCGCGGACATCCCGTTCTCATACCACCACCGGCCGGCCGGCCGCCACGCCACGCCGGCCAGCCCGGCCTGGACGCGTATCGCGAACAGCGGGTTCAGACGTGCTTGGCCTGCTACCTTGTATTGCATGGAACCTGGTGGGGCACGCAGCCCGCTGTCCCAGTTGCGGCGAGGGGTGCTGGAGTACTGCGTCCTGTCCCTGCTGGCCGGCGACCGGCTCTACGGCTTCGACCTGGTCCGCCGCCTCGCCGACGTGGACGGGCTGGTCACCAGCGAGGGGACGATCTACCCGCTGCTGTCCCGGCTGCGGCGGGAAGGGCGGGTGACCACCACCTGGGTGGAGTCGGAGGCCGGGCCACCACGGCGGTACTACTCGCTCACTCCGGCCGGCCGCGACGCCCTGCGCGCCTTTGTGACCGAGTGGCGCCGCTTCCGCGACGCGGTCGACCACCTACTGTCTGAGGAGAAGCCATGACCACCGGCGCTGTTGACCCGTTGGTGACCGACTACCTGGCCCGGTTGGCGGCCGCGGCGGCCGAGCTGCCGCCGGACCGCCGCGCCGAGCTGCTGGCGGAGATCGGCGAGCACATCGACGCGGCGCGGGTGGCCGGCGCAGCGGGCGACGAGGCCGCGGTGCGCACGCTGCTCGACCGGCTGGGCGAGCCCGCGGAGATCGTCGCCGCGGCCACCGAGGACGGGCCGGCCGGGCCGGCGGGGTCAGCCGCCGCGCCACCGCACCGTCCCGGCCCCCGTCTGGAGCTCGCGGCCGTCCTCATGCTGACGATCGGGTCCCTGATCCCCGTCCTGGGCTGGTTGGTCGGCGTGCTGCTGCTGTGGAGTTCCCGGCGCTGGCGCCGGGGTGAGAAGCTGCTCGGCACGCTGGTCGTACCCGGCGGCCCCGGCCTCCTGCTGCTGCTCGCCGGCCTGCCGACGCAGTCCTGTGGTGGTGGTAGTGGTTCCCCCGGGGGGCCGGACGGTTCGATCGTGACCACTCCGGAAACCTGCACCGGGTTCTCCCTGCCCCCGGCGATCGGCGTGGCGCTGGCTGTGTTCATCTTCGTCGCGCCGCTGATCGTCGCCGCCGTGCTGTGGAGCCGCGCTCGCGACCGCCCGAACTGGCAGTAGGCGCGCAGGTCAGCCGCGTCGCAGCAGCCGCTTGAGCGGGCGCGGCCGGACCAGGAACGCCTCCGCCTCCAGCGCGGCCACCGCGATCCGCGGCAGGTCGCGGGCGGACGGGAACGACACGAACCGCGGCTCCCACGCGGGCCGGAACTTCGCGTTGAAGCGGTAGAGCGTCTCGATCTGCCACCACCGGGACGCGAACACGAGGACCGAGCGCCACAGCCGGGACACCGGCCCCGCGCCGATCCGGGCGCCCCGCTCCAGCGCCGAGCGGAACACGGCGAAGTTCAGTGACAACCGCCGGACGCCCAGCGCCGGGCAGGCCGCGAGCAGCTCGACGATGAGGAACTCGTTCAGCCCGTTGTCGGCGGTGCGGTCCCGGCGCATCAGGTCCAGCGACAGGCCGTCGGGGCCCCACGGGACGAAGTGCAGCAGGCCGCGCAGCACCCCGTCCTGGTGCGCGCTGACCACCACGCAGCCGGTGTCGGCGGGGTCGCCGAGCCGGGACAGCGCCATCGAGAAGCCCCGCTCCACGCCGGCTCCCCGCCACGCGTCGGCGACGGTGACCATCGAGGCGAGTTCGGCGGCCGGGATGTCGGCGGCGCGCCGGACCGACGCCACGCAGCCGGCCCGGCGCACCCGCCCGACCGCCTGCCGCACTCCCCGCATGGGCCGGCCGTCGAGCGTGAACGCCGGCACGTCGAGCACCGCCTCGTCGCCGAGTTCGTAGGCGTCCAGGCCGTGCCGCGACCACGCCGTCGCGCCCAGCTCGCCGCAGCCCACCACCGCCGGCACCCAGCCGTGCCGGCGGGCCAGCTCCAGCGTGGCGGTGATCGCGCCCGGCCACGCCTCCGGGTCGCCGATCGGGTCGCCGCTGGCGAGCAGCACGCCGTGCACCACCCGGTAGGTGACCGCCGCCTTGCCCGACGGCGACCACACCACGCTCTTGTCCCGACGCAGCGCGAAGTAGCCGAGCGAGTCCCGGCCGCCGTGGCCGGCCAGCAGCGCCCGCAACCGGTCCTCGTCCGCGGTGGACAGCAGCGCCACCGGCTCGGCCGGCCGCAGCAGCAGGTACGCGGTGGTGAACGCGGTCAGCAGTCCGAACGCGAGCAGCGTCGCCGTGATCACGTCGGCGGACCGGTCGCCGCGCACCCCGACCGGGCCGGACACCCCCACGAGGCCGAGCAGCACCTGCCGCAGCCGCTCGCCGGCCGACGGGTGGCCCACCAGCCGGCGGTCGTACGCCTGTAGCAGCGCCATCCCCAACGCCACGTCCAGCACCAGGAGCTCGGCGAGCCGGCGCACCGCCAACCACCGGCCGGCCGGGTCACCCTCGGCGTAGAACTCCCGCCGGGACCACAGCAGCACGGCCAGCACGCCGACGGACGCGGTGGCCTCCTCGACGTCCAGCCCGCGCAGCAGGTGCAGCGCGGCCACCACGACCGTCACCGCGACGGCCACCTGCCAGGCCCGCCGCTTGCGCCGGCGCAGGCCGCCGGCCAGGTAGAGCAGCAGCACGCCGAGCGCCGCGGCGCCGCCGGTCGCGATGGCCGAGGCCGGCACCGGGACGATGTGGGTCAGCGCGCGCAGCCGGCCGCGGTCGCCCGGCAGCAGCGCGCTGGCCACGGTCAGCACCCCCAGCAGCCAGGTCAGCGTCGCGACCACGGACGCCGTCCGGCTGGCGGTGGGCCGGCATGCGGCGCCCACCCGGCCGAGGCGGGTAGCGGCCGCCGCGCCGCGCGGACGGTCACCCGCCGGGCGGCGCGGCGGGCCGGCGGCCTCGGGCCGGAGCCCGGCGGCGGTGCCGGCCGGCGGTGGTGGCGGCGCGAGCTGGGTGCCGGCGTGGCGGCCTGTCATCCTCGTCATCCGTTCCGCCCGGTCGGACCATCCGGGAACGAGGCAGGCATCGTTGCCACCTTCGGGGTGTCGGTGAGTTCGTGTCGAGGTGACGATACGGTCGGGTCGGTTAGCGGCCCGGCGCCCGGCGGTCAACCCCCGGTCAACGATGGCGCCGCGGCCGGTCGCCCGCCCGGACGGCGCTGGTCAGTGGACGTCTGCTCGGTCGGCGGCGGTGGGCTCGGCCCGGTGGGCGGACGCTGGTCAGTGACCCGCGGCCCAGCCGGCGGCGAGGAACGCCGCGACCGCCGGGAGTTCCTGGCGGACGTAGTTCGCGTCGTGCCGGGCGCCCGGGACCAGCTGGGTCGTCGCCGGTATCCCGCTGGCGCCGAGGAGCCCCGCGAACCGCTGCGTCTCGCCGCGGGTGACGCTCTCGTCGTCGTCGGTCCCGTCGGAGAGCAGGATCCGCAGCCCGTGCGCGGCCTGGAGGTCGCGGTCCGGGCTGTTCGCCGCGACGACGGCCGGCCGACCACCGAAGACGCCGTCCGGGTCGTCGATGGAGAAGTATCCGGCGAGGGAGGCGACCTGGCCGAACAGGTCCCGGTGCCGCAGCGCGAGGTTCATCGCACCGTAGCCGCCCATCGAGAAGCCCGCCACGGCCCGGTGCGCGGCGTCCCGGCGGTTCTGGCCCTCCACGGCCGGGATGACCACCGACGTCACGAACGTCTCGATCCGGTCGGTGCCGTCGACGGAGTCGGCCCACTCCGAGTCGGTGTGGGTGTCGCCGTCCCCTTCCGGGAGCACGACGACGAACGGCGGCCCGCCGGCTCCGACGAACGTGGCCAGCATCGGCCCGATCGCCAGCGCGTCGAAGAACGAGCCCGGGTCGCCGGGGTACCCGTGCAGCAGGTAGAGCACCGGCAGCCGGGCCGACTCCGGCACCCCCGGCGGCCGGTAGACCCACACCTCCCGCAGGCGGCCCGACCCGGGCGACGGCAGCCGCAGCACCCGCAGCCCGCCCACCGCCCCGGTCGCCGGACCGGACGGCGGGTCCTCCCCGTCCACCGCACCGCCGCCCGAGCCCGCGGTCCAGCCGGCACCCGCCGGTCGCGCCGGGCGGACCAGCCACCACGACGCCAGTGCCAGGATGAGGACGGCGGCGACAACCACCGGGACCACGCGGCGCCGACGACTGTCCACGCGGCCACCGTACGGGCCGTCCCTGGGCCAGGGCCCGGCCGGCCAGGGTCAGGGGCCAGCCGGGTGGGGGCGAGGCGATCTAGGCAGACAGAGCGCGGGTCAGGTGCTGGCTGGCGAAGACGAGGGAGTAGGGCAGTTCGGCGCTGGCCTCGCGCCAGGTGTGGCCGAGCCCGGGCGCCACCCGCAGCGCCACGTACTGGCCGCGCGCGGCCAGGTCGCGCGCCATCGCCCGGGCGGTGTCGAGCGTGACCCGGTCGTCGGTGCCGGCGTCCAGGAAGACCGCGACCGGCTGGGGGAACGGCATCCGGGTGAGGTACCAGCTCGGGCTGTTGGCGCGGAACAGCGCGAGGCTGCCGCCGAGCTCGTGCCGCAGCGGGCCCCGGCCCGGGTCGCCGTACGGCATCGAGGACAGGATCGTCGAGTACGTCCGCAGGTGCCGCAGGCCGAGGTTGAGCGCGCAGTAGCCGCCCGACGACATGCCGCCGATCGCCCGACCCCGGCGGGCCGGGATCGTGCGGAACGTCCGGTCGATGGTCTCGACCACGACGCGCGTCAGGTACGTCTCGAGTCTCTGCCCGGCGCCGGCCGCGTCCAGGCACTCCGAGTCGTGCAGCCACCCGCCGGTGGCCGTGGGGAAGACCAGGATCATCGGGCCGGTCAGGCCGTCGCGGCGGACGAGGTCGGCGGCCTGCTGGGCGCGGCCGGCCACCAGCCAGTCGGTGGCCTGGCCGGGGAAGCCGTGGATCAGGTAGACGACCGGGTAGCGCACGTCGGCGTTGCGGAGGTCGGTGTAGCCGGGCGGCAGGTAGACGAAGGTGGGCGCGGGCGGCACGCCGAGCTCGGGTGCGCCGATCCGGAGCTGGACGATCTGCGAGCCGGTGGTGTCGACCGGCGCGTCCGGCGCCGTCTTCAGCCGGGACCGGGCCGTGGCCGCGGGCGTGCGCGGCCAGCCGGTGACCGCGGTACGCCGCACCGTCGCGGCCGGGACCGAGCCCGCGGATTCCAGCGGCCGGCCCCTGAGCAGGTTGCCGAGCGCGGCGGTGGTTGGGACGTAGCCGACGTAGCTGTTGACCGCCAGCAGCCCACCGGCCAGCAGCAGCACCGTGACCGCCGTGCCGAGGCCGACGCGGGCGATCACCGGACGGGCCAGCCGCAGCCCGGCCCGGCGCCGGCGTACCGCGCCGGCCACCCATACCGCGACCAGCAGCACGCCGGCGGTGAGAACGCCGGCGGCCAGCCACGGGTTCTCCAGCGGCGTCGGCCGCCGCAGCGCGTGGACCACCGTCGCGGGCAGCTGGTCCACGCTGTGGATCCTGGTAGGCACGTGCCGCGCCGCGGTGTGCCCGCCGACCCGGCTGTGTCCGCCGACCCGGCTGTGGCGGTCGACCGCGATGTGCCGCGCCGGCAGCAGCGGCCCGAGCGGCGTGATCGGCGGCGCCAGCCGGGCCGGTGCTGCCGCCGCCGCGGTGCCCGCCGCGGCCGTTGAGCCTGACATCAGACCTCCACCTGCGTCGTTGCCGGTGCCGTGACGTGCCCGGGGTCTAGCGGTCGCCGGCCGGACCGTCCGGGCCGGGCGCGACGCGAGCCCAGCGGCCGGCGGCGGGCCGGGCGGCCGGGCGGGCGGGCAGGCCGCCGTGCAGGACCGCGCCGGTCACCGCCAGCGCCAGCAGGTCGGCCGCCAGCGCCGCTGACCCGTCCGGCGACCGCCACCGGCCGATCACCGCCGTGTCGCCCGGCCACCCGACGCCCCGGCTGACCAGGTATGCCGCGGCCGCGGCCACGGCGAGCGCGGCGGCACCCTGCCAGTCACGCCAGCTGGCCCGTACCGCGAGCGCGGCGGCCGCTCCCAGCGCCGCGAGCGCGGCCGCGGCCATCCCGGCGTCGAGGTAGCCGGCGCGCGCATGCCAATCCCGGAGCGGGGACAGGTGCGCGCCGGCCAGCGCGAGCAGCACCACCACCGCGGTCCCGCGCCACGCCCGCGACGAGATCATGGGACCGTTGCCGGGAACGCTGCGATGGGCCACCAGGACTCCTCGGGAGGTGCGGTGCGGCAGATCCGGCGCGGGCACCGCGGCCAGCCTGCGGCGACATCGACCACGCTAGGTTCGGACGGGTCACCGTCCCGGCAGCCCGAGGTCAGCCGACGGTCAACGGCCACCGGCGGGACGCCCGACGCCAGCCCGGCCCCACCCACCCCCTCCGGGGCGACCCCGCCGGTGCCCGCAGCCGGTGCGGCCGTGGCTGGGGGTCGCGGGCCGGTCGGTGTCCGGCGGGCGGTGGGGTCGGCGATCCTGCTCGTCACGATGCTGGCGGTGACGCTGTTCGCGGTGCCGCTGGCGGTGGCCGCCAGCCGGCTCTACCGGGATCAGACCACTGACCAGCTCTCCGGCGAGGCGGTCCGGGCCGCCGCGCGGTTGCGCGAGGTGACCGCGGCCGGCGCCGTCGCCGGGCCGCTCACGCTGCCACGGGCGCACCGCGCGGGCGTCCGGCTCGCCGCGTACGGCGGATCCGGGCAGCGGCTGGCCGGCGACGGGCCGGCGCGCAGCGGCGCGGTCGCGGCGGTCGCCGCCGACGGCGCCGAGCACGAGGAGCTGTCCGGCGGGGAGCTGGCCGTGGCCGTGCCGGTCGCGACCGGCCGGCAGGATCTCATCGTCCGCGCGGAGATCTCCTACGACTCCGTACTCACCCGGACGTGGGCGACGATCGGCGGGATGCTCGCCCTCGCGATCACGGTCGTGGCCCTCGCCGCGGTCGTCGCCTGGCAGCGGGCCGCCCGGATCGCCGCGCCGCTGGAGGAGCTCACCCGGGCGGCCGACGCGCTGGGCGCCGGCGACTTCACCGTCCGGGCCGGCGGGTCCGGGATCCGCGAGGCCGAACTGGCCGGCCGCGCGCTCGAGCGCACCGCCCGGCGGCTGGGCGCGCTGCTGGACCGGGAGCGGGCGCTGGCCGGCGACATCTCGCACCAGATCCGGACACCGCTGACCGCGCTGCGGCTCGGCCTGGAGCGGGCCGAGCTGACGCCCGGGACTGACCCGACCGCGACCATCCGGACCGCGCTGGACCGCATCGACCAGGTCGAGTCCACCGTGAACGACCTGCTGGCCCGGGCCCGCGAGACGCTGGCTCCGGTCGAGCCGACCGACCTGGCCGCCCTGGCCGAGCAGGCCCGCGAGCAGCGGTGGCGCGAGATCGCCGGCGGCCGTGAGGTGCGGATCGAGAGTGAGCCGGACCTGCCGCCGGCCGCGGCCACCCGTGCGGTGCTGCATCAGGTGCTCGACGTGCTGGTCAGCAACGCGCTGCAGCACGGCGCGGGGGCGGTGACGATCTCCATCCGGGCCACCGCCGGTGGGCTGGCCGTCGAGGTGTCCGACGAGGGCGCCGGCTTCGACGAGACCGCGCTGGCCGCCGCGTTCCGCCGGGGCGACCCCGGCGCCCGCGGTCACGGGATCGGCCTCTCGCTGGCCCGGGACCTCACCGAGTCGATCGGTGGCCGGCTGACGGTCAGCAACCCCGGGCCCGCGCCGGTCGTCACCGTCCTGCTGAACCAGTGGCCGTCGCCGGGCCCGGAGTCGCCGTAGCCACGGTCGCCGGCGAGTCGCCGGGGACAGGTCGTCGGCTGGGGGGAATCGGCCGGGGCAGGGTCGCCGGGGGCATACTCGGACCGTGCCTGAGCTGCTCCTCGTCGAGGACGATCCGGCCATCGGCGAGCAGCTCGCCGAGGCGCTCGCCGCGCAGGGGCACGGGGTGCACTGGGCGCGCAGCGGCCGGGCGGCGCTGGACCGGATCGCCCGCACCGGCGGGGTCGACCTGGTGCTGCTCGACCTCGGCCTTCCCGACGTCGACGGCACCGCCGTCTGCCGCCAACTGCGCTCGGCGCTGCCCGACACCGTGATCGTCATGCTCACCGCGCGGACCGAGGAGATCGACGTCGTGCTCGGCCTGGAGGCCGGCGCCGACGACTACCTGACCAAGCCCTTCCGGCTGGTCGAGCTGATCGCCCGGGTCCGGGCCCACCTGCGGCGCGGCGGCACCGGCCCGGCGCCGGCGCCGTTGGTGCAGGTCGGCGCGCTGTGCGTCGACCCGGCGTCGCGCCGGGCCACCGTAGACGGCCGGGACGTCCCGCTGCGCCCCAAGGAGTTCGACCTGCTGTTCGTGCTGGCGGCCGACGCCGGGCGGGCGCTGACCCGGGAACGGCTGATGGCCGACGTCTGGGACGAGAACTGGCACGGCTCGACCAAGACGCTGGACATGCACGTGCTGGCGCTGCGCCGCAAGCTCAGCGCCGCCGGCCTGACCGGCGAGGTGATCAGCACACTGCGGGGGTTCGGCTACCGCTACGAAACCCCCACCTGACGGGCCTACCGGCGCCGAGAGCCGCTGATCGTGCGACATGCCCGAGCCGCCGGCACCGCCGGCGGCCCGGGTCCGTCGCTACTGGAACAGCCGTGCCGGAACCGTGTCGGCGAGCGCCTGGTAGCCGGTCGGGTTGAAGTGCAGGTGGTCGCCGTCGTCGAAGGCGGGCAGGATCTGGCGCGGGTTGGCCGGGTCGCGGGCGGCCAGGTCGAAGTCGATCACCGCGTCGAACCGGTGGCTGGTGCGGATCCAGGTGTTGACCGTCTGCCGGGCCGCCTCGCGGAGGCCGGCCGGGTCGTCGTACGGGGTGTTGCCGCCGAAGGGCGTCACGGTGCCGCCGTAGACCCGGATGCCCTGTGCGTGCGCCCGGACGATGATCTGGTTGTAGGCGGCGATCAGGTCGGCCGCGACCTGTCGCTGGGCGGCCGCGGTGGCGTCGGCGGTGCCGATGTCGTTGACGCCCTCGAAGACGACCAGCCACCTGACGCCGCTCTGCGCCAGCACGTCCCGGTCCAGCCGGGCCAGCGCGTTGGGGCCGAGGCCGTCGTTGAGCACCCGGTTGCCGCCGGCCGCCTGGTTGAGCACCGCGACGCCGGCCGTGCCGGGGCGGGACTGCAGCCGGGCCAGCAGTCGGTCGGGCCAGCGGTTGTTCATGTTGGTGATCGAGCCCCGGCCGTCGGTCAGCGAGTCGCCGAGCATGACCGCGCCGGCGTCATTGCCCGGGGCGAACACCTCGGCCGCGCTGAGGAAGTACCAGTGCGCGGTGGACGCGGCCCCGGGCAGGTCCGAGGCGTCGACCTGGTCGCCGGTCAGCATGTACGACGTGGTCCGGGAACCGGGGTGCGAGGTGATGTTGTTCGAGGCCTGCCCGGTCGCGAGGTAGATCGTCACGGTGAGGTTGGTCTGCGGCGCGACCGGGAAGCTGAGCGGGTCGGAGACCGCCTGCGCCCCGACCGGGATGACCACCGACGGCCGGCCGAAGAACGTCACCGGCCGGTTCGTCCCGGGCTGGATCGCGCTGACGCCGGCCTGCCCGCCCGCCGGCAGCGCCACCGAGACGCGGGTGATCGGCAGCGCGGTGCCGCCGAACGCGTTGGAGAAGCGCAGCCGCAGCAGCCGTCCGCTGACCGACGTGTGGATGGTCTGCCGCAGCGTGCTGTTGGCGAGGACGAGGTTGTCCTGGGTGAACGGGGCCGGCGGGAGGTTGGCCGGCTCCGTGAGCTGCGGCATTGACACCCAGGTGGGCATCCAGTGCGCGGCCGCCCGCGCCTGGACCCCGGGCTGGCCGTGGCTGCCGGCCCGGTTGACGGCCGCGACCGCGGCCGGGCTGGCGATGGCGGCGACTGCGAGGGCTGTGGCGGCGATCCGGCTGACGATCGGCGGTCGGCTCATCGGACTACCCGTCCTCCACTGAGTTCGGTTGG
>JBBWZH010000351.1:0-9622 GCA_039648995.1 Mycobacteriales bacterium
TGCCCGGTCTGCCTGGGCCTGCCCGGCAGCCTGCCGGTGGCCAACGCCAGGGCGATCGAGTACACGATCCTCATCGGCCTCGCGCTGAACTGCCGGATCGCCGCGTGGTGCCGGTTCGCGCGGAAGAACTACTTCTACCCGGACATGCCGAAGAACTTCCAGATCAGCCAGTACGACGAGCCGCTGTGCGTGGACGGCTGGCTGGACGTGGACGTGGACGGGGAGACCGTCCGGGTGGAGATCGAGCGGGTGCACCTGGAGGAGGACACCGGCAAGTCGCTGCACGTCGGCGGCGCCACCGGCCGGATCCACGGCGCCACGTACTCGCTGGTCGACTACAACCGCGCCGGCATCCCGCTGGTCGAGATCGTCACCAAGCCGGTGCCCGGTACCGGCGAGCGGGCCCCGCAGGTCGCCAAGGCTTACGTGACCGAGCTGCGCGAGCTGCTGCGTACGCTCGGCGTCTCGGACGTGCGGATGGAGGAGGGCAGCCTGCGCTGCGACGTGAACCTCTCGCTGTCGCCGGGCGGCTCCGGTGTCTGGGGCACCCGCACCGAGACGAAGAACGTCAACTCGCTGCGCTCGGTGGAGCGGGCGGTGCGGTTCGAGATGCTGCGCCAGGCCTCGGTGCTCGACGGGGGCGGCCGGATCGTCCAGGAGACCCGGCACTTCCACGAGGAGTCCGGCGAGACCACGGCCGGCCGGTCCAAGGAGGAGGCCACCGACTACCGGTACTTCCCGGAGCCGGACCTGGTGCCGCTGGCCCCCGACCTGGTCTGGGTGGAGGAGCTGCGGGCGCGGCTGCCCGAGCTGCCCGCGGCCCGGCGGCGGCGGGTCGCCCAGGAGCTGGGCGCGTCGGAGTTCGAGCTGGCCTCGATGACGAACGCCGGCGTGGTCGACCTGGTCGGCGGCACCGTCGGGGCCGGCGCCCCCGCGGTGGAGGCGCGCAACTGGTGGCTGGGTTACCTGTCCCAGAAGGCGAACCAGGCCGGCGTCGACCCGGCCGAGCTGGCGATCACGCCGGCCCAGGTGGCCCGGGTGATCGCCCTGGTCGGCGGCGGCGACCTGTCCGTCGGGCTGGCGCGGCAGGCGGTGGACGGCGTGCTGGAGACCGGCCACGACGTGGACGCGGTGGTGGCCGAGCGCGGCCTGCGCACGGTGTCGGACGAGTCGGCGCTGGGTGCGGCGGTGGACGCGGCGATCGCGGCCGCGCCGGACGTGGCCGGCAAGATCCGCGGCGGCAAGGTGGCCGCGGTCGGCGCGCTGGTCGGCGCCGTGATGAAGGCCACCCGCGGTCAGGCGGACGCGCCCACGGTGCGCAAGCTCATCCTGGAGCGCCTCGGCGTCTCCGGGTAGCGCCGGCCCTCAGGGGCCGGTGCCGATCCGGGCGGAGATGAGCGGGGCCAGCCGGGCGGCGATCTTCTGGTGGCCGGCGTCGTTGGGGTGGGTGCCGTCGACGGTGTCGGTGGCCTCGACGATCCAGCCGGTGGTGTCGATGAAGAACACGTTCGTGTCGCCGGCCGCGTTGCGCATGGTGACGGCGGTGCGGGTCTGGTCGAAGAACCGCCGCTTGAAGTTGGCCATCGCGAAGATCGCCGCGTTCGGGTACTTGGACCGCACGGTCTGCAGGAACGTCAGATAGGTGGCCTGGAACTCCGGCGTGTGTATGCCGTGGCCCACGTCGTTGGTGCCCAGGTTGATGACCACGGCCCGCGCCTGGTAGCGGCGGAAGTCCCAGTCCGGCGAGTCCGCGGTGGAGCCGGTCTTGGCGAACTGCACGCTGAGCCCGACGCAGCCGTCCGCGGTCGCGACCAGGCAGGCGCCACCCTGCGCGATCTGGGTGTGCTCCATCCGCAACTGCTCGCCGACCAGCCAGCCGTACGCGGTCAGCGCCTGCTTCGAGGACAGCTGCCCGACGGTGATCGAGTCGCCGACGAACTCGATGATCTTGGAGGAGACCGCCGGGGCGAACGTGCGGGCGCCAGCGTCCAGCACGACGCCCTGGTAGACCGCGTCGCCGTGGTAGGAGCCGGCCACCGGGCGGTAGGAGACGCGCAGCGTGTGGTTGCCCGCGCGCAGCGGGGTCGGGGTCAGGTTGACGGTGCCGCTGACGTTCACGAACGACACGTCCGGGCCGCCGTCGACGCTGGCGAAGAAGTCGATCGTGCCGCGCTGCTTGAGCTTGACCGTGGTGCCGGTGAAGCCCAGCTTCACGTAGCCGCCGGCCCACTTGGACACGTACGCCGTGGCCGACGCGGTGTCCCAGCGGCCGAAGAACTTGACGTTCGAGTCGGTCGGCGAACCGTCCCCGGTGGCCGCGGCGGCGCTGTGCGCGCCGATCCCGAGGCCGGTGGTGAGCACCGCGGCGCCGGCGATCGCCAGCAGCCGACGGCAGAACGAGGCGTACGACATGGTCAGCCCTTTCCGGAGCGAGCGGGCGGGTGAGCCGGGTCAGCGGGTGGTGGCGGCCGGCACCGGCACGCCGATGGCCGGCGCGATGATCGGAGCCAGCCGGTTCGCGACCTTCACGTGCCCGGCGTCGTTGGGGTGGCCGTCGGTGTCGGTGTAGTCGGTGCCGACGGTCAGCCAGCCCTCGGTGTTGATGAAGCGCACATTCGCGTCGCCGGCGTTGTTCCGGGCGGTCACGGCCGCCCGGGTCTCGGTGACGTACCGCCGCTTGAACGTCTCCATCGCGAACAGCGCCGCCCCCGGGTACCTGGCCCGGATGTCACGCAGGAACGTCGTGTACGCCGCCTGGAACTGCGCACCGGTCACGCCGTGCCCGATGTCGTTGGTGCCGAGGTTGATCACGACCGCGCTGGCCTGGTAGCGGGAGAAGTTCCAGGCGGTCGTGCCGGTGCTGCCGAGTTGGAAGAACTGGGTGCTCTGCCCGACGCACCCGGTCATGGTGACCAGGCAGTAGCCGGAGCGGGCGATCTGGGTGTGCCGCACGCCGAGCTTGTCGCCGAGCACCCAGCCGTACGCCGACAGCGCGAGCTTCGAGTCGCTGAAGCCGGCCGTGATCGAGTCGCCGACGAACTCGACCAGCTTGGCCGGCACGGTCGGCGGCATCGTGCCCGCGCCGGAGTCGAACAGCAGGCCCTGGAACACCGTGTCGCCGGACCGGTACGACACCCGCAGCCGGTGCGTCCCGGCGGGCAGCGGGGTCGGCGTCAGGTTCACGGTGCCCCGCACGCCGGCGAAGAACACGTCGGCGCCCCCGTCGACGCTGACGTACATGTTGACCGCGTCCCGCTGCCTGATCCGCACCGTCGTGCCGGTGAACGAGGTCTGCAGGTACGCCCCGGTCCAGCTCGGCACGGACAGCGTGCTGGACGTGGTGTCCCACCGTCCGATGTAGACGACGTTCGGGTCGGTGGGGCTGCCGTTGCCCAGCGCCGCCGGCGCCGCGACCGGCGTGGCCGTGGCGGGCGGGGCGGCGATGGCGGGCGGGGCGGCGACGGTTGCCAGCAGCGGCGCGGCCACCGCCAGCAGGACGACACGACGCGTGGTCGCGAACATCACTGACTCCTCAACCTGGGAGCCGCCGCCGCGCCGTCGGCCGGATAGGGCGGGAAATCGCCCTTTGCCCTCGGATGGTAGGTACGTGACGGTCGATCGGCAAGCAGTGCGGCTTGGGGTCCGCGGCGGGCGGGCCGGGGAGGCGCCGCCCCGGCGGAGCCGTCAGGCGGGGGAGTTGGTGGTGTTCGTCGGCGGCAGGATGCGGATCACCCGGTCGTCCTGCGGCACCGGCTTACCCTGCCCGTCCCGGTTGGAGGTGGTCAGCCAGAGCGCGCCGTCCGCGGCCGCCACCACCGTCCGCAGCCGGCCGTAGGTGCCCCGCAGCACCGCGCGCGGCGTGCCGGCGGTGCCCGAGTCGTCCAGCGGGATCGCCCACAGCCGCTGCCCGCGCAGCGCGGCCACGAACATGCCGCGCTCCAGGATCGTGCAGCCGCCCGGCCCGGTCGTCGCCGGGTCCATGGCGCGGACCGGGGCGGTGCCGCCGGCCGCCTTCGCGGTCTGCGGCCAGCCGTAGTTGCCGGCGCCGGTGAGCTTGTTGACCTCGTCGGCGGTCTTGCCCGCCTCGGGGTCGTACGCGCGGCCGCGGCCGTCCACGCAGAGGCCGGCCACGTTGCTGTGGCCGCGGGTGAAGATCGGCGAGGCGGGGTTGGGGTTGCCCGGCGCCGGGTTGCCGAACGTGGTCACCCGCAGCACCTTGCCGGCCAGGCTGCGCAGGTCGGCCGCCTGCGCGGGCTTGCCGGCGTCGCCGGTGCCGACGTAGAGCAGGCCGTCCGGGCCGAACGCGAGCCGGCCGCCGTTGCCGGTGCGGCCGCGCGGGATGCCGGTGAGCACCGGGGTCACCTTGCCGCCGAGCTCGAACCGGATCACCCGGTTGTCGGTGCGGGTGGTGATGTACGCGAAGACCCACCCGTCCTCCCGGTACGCGGGGGAGAGCGCGAGGTCGAGCAGGCCGCCGTCGCCGCTGGCGTCCAGCCCGCCGATCTTCATCACCTGCTTGACCGGCGCCCGCTCCGCCTGCACCCGCAGGATCCGGCCGGACACCCGCTCGCCGACGATCGCGGTGTTGTCCGGCAGGACGGCCAGCCCCCAGGGCAGCCGCAGGCCGGTCGCGACGACGCTCGGGTCGTCGGGCTGGCCGGGTGACTGCGGGCCCTGCGACGGCTGGGTCGGCTCCGGCGCGGTCTGTCCGGGCAGATCCGGCACCGGCTCCTGGGCCGGCGGCGCCCCCTCCGGCTTGGGCACCCAGCTCTGCTTCGGCGTGAGCTGCTCGGCCGCGGCCGAGCAGCCGGTCAGCAGCACCACCGCGACCAGGGCGCCGAGCGCGCGGGCCACGGTGCGGGACGCCCGGCGCGGCGCCCGGGAGGATCGCGTCACGGCTCCAGTGTGCCGTGCGCCCCGGTGAAGTCACCGTGATGCCCCCGCTCCCCGGCCGGGGACCGCTCCCCGGCCGGGGACCGTTCTCCGGCCGGCGGCCGTTCTCCGGCCGGGGACCGCTCCCCGGCGGGCGGCCGCTCCCCGGCCGGCGGCCGCTCCCCGGCGGGGGGCCGGCCCCGGGGCGGCCCGGATCCGCCGGCGGGCGCGTCGTCGGCGGGCGCCGGCTCGTGGACGGGCTCCGGCGCGGCCACGGCCGGGGCGGAGCGGCCGCCGCGGGCGCGCAGCCAGCCGGCCACGGCGCGCGCGTCCATCGGGCGGGCGACGAAGTGGCCCTGCACCACGTCGCAGCCGAGCTGGTCGAGGATGTGCAGGGTGCTGGCGTCCTCGACGCCCTCGGCCACCACGGCGACGTCCAGCGCGTGGGCGAGCTCGACGGTGTACCGGATGATCGCCGTGGCCCGCGGGTCGGTGCCGAGGCCGGTCAGGAAGCTCCGGTCCAGCTTGAGCTCGTCGGCGGGCAGATCGCGCAGGTAGGACAGGGACGAGTAGCCCACCCCGTAGTCGTCGATGGACACGCCGACGCCCAGCCCGTGCAGTGCGGTCAGCGTGCCGCGGGCCCGGCCGGCGTCGGCGACCAGCGTCTCCTCGGTGATCTCCACGACCAGCGCCGCGGGCGGCAGGTCGGCGCGGGCGAGGGCCGACTCCACTCGGCCGACCAGGTCGGCGTCCAGCAGGGTGCTGGCGGCGAGGTTGACCGAGACCCGCAGCCGCGGGTCGGCGGCCCGCCACCGGGCGCACTCGGCCAGCGCGGCGTCCAGCACGATTTCGGTGAGCCGGGTCATCAGCCCGGTCTGCTCGGCCAACCCGAGGAAGTCGGCGGGGCTGAGCAGCCCGTCCCGTGGGTGCTGCCAGCGGACCAGCGCCTCGAAGCCGACGACCGCGCGGCTGACCATGTCCAGCTGCGGCTGGTAGTGGCAGATCAGCTGGCCGGCGTCCAGCGAGCGGCGCAGCGCGGTCGCGGACTCCAGCCGGGACCGGCTGAAACGGTCCGACCGGGGGCGGTAGACGGCCCGCCCGCGCCGCCGCCGCTTCGCCTCGTACATCGCCACGTCCGCGCAGCGCAGCAGGGTCGCGGTGTCTTCGCCGTGCTCCGGGGCGACCGCGATGCCGATGCTCGCCGCCACGTAGAGTGTCAGCCCGGCGACCACGAACGGCTTGGTCAGCGCGTCCAGCAGCTCGTCGGCGGCCCGCCGGGCGTCCGCTTCGCCGGCCACGTCCGGCAGCAGCAGGCCGAACTCGTCGCCGCCGAGCCGGGCCAGCGTCCGCCCGGGCTCGACCGCGGAGGCCAGCCGCGGGCCGAGCCGGCGCAGCAGCTCGTCGCCGACCGGGTGGCCGAGGGTGTCGTTGATCTCCTTGAAGCGGTCCAGGTCGAGCAGCAGCAGCGCGTGCCGGGCGCCGCCGGACGGGTCGGCCGCGCGGCTGGCCAGCGCCGCGTCGAGTCGCTGCAGCAGCATCCGGCGGTTGCCGAGCCCGGTCAGCTCGTCGGTGACCGCCTGATGCTGGTTGGCCGCCGCCACCCGCACCTCGTGGATGGTCAGCGCCGCGCGCACCAGCGCCCCGGCCACGCTGGCCACCGCGAACGCCACCGCGACCGCCGGCACCACCATCCGGGTGGCGACGACCAGCACGACCAGCGCGCCGATCACCGAGATCGCCGGCATCGCGAGCGCCGCCCAGCCCTGCAGCCGCAGCGTCCGCACCGGCACCGGCCGGCGCCAGGCGGCCAGCGCGAACAGCAGCGCGATCGTCGGCCAGAGCACGCTGGTCCAGCCGGCCGACTGGGCGGACTCCGGCAGCGGCTGCTGCAGCCAGGTCACGTCGCCGATCACGGCCAGCGCGCCGGCCGCCGCGATCAGCCACCAGGTCGGCTCGCGGAAACCGGCCACCGATATCGCCAGCAGCGTCAGGCCGACCAGGATCAGGTCGCCGACCGGGTAGGCCAGGCCGACCGCGATTGACAGCGGGCCCCGGCCGGTGTGCGCCAACAGCGGTTCGTACACCAGCGCGACCATGACCGCGCCGAGGCCGAGCGCGCCGAGTACGCCGTCCACCCAGACGCTGCGCGGGAACGGCGCCGCCTTCGCCCGGATCAGCAGCACCAGCGCGACGTACAACAGTGGGTAGCACGGCAGGTACGCGGCGTCGGCGAGCGAGACGGCCGGTGGCGGGATGCGGTTCGCCGCCACCGCCGCCCAGATCCCGTCCCCGACCGACCAGGTCAGCAGCGCGAGGCCGAGGAACAGCCAGGGCGCCCGGTCGGCGCGGATCAGCACCGGCCGGGCCAGGCAGAGCAGGCCGCCGATGACCAGCACGATCACCTGCGTGGTGTCGTTGATCGGGGCGACCGGGCCGGCCGGGAACGCGGCCGACCAGATGGCGATCACGATCCCGGTCACGACCAGCGCGAAACCCAGTCGCAACGGCGCCGGCACCGCGCCGGTCGCCGCGGCGGCGCCGGCCCGACTCGGAAACCGGATCTGGCTGGCGCGGGTCACTGCGCCTCCCGTTCGCACCCGGATGGGCCCGTCACGCAGTGTGTCAGGTGTCGCAGCCTTGTGGGTACATCCGGGTGAGTTTCGCCTGTCCAGGGTGGCCGGGCGGCACCGACCGGCGGCCCGTAGGCTGGCGGCCGTGCCGACCCGTCACGTTCTGGTGTCGACCGAGCAGGCCCGTGACCTGGTCGGACCACCCCCGCCCGGGGTCACCATCACGGTCTGGAACGGCTCCGGCGAGCCGCCCGCGACGCTGCCGGAAGTCCGGTTCTGGGTGCCGCAGATGCTCATGGCGGCCGGCATCGACGCGATCCTCGGGCAGCTGCCGGCGCTGCGGGTGGTGCAGCTGACCACGGCCGGCGCGGACGCGTTCATCGGCCGGCTGCCCGACTCCGTCCTGCTCTGCGACGCCCGCGGCGTACACGGTGGCTCGACGTCGGAGTGGGTGCTGGCGGTGGTGCTGGCCGCCCTGCGCGAGATCCCGCGGTTCGTCCGCGCCCAGGACGAGCGCCGCTGGGACTACACGTTCACCGGCGAGCTCGCCGACAAGCGGGTGCTGGTGGTGGGCGCCGGCGACGTCGGTGGGCAGATCCGGCGCAAGCTCCTCACGTTCGACACCGAGGTCACGATGGTGGCGCGGCGGGCCCGGCCGGCCACCGGGGCGGAGCCGGCCGTGCACGCGGTGGCCGAGCTGCCCGAGCTGCTGCCGGCGGCGGACGTGGTGGTGGTCGTGGTGCCGCTCACCGACGCGACCCGGGGCCTGGTGGACGCCGCGTTCCTGGGCGCCATGCCGGACGGCGCGCTGTTCGTGAACGGCGCCCGGGGCCCGGTGGTCGACACGGCCGCGCTGACCGCCGAGCTGCGGTCCGGCCGGCTGCGGGCCGCCGTCGACGTCACCGACCCGGAGCCGCTGCCGGCCGATCACCCGCTCTGGTCGGCGCCCGGCCTGCTGCTCACGCCACACGTCGCCGGCTCCGTGCACGGCTTCCCGCGCCGGGCGTACGCCCTGGTCCGGGAGCAGCTGCAGCGCTGGGTGGCCGGCGAGCCGCTGATCAACCGGGTCGTGGACGGCTACTGATCCGGCCGGCACGCCGGTCGGGCCCGCGGTCCGGTAGGCCGGTCCGGGCCGGCGGTCGGCGGCTGGGCGGGCCGGTGGGCGGCGTCCGGCTACTGGGGCGGCGGCTGGGCGGCTGGTTCGGACGTCGCCGGCTGCGCCCCGTCCGGCTCGGCGCTCGCCGCGGGGCCGGTCGGGTCGGGGAGGTGGCCGCCGCTGGCCGCCGCGATGGCCGGCAGGTGCCGGGCCCGCGCGGTCGGCAGCCGCAGCCGCCGCCCGGTGGCCAGCACCAGCCAGAGGTCGCCGCGCCGGCCGGCCCGCAGCCCGGCCACGTCCGCCCACGGGATGCGCCGCCGGCCGAGCAGCGCCCGGACCGTGATCGCGTCCGGACCCACGTCCACGCCGACCCGCAGCACCCAGGCCAGCGCGACCAGCGGCAGCGCGAGCAGTATCAGCAGCCACCCGGACGCGCCGGCCAGCGGGAGTACGCAGAACGCGAAGATCAGCACCGCCAGCAGCATCGTGCGGGTCGGCCGGATCCGGATCGTCGGCGGCCGGTCGTCGTGCGTGCGCATCCGCCCATGATGCCGGTTCGCCGCCGGCCGCCCGCCACCGCTCCGCTACGCTGCGCTTCGTGACGGAGTACCGGCATCCGAAGCCACGCAGCACCGAGGTCACCGAGGGTATGGAGCGGGCGCCCGCGCGGGCCATGCTCCGCGCCGTCGGGATGACCGACGCCGACTGGGATTCCCCGCAGATCGCGGTCGCCTCGTCCTGGAACGAGGTGACCCCGTGCAACCTCCCGCTCGACCGGCTGGCCAAGAAGGCCAAGGAGGGCGTCCGGGGGGCCGGCGGCTTCCCGCTGGAGTTCACCACGATCGCCGTGTCGGACGGCATCTCGATGGGGCACGAGGGGATGCGCGCCTCCCTCGTCTCCCGCGAGGTGATCGCCGACTCGGTCGAGCTGGTGGTGCACGCCGAGCGGCTGGACGGCCTGGTCGCGCTGGCCGGCTGCGACAAGTCGCTGCCCGGCATGCTGATGGCCGCCGCCCGGCTCGACCTCGCGTCCGTCTTCCTCTACGGCGGGACGATCATGCCCGGCCGGGTCGGCGACCGGGAC
>JBBWZH010000353.1:0-9590 GCA_039648995.1 Mycobacteriales bacterium
GGCGCAGCCTGCTGCTGCACGGGCACCGGGTCGGGCTGGTCTCGCCGGTGTCGATGCCGCCGCTGGGCGACACGTCGATGGTGCGCCGGCCGCTGCGCGAGCCGGTGGTCCGCCGGCACGTGCTGCATGTCGACCCGACCGTGATCGGGCCGCAGCTGCGCACGCTGCTGCTCGGCCTGCTGCGGCACGGCTACGTCGCCGTGGCGCAGACCCGGAACCCGGCGTACGCGGCCTCCCCCGCCTTCCCCCTGCGGGCGGAGGACCTCGCCGACCTGGTGCCGCCGGCCGACCCGGACGCGCTGCGCAGCCTTCCGTCCCATGTGGACAGTCGGCAGGCGCGGCCGCGGCACCCGGAGCTGGATTCGGGTGACCTGCACCTGCTCCGGGCGATCGCGGGCAGCGGCAGCATCAACCGGGCCGCGTCGCTGCTGTCGATCACACAGCCGGCGCTGTCGCGGCGGCTGAGCCGGCTGGAGGAGCGGCTCGGCCGGCGGCTGCTGGTGCGCGGGCCGCGCGGGGCCGCGCTGACCGAGGTCGGCCGCCGGCTGGTGGACCTGGCCGAGGACGCGGAGGCGGCGTTCGGCTCGGCCCTGGAGGGTCTGCGGGTGCGGGAACCGGGCGTGCTGCCCGGCCCGGGGAGTGGCGCCGGCCGGGCCACCGCGGGCCGCCCGGCGGCTCACGCGCTGACCGCTGGGCTCGCCGGGTGATATCGGCCGGGATGGCAACGAGGCCATCCCGGCCGTCCGACGGTCCCAGTCATGCGACTCACGAGTTACCAATAGCTCATATCTACTGCCAGATCGGTACCGGTGTCAGGCTGGTAACGCGGCGACGAAGTACGTACGTAGGTAACACGCACAGTACGTAGCGAACGACCAGGGCAGCGGGCGGTCGGCCGGCTGACGCGAGCCCGTGCCATCACTAGCGCACTCCCGGTGCGACGGCGTGCCGATCGTGGCTGCCGGCCTGCCCGGACGACGGCGGATGCCGTCGGCGCCGAGAGGATCGTGGTACCGGCTCACGTCGGTGCCCGGGCGGTGCTCGGTTCGGCACCGCGCACGCTGACCGACGCCACCGGCCGGGCGGTGGCGTCGGTCGGCGTAGTCGGCCGGCTGGTGCAGCTCCGGATGGCCGACGCGGCCGGTCGGGCCGCCACGCCGAGGCGCCGGATCGGCGACGACGACTGGTTCAGCCGGCCGCGGCGCTTCCCGCCGGTCGCGGCAACCGGGTCAGTGCCGGCTGCGGCGGGGGGTGGGGCGGCCCGGGGTCGGGGGGTCGGCGGGCTGGCGGTCGGGAGGCACGCGGCGCAGCAGGCCGGCTACCTGACGGGCGCCGGCGGAGCCGGAGCGGGTGTAGAGGGCCAGGGACTGGGTCCAGTGGCGTTCGGCGCGGTCGGTGGCGCCGGTGGCGCGCAGCGCATGGCCGAGGACGAGATGGGTGCGGGCGGAGCCGAGCAGGTTGCCGGTCTCGGCGTGCACGGCAAGGGCCTGCCCTGCGTAGTCGATCGCGGCGGCGGGCTCGCCGGCGGCGAGGCGGATCTCGGCCAGGCAGGTCAGCGCGAGGCCGGCGTCGACCTGGTAGCCGTAGCGGCGCGCCAACCGCAGGCCGCGGACCGCGTGCGCGGTGGCCGCGTCGGCCGCGCCGAGGCGCTGGTACGCGGTGGCCAGGCCGACCAGTGTGCGCGGCACCTTGCGGCGCAGGCTGCCGCCCGGGCCCAGCCGCAGCGCCTCCTGGTAGAGGTCGACCGCCTGCCGGTGGTCGTCGACCAGCACGCAGATGCCGGCCAGCGCGTGCAGCGCGTTCGCCTCGTACTCCAGGTGCCCCTCGGCGCGGACGTCGGCCAGTGCCTTGCGGGCCAGCCGCAGCGCCTCGGCGTACCGGCCGGCCTCGGCGTGCACGGCGGCCAGGCTGGCCAGCGCGTCGGCCTCGCTGCCGCGGTCGCCGATGGCGCGGTGCAGGGTGAGGCCCTGCGTGACGCAGTCCTGCGCGGCGTCCAGGTGGCCGAGCTTGTGGTAGACCTCGCCGAGGTTGGTCAGGTCGACCGCCTCGCCGCTGCGCGAGCCGGTCTGCCGGTCCAGCTCCAGCGCGGCCCGGAACTGCGCGGCGGCCTCCTCCAGCCGGCCCAGGTCGGCGTACAGCCAGCCGAGGTGGGCGAGGTTGACGGCCTGCCCCTCGACCAGCCCGAGCTGCCGGTTGAGTTCCAGCGCGCTCGCGAGGTGGTCGGCGGCCAGGTCCATCTCGCCGATGTCGTGGTAGACGGAGCCGAGGTTGCCCAGCGCGGCGGCCTGCGCGTGCCGCCAGCCGGTCTCCCGGGCCAGCCGCAGCGCGTGCGTGTACCCGTCGATCGCCTGCCGCGGCCGGTCCTGCCGGCTGTCCAGGGCGCCGAGGCTGAGGTACGCCGCGGCCTGGGCGGGCCGGTCGCCGGCGCTGTCGGCGGCGGCCAGCGCGCACCGGGCAACGGCCAGCCACCCCAGCGGCTCGCAGCGCAGCCAGAAGTAGCCGCGCAGGGAGTCCGCGAGCAGCCAGGCCGACCGCGGCAGCCCCTGCTCGGCCGCGGCCAGGATCGCCGCCAGCAGGTTGGGCAGCTCCCGGTCCAACCAGTCGGACGCCGCGCTCGCCGCCACGAACTCCGCCGCCCGCTCGGGTACGCCCGGCGTAGCGGGCGGGGCCGGCGAAGCGGGCGGGGGCCGCGAAGCGGGCGGGGCCGGCGAAGCGGACGGGGGCGGCGCGCCGACCGGCGCGGCGGGCAGGCGCAGCACGTGCGGGTAGAGGAGCCGGGCGGCGGCGTCGACGGTGACGAGGTAGTGGCCGTCGATCAGGCGGCGGAGCGCGTCCCGGCGGTCGGGCTCCGGGTCGTGGGCGCGGGCGAGTTCGAGCGCGTACAGGCGGAGCAGGTCGTGGAAGCTGAACCGGCCCGGCTCGTGCTGGTCCACCAGGTGCGCCGAGGTGAGCTGGTCGAGCCAGCCGGTGGCGTCGGCCAGGCCGGCGCCGGCCAGCGCGGCCGCCGCGGCGGCGGTGACGTCCGGGCCGGGGACGAGGCCGAGCAGCCGGAACAGGCGGCGCGCCGGCATCGGCAGCGCCGCGTACGACAGCTCGAACGCGGCCCGGATCGCGGCCTGGTCGTCGCCGAGCACGGCAAGGGCCGCCAGCCGGTTGCCGGCACGCAGCTCGGCGGCGTACCCGGCGAATGTGCCGTGGTGCCGGCCGGTCAGCTGGGCGGCGGCGATCCGCAGCGCCAGCGGCAGCCGCGCGGACAGCGCGACCAGCTCGGCCGCCGCGGCCGGCTCGGCCCCGACCCGGCCGCCGCCGAGCACCCGGTCCAGCAGCGCCAGCGCGTCCGGCTCGGGCAGCACGTCCAGGGTCAGCCGGCGCGCGTCGCCCAGCGCGGTCAGCCCGCGCAGGTCGTTGCGGCTGGTCACGATCACCGTGCAGGTGGCGCTGCCGGGCAGCAGCGGCCGGACCTGGGCGGGGCTCGCGGCGTTGTCCAGCAGCACCAGCAGCCGGCGCCCGGCGAGCAGCGACCGGTACAGCCCGGCCTGCTCGCCCTCGGCCAGCGGGACCGACTCCGGCGCGGTGCCGAGCCCGCCGAGCAGCGCGGCGAGCGCCTCGGCCGCGGTCAGCGCCGGGTCGGTGGAGTGGCCGCGCAGGTTGACGTACAGCTGGCCGTCCGGGAACCGGCCCACGTTGCGGTGCGCCCAGCGCAGCGCCAGCGCGGTCTTGCCCATCCCGGCGCTGCCGGTGACCACGGCGACCGGCGGCGGTGCCCCGGACAGCAGCAGCCCGTCCAGCTCGGCCAGCTCCGCCTCGCGGCCGACGAACGTGGCCACGTCGGCCGGCAGCTGCCGCGGCTCCGGTGCCGGCGCCGGCGCCGACGCGGCGGGTGCCGGGACGAGGTCCAGCGCCGGGTCGGTCCGCAGCACGGCCTCGTGCAGCTCCTGCAGCTCGGCGGCCGGTTCCAGGCCCAGCTCGTCCACCAGGCGGCGCCGGCTGGTCCGGTACACCTCCAGCGCACGGCTCGGCTGGCCGCACCGGTACAGCGCGAGCATCAGCTGCGCGGCGAACCGCTCGCGCAGCGGGTGCTCCGCCACGACCGCGACCAGCTCGTCCACGATCTCGCGGTGCCGCCCGAGCCGCAGGTCGGCGTCCATCCGGCGGTCCAGCGCGCCGAGCCGGGCCTCGGCCAGCGGCTGGCCGAGCCGGCGGCCGATCTCACCGGTCGCGGTGCCGAGCAGCGGCTCACCCCGCCACAGCGCGAGGGCCGACCGCAGCAGCCGCGCGGCGACCTCGTCCGGGCCGGCGGCGGCCTGCTCGACAAGCAGCCGGAAGCGGTGCGCGTCCACCAGCGCCGGCTCGACCCGCAGGCTGTACCCGCCGGGCTGGCTGACCAGGGCGACCGGCGTGGCGGGCGCGGCCGCCCCGGCTTCGGCGAGCAAGGTACGCAGCCGCGACACGCAGACCTGCACCGCGCCGCGCGCGGACGCCGGCGGCCGGTCCGGCCAGAGCACCTCGATCAGCCGCTCGACCGGCACCACCCGGTTCGACTCCAGCGCCAGCACGGCCAGCACCAACCGCTGCTTGCGCGGGCCGAGGCTCAGCCGCCGCTCCCCCACCCACACCTCGACCGGCCCCAGCAGCCGCACCTCGACGTCGAGCGCCACATCACCCCTCCGGCCGCCGCCAGACCCACCCAAACGATCACCGACAGTGACAGAAAAGGCGGCATACGCCGAAGTGGAGTATACGGTTCGGACAGCATCACACCGTACTAGTCGCGCTCCGCTACCGGACCGGCGTCGCTACCGGGCCCGGTGGCCGGACCGGCCGGGGTGCCGCCGACGGCGACGAACGCCTGCGCGGTCGCCTGCACCAGCGGCGGCGCGTCCGCCTCGCGGAGCGCGCGGACGGTCCGGGCCAGCGCTTCGTGCGGCGGGACGCCGGCGGCGATGAGCCGGTGCAGCCCGCCGGTCACCGCCAGCGCGGCCTCGTCCGGCACCGGCGCGACGGTGCCGACCACGGAGCGGGCACCGGTGTGCAGCAGCACGACGGCCAGCCCGAGCAGCTCCTCGCCCTGCACGCTGCTGGTCGCGCTGTCGCAGGCGGACAGCACGACCGTGCCCGGCGGACGCTCGAGCCGCTCCAGGTCGTAGGCCATCAACGGCCCGTCGGCCAGCCGGACCGCGGAGAACAGCGGGTTCGCCGCCGTCACCGTGCCGTGCGCGGCCAGGTGCGCGACCGACGCCCCGTCCAGCGCGGCCAGCGTGGCCGCGGCGGTCGCGGCCGGCCCGGTGTGGACGGTGGCCCCGGGGTAGAGCGCGGCCAGCGCGGCGACCTCCGGCGCGGCGTGCGGCAGGTCCGGCCCGGCGACCAGCACGACCCGGCCGGACGCGGGCGGCCGGGTGCTGGCCGCGGCCCAGGCGGCCACCGACGGCGCGACCACCACGGACCGGCCGGCCACCGTCGGCAGCGCGTGCCACGGCAGCGTCGACAGCGCTGCCGGCGGCACCAGCACCACGTCCCGGTCGCCCAGCAGCGGCCGCAGCGGCGCCAGCAGCAGGTCGTCCACCCGGGCCCCGGCGGCCGCCAGCGCGGCCCCGGCTCCCGCGGACGCGCCCAGGCGCACCACCCGCTGGGGCCACGCGGCCCCAGCGGGCGCGACCCCGAGCGACGCGACCTCCGGCGGCGCGCACGGCGGCGCGACCTCGGCGACGGCGGTGGTGCGGAGTCCGGACCCGGCGGCGCCGGACAGCAGCACGCGGCGCAGGGCCATCAGCAGGAAGCCGGCCTCGTACGAGACGTCGGCCAGCGGGGCGAGCGGCCGCAGGCGGACGGACGAGGCGGTGACGACCACGGCGTGCAGGCGCCCGTCCACGGCGCAGATGCTGACCAGAGCCCGGTCCCCGAGAACCGGCCGGATCTCCTCCAGCGTCGGCGCGAGCCGGCGGGCCGGGCCGGCGCTGCCGACCAGCCGGTGCGTCCGCCGCCGGACCAGGTCATGCAGCTCCCGCCGGCGCCGGCTGTCCGGCTGCTGCGCGAGCATGCGGAGCTCGGCCAGCGCGCCGGCGAGCTGCGGGTCGGCCGGCGGGCGGACCGGGGGCAGCCGCAGCGCCGCGGCCCGGCCGTGCTCGAACCAGCGCAGCGCCTGCCGCGGCCGGCCGGACTCCACCGCGAGCCGGCGGCCCAGGCCGACCAGCTCGCCGGCCGCCGCGGCCACGTTCGCGCGCAGCTCGATCGCGCCGAGGCCGGCCAGCTGCGCCTCCAGCACGCGCAGCCCGGCCAGCAGCGCGGCCAGCGCGCCACGCCGGTCGCCGCCGTCCAGCCGGAGCAGCGCCTCGGCCAGCCAGGCCTGCGACCGGGCCTGCGGCGGCCCGTGCCGGCGGCCGGCCGCGGCGGCGCCGAGCGCGCGTGCCGCGCCGGCCCGATCGCCGCGCTCGACCGCGAGCCGGCCGGCGATCAGCATCGCGGCCGCGGTGACCGGCGAGCTCCGGCCCTGCTCGAGCTCGGCCGCCGCCAGCAGCGCCTCCCGCTGCAGCCGGCCGCCGCGCTCACCGGCCGCGAACCGGGCCCGGACGGCGAGCTGCCGGGCCTGCGCCGACCGCGCGGCCTGGCCGTGGCGGCGGAACAGCGCCCGGGCGCGCTGGGCGGCCCGGGTGGCGGCGGCCGCGTCACCGGCCAGCAACGTCGCCTCGCCGAGCATCAGCAGGGCGTCCGCGTGCATCAGGTGCGCGCCGCGGCCGGCCAGCTCGCCGGCCGCGCGGCTGGCCACCGTGACCGCCTCCGCGCCGAGGCCGGTGGCCAGCAGCAGCCGGGCCTGGTCCAGCTGCAGCTCGATCAGCGGCAGGTGCAGCGCGCCGAACCGCCGCTCGGCCTCCTCGTAGTGGCGCAGCGCGGCCGGCACGTCGCCGAGCAGCGAGGCGACGTAGCCCCGGTCGTGCCGGTTGCCGGCGGCGTCGGCGCGCTGGCCGAGCTGCTCGAACAACTCCTCGGAGCGCCGGAACCAGTCCTCGGCGTCGGCGAACCGGCCCAGCTCGACCGCGGCCAGGCCGAGCGCGTTCCGGCCGCGCGCCACCCAGACCAGGCTGCCGGCCGCGGTCAGCGTGGGCAGCGCGGCCGGCACGGTCGCGACCACCTCGGCGGGCCGGCCGAGCAGGTAGAGCACGGTGCCGCGCTGCACGATCAGCTCCTGCAGCTCGACCCCGGTCAGCACCGCGGCGGCCTGGTCCAGCGCGGCCAGGGCCTGCCGGTGCCGGCCGGTGTAGGTCAGGCTGACCGCCAGGCTGCGGCGGGCCAGCGCCGCCTCCACCGGCAGCCCGGCCGCGGTCGCCGTGCGGGCGGCCTGGCGCAGCGCGGCCACCGACTCCGGCATCCGCTGCAGGTAGCGCAGCGCCAGCCCGCGCGCGTGCTGCGCCAGCGCGAGCTCGGCCGCGTCGCGGCGCCGGCGGGCGGCCGCGATCGCGCTGCCGGCCAGTACCATCGCCCGCTTCGGCTCCGCCAGAGCAAGATCGAACGCACGGCTCGCAATCCGCCATTCGGGTGTATTCGCGGGGACCGAGGCCACCTCGCGAATGGTAGAGGCACGTTTCCGACTGGAGGTATGACGCATGCATCCCCGCAATGTCAGCGAACCGGAGCGTTCATCCGACGGCACTGTCGGGCCACGGCGAAGGATCAACGTGGTGGAGGGCCAGCTCATCTGCCCGTCCAACAGGGTGGCCGACCTGACCCGGGTGTTCGGAGCGGCGGCCCCGGTCCGGCCGCTGGCACAGTTCACCCCGGGCAAGCAAGCGGCGGCGAGCCTGACACTGGTCGAGGTGGGCGGCCCGACCCCTATCCTGCAGCAGTTGGAGCTGCTGGCCGCCAAGGACGCGACCCTGTTCGCGGTTGTCACGGCCAACTACATCTTGCAGCCCTGGGTCAGCAGCGGCGGCGACGGAGTCCCGAAGCCGACCGACCGGACGCCGCCGATCGGCGACTTCGCCGGCGACGGCAAGGTCGTGGTGTTCGACAGCGGGCTGCTCGTCAACTACGAGGACGGACACCCCTACCTGGCGCACGTCGACCCGGCGGGCGTCGCCGACCTGATCCCCCTGCCCGCCGCGGGCGCGCCGATGGGCCTGTTCGACTGCCACGGCATGTTCGTCAGCGGGGTGCTCGCCTGCGCCGCACCGGCAGCCCACGTCGTGGTCCGGCGCGTGTTCGATGTGACCGGCGGGGTGGACGACTGGACGCTGAGCAACGCGATCGACAACTACCTGCACGACCACTCGGAAGTGCGCCTGGTGAACCTCTCCTGCGGCACGTTCGCCGACCCGCAGCACGCGCCGGCCGCGCTGCAGCTGATGATCCAGACACACGGGAACGTGCTGTTCGTGGCCGCGGCCGGCAACGTGAGCGGCGGCACCCCGCAGCTGCCCGCCTACCCGGCCGCGTTCCCCGAGGTCGTCGGGGTCGGCGCGGTCGACTCGGCCGGTCACCCGACGACGTTCTCCGACTCGCTGTCCACCGACGTCCTGGCGCTGGGCCAGGCGGTCGACAACGCGTTCGGCGCCGGCACCGTGGCCAACGACGTGATCAAGGCCGGCCCGTTCACCCGGTCCGCGACCTGGAGCGGCACCTCGTTCGCGGCCCCGCTGGTCTGCGCGGCACTGCTGGAGTTCATGGCCGCCCCACCGCAGGACGTGGCGCTGGCGACGGCCGCGGTCGACTGGCTGGCCGCCCGGTTCCCGTCGCTGGACGACAAGCCGGTGGTGCCGGCGCCGATCCGGGTCCAGGGCCACGTGGCGCCGCCCGGCGGCTGACGCTCCCCCGGCGCGGGCGGGCGGGGTACACGGTCACGAGCCGGCATCCGAAGTGAGCAACGCAGCGAGCCCCGGCGAGCGTGGAGCGGAGCGCGGGAGGCCGGCGGGGTACACGGTCACGCCAGCAACCAGGGCGTCATCACGTCCGGCCGGCCGGCCCGTACGCAGCGCAGGCTGAGCGGGCCGGCCGGCACCGGACGCACGCTGGCCCGGCCGTGCTCGTCCACGGTCAGCGGGCGCCGCGCGCCGTCCGCGGAGCACAGCTCCAGCCCGGTCAGCACCGGCGGCTGAACCTGGGCGAGCAGCCGGTCGGCCGCCACCTCGCAGTCGATCTGCAGGTCGTCGAACCGGTAGCTGAGCTGACGGGGGCCCGGGCCGCGGACGCCGGCCTGGCTGGCCGCCGAGTCGAAGACCACCGCGGCGACCTCGGCCCCGGTCCGCAGCCAGCCGAACGCGGCCTCGGCCGCCCGCACGGCCGGCGCCGGCGCCGGGCAGCACATCGCCGCGTGCAGCTCGGCCACCGCGGCCGGGTCGGCGGTCGCGGTGGCCGGGTCGGCGGCCGGCGCGGCACTGTCGGCCGTCGGCGCGGCAGGGTCGGCAAGCGCGCTGCGCAGTAGATCGATCAACTCGTCGTCGTTCATCGGATACTCCTTTACCTGCTGGAGCCAACCCGCAACCGGATTAATACCCAGCCAGCTCAATGGCCGACCTCAGTCGCTGCAAGCAGCGGGCCCGGACCGGGCCGATGCTGCCCATCGGGATAAGTAACTCGGCGCTGATCTCCCGGTAGCTGCT
>JBBWZH010000359.1:0-3482 GCA_039648995.1 Mycobacteriales bacterium
GCGATCATCGGCAGCACCACGCCGAAGCCGAGGCCGGCCAGCACCGGGCCGCCCCAGTGGGTCGGGTCCGGCTGGGCCGCGTGCGCCAGCGCGGCCAGCCCGACCAGCAGCAACGGCAGCGGCAGCAGCAGCAGGAACCGGCGCCGGCCGAGCAGCGCGCGGGCGGTGATCGCGGCGACGGTCCCGTTCACCGCGCCACCCCGTCCCCGCCGCCGACCCGGCCCGCGCCGGACGCCCCGCTCGGGCCGGAGATCCCGCCCTGGCCGGACGCCCCGCCCGTGCCCGAGGCACCGCCTGTACCCGAGGCGCCGCTCGTGCCGGAGACGAGGTAGGCGAACACGCTCTCCAACGACTCGTCCGACGGCGTGACCTGCCGCACCCGGACCCCCTCCCGTAGCGCGATCTTCGGCAGTGCGCGGGCGAACGCGCCGTAGTCACTGGCCCGCACGGTCAGCCCGGTGGGCGCCACATCCACCCCGGCCACGGCGGCCTCCGCCATCAGCGCCACGGCCAGCCGCCGGTCGTCCGACGAGCGGATCGCGAACACGTGCGGCCGGTGCGTCATCAGCCGGCGGATGCTGCGGTAGTCGCCGGACGCGGCCAACCGGCCGGCCACGATCACCTGCACGGTGCCCGACACCTGCTCCACCTCGGCCAGGATGTGCGAGGAGAACAGCACGGTCGCGCCGGCCTCGGCGCGGCGGTGCAGCAGGTCCATCATGTGCATGCGCTGCCGCGGGTCCATCCCGTTGAACGGCTCGTCCAGCAGCAGCACCGGCGGCTGGTGCACCAGCGCCGCGGCCACCCGGGCCCGCTGGCGCATGCCCTTGGAGAACGTCTCGATCCGGCGCTGCGCGACGTCGGTCAACTCCATCTGCGCCAGCGCCTGCCGGGCCGCCCCGGCCGGGTCGGGCAGCTTGTGCAGCCGGGCGCTGGCCAGCACGAACTGCCAGGCGGTGAGGAACCCGTAGACGGCCTCCCGGTCGGCGACGAGGCCGAGCGTCCGGTAGACCTCCGGGTTGCGCCAGGCCGGCTGGCCGGCCACCGTGACCTCGCCCTGGGACGGCGAGAGGAAGCCGGCCATCATGTGCAGCAGCGTGGTCTTGCCGGCGCCGTTCGGGCCGAGCAGCCCGGTCACTCCCGGGCGCAGCGTCATCGTCACGTCGTTGACCGCGACCACGTTGCCGTACCAGCGGGAGACGCCGCGCAGCTCGACGGTGTGCGCCGTCGCCGGCGCGGCCGGGCCGGCTGGGCCGGGCGGGCTCACGTCCAACGTCGGGTTCATCAGGCCGCCACCTTCCGGTACCGGGTCAGCAGGGCGGCCGTGCTGACCGCCACCAGGGCCACCGCGACGAGCAGGTAGAGCGGGCCGAAGTCGCCGATGTCCACCCGGTCGTCCCGGTACAGCCAGGCCTCCAGGCCGCTGAGCAGGCTGACCGGGTTGGCCAGCGAGGACAGCTGCTGGGCGGTCGGCCCACCCAGCGACATGAGCACGCCCACCACCGGGGTGGTAACCGTGAAACCGACCGCGATCACCACCGCGGCGATCGCCCGCCGCGACGTCAGCGCGGCCAGCGGCAGCGCGAACGCGCCGAGCACGACCGCGGTCAGCGCCGCGTAGCCCAGACCGCCGAGGAAGTCGGTGACCTCGTGCCAGGCCCCGTGCACGCCGCCGGTCTGCGCGAACAGCCCGCCGAGCGCCATCAGCAGCAGCGGGCCGGCCAGCAGCAGGAACGCCGCGCTGACCGTCGCGGCCAGCTTCGCCAGCGCGTAGTCGGACCGGCGCAGCGGCCGGGAGAAGTACAGCGGCAGCACCCGGGAGCGCAGGTCCCGGCAGACCAGCTCGGGCGCGATCACCGCGAGGAACAGCAGCAGCGGGATGCCCATCGTGTCCACGAACTGCAGGTAGGTCATCTCGACCTCGCCGGTCTGCGTGCGGATCGCGACCGCCACCACGGCTATCGTGACGCCCAGCCCGACCAGGATGCCGGGGAAGACCTTCGCCTTCGCCGTGCGGCCGAGCCCGTACGCGGTGCGCAGGCTGTGCACGAACAGGGCCTGCACCACCCGGCCGCGGCCGAGCCGGACGCCGGTGTAGCGCTGGTAGCCGATGTCGTGGATGACCCCGGCCGGCGCCCGCCCGGCCGCGCTCAGCTCAGCCATGGGAGACCTCCGCGGGTACGTCGGCGAACAGTTCGGCGAGGCCGTGCCGCCGCTGGTCGAGCCGGTGCAGCGGCAGGTCCAGCTCCGCGACCGCGGTCAGGATCTGGTCGAACGTCTCGTCGCCGGCCAGCGGCACCAGCAGTTCCGGGCCGGCCCGCACCACGTCCAGGCCCAACCCGGACAGCCGGGTCAGCAGCTGGTCGGCGCCCTCGTCCACCTCGACCGCCAGGACGTCCCGGCGGCGGGTCATCGAGGAGACGCGGTCGGCCCGCAGCAGCTTGCCGCCGTCGATGGCGATCAGCGACTCGCAGATCCGCTCGACCTCGCCCAGCAGGTGCGAGCAGACCACCACGGAGATGCCGAACTCGGTGCCGATCCGCTCGATCAGGCCGAGCATCGCCTCCCGGCCGGCCGGGTCCAGCCCGTTGGTGGGCTCGTCCAGCAGCAGGAGGTCAGGGTCGTGCACCAGCGCCTGCGCGAGCGTGACCCGCTGCTTCATGCCGGTGGAGTAGCCGCCGATCTGCCGGTACCGCTCCTCGTACAGGCCGACGTGCCGCAGCGCCTCGGACGCCCGCTCGCGGGCGGCCGCCTTGGGCAGCCCGCTCATCCGGCCCATGTGCGTGACGAACTCGGCGGCGATCATGTCCGGCGGCAGGCTGGCATGCTCGGGCATGTAGCCGACCCGGGCCCGGATCGCCTCGCCGTCGGTGGCCGGGTCCAAACCGAGCACCCGGACCGCACCGTCGTCCCGGTCGAGCAACCCCAGCATGATCTTGATCAGGGTGGACTTGCCGGCCCCGTTGGCGCCCACCAGGCCGATGATGCCGGGTTCCACGTCGACGGTGAGCCCGTCCAGCGCGGTGACCCGGGGGTAGCGCTTGGTCAGCGAGTGGGTCTCGATCAGCGACACGGGCCCGACCCTACGGCGCGCCCACCCCGGACACCTCCGGCAAGTCCCCGATCTTTCCCTGAGGTTCCTCCGGCCCGATTGACAGGTGACCATTTGGTCACGTAATTTCGGGGCGTGACCGACGACGACCGCGTGTTCAAGGCGCTCGCCGACCCAACCAGGCGCCTGCTGCTGGACCGGCTCTTCGAGCGTGACGGCCGCACGCTCACCGAACTGGAGTCCGAGGTGGAGATGACCCGGTTCGGGGTGATGAAGCACCTGCGCGTGCTGGAGGAGGCGGGGCTCGTCGTCACCCGGAAGTCCGGCCGGGAGAAGTTGCACTTCCTGAACCCGGTGCCGATCCGGCTGATCCACGACCGGTGGATCGACAAGTACACCGAGCGCCAGGTGACGGCGCTGGCAGACCTCA
>JBBWZH010000371.1:0-5166 GCA_039648995.1 Mycobacteriales bacterium
CGGTGCGGTACGCCCGGGAGCGCGGCATCCCGGTGCTCGGCCTCTGTCTCGGCCTGCAGTGCATGGTGATCGAGGTGGCCCGCTCGCTCGGCGGGCTGGAGGGCGCGAACTCCACCGAGTTCGAGCCAGACACGCCGCACCCGGTGATCGCGACGATGGCCGACCAGCGCGACGTGGTCGCCGGCGAGCGGGACATGGGCGGCACCATGCGGCTCGGCTCCTACCCGGCGCAGCTGCGCCCGGGGTCGGTGGTGGCCGGCGCGTACGGCCAGACCGAGGTCACCGAGCGGCACCGGCACCGGTACGAGGTGAACAACGACTACCGCGACCGGCTGGAGGCGGCCGGCCTGGTGTTCTCCGGGACGTCGCCGGACGAGCGGCTGGTCGAGTTCGTCGAGCTGCCCCCCGAGGTGCACCCGTTCTTCGCCGGCACCCAGGGGCACCCTGAGCTGAAATCCCGGCCGACCCGGCCGCACCCGCTGTTCCGCCAGTTCGTCCGGGCCGCCCTGGACTACGTGGCGGCGGAGCGGCTGCCGGTGGAGCTGCCCGCCGACCCGGCCGGCCCGGCCGCCGACGCCGACGGGTTCGTGGAGCGGAACGGCCGGTCCGGGTCGGCGTCGGTGAGCGCGAGCGTGCCCGCGTGACGACCGGCTCGGCGGGCGGGCGTACCGGCGCCCGGTTCGTCGTCCAGTCGTCCCGCGAGGAGTACCGCGGCCGGATCATGGCGCTGCGGGTGGACGAGGTGCTGATGCCGGACGGCGCGGTCGCCGTGCGCGAGGTGATCGAGCACCTTGGCGCGGTCGCGGTGGTCGCGCTCGACGACGACGGTCGGGTCACGCTGATCCGGCAGTACCGGCACGCGGTCGGCGAGTACCTGCGCGAGCTCCCGGCCGGCCTGCTGGACGTGCCCGGCGAGCCGGCGCCGGCGACCGCCGCGCGCGAGCTGTACGAGGAGGCCTCGCTGCGCGCCGGCCGCTGGCACACGCTGCTCGACCTGCGCCCGACGCCGGGGCTGTCGGACGAGGCGGTCCGCGTGTTCCTGGCCCGCGACCTGAGGGAGGTGCCCGAGCGGGAGCGGTACGTCGCGACGCACGAGGAGGTCGACCTGTCCGTACAGCGGGTGCCGCTGGACGAGGCGGTCGCCGCGGCGCTGGCCGGCGAGATCGAGAACGCGGTCGCGGTCGCCGGCGTGCTCGCCGCGGCCCGCGCCCGGGACGCCGGCTGGGCACCGCTGCGCCCGGCCGACACGCCCTGGCCGGCCCGCCCGGCGCACTGACCCTCACCCGCACCTTTAGCCCGTCGCCGCGCGCTCCCGGCGGCCGGCGTCAGTAGGAGTGCGGGCCGAAACGCGACCACGCGACCACGATCGCCATCGCCAGCAGCAGCACGTTCACGACGACGCCCTGGTACTCACGGCGGCGGCCGTGCACGGTCGCCGCCAGCACCATCACGACCGCGAGGCCGGTGGCGGCCACCGGGGTGAGCACCGGCGCGATCCCGGTCCAGGCGGGCAGTATCAGCCCGAGGGCGGCCAGCACCTCGACCGAGCCGATCAGCTTCACGGTGCGGTCGGAGAAGTCCTCCACCCAGGGCAGGCCGCTGCGGACCAACTGCTCCCGCGACCGGGTCAGCTTGAGCAGCGCGGCGCCGGAGAAGACCAGCGCCAGGACGATCTGCAACACCCAGGTGAACGCGTTCATTCGGACTCCCACAGGGCTGAAACGGAGGGCACACTCCGGGACGACGATAGCAGAACCGGAGGGGCGCCTCCGCGATTGTTAGGCTGGTGGCATGACGGGGACGTCCGACGAGCCGGGCCTGCGCCGCCCGCGCCGCGACATGCTGCGCAACCGGGTCGCGCTGCTCGCCGCGGCCCGCGAGGTCTTCGCCGACCAGGGCCTGGACGCGCCGCTGGAGCACATCGCCCGTGCCGCCGGGGTCGGGATCGGCACCCTGTACCGGCACTTCCCGACCCGGGTCGACCTGATCGACGCGATCGTGATCGCGCCGATCAGGGCGTACCTGAAGATCGCCGAGGAGGCGCTGGCCCGGCCCGACCCGTGGGACGGCCTGGTGCACTTCCTGGAAGGCACCTGTGAGTTGGAGGCCGCCAACCGCGGCTGGAACGACCTCATGTCGATGCGGCTGCCCGCCGCCGCCACCGCCGACGCGGCCCGCGCGGACATGCACGACATGACCGCGCGGATCATCCGCCGCGCACAGCGGAGCGGCCAACTCCGACCGGACCTGACGCCGGAGGACCTCGTCCTGCTCAGCTGGGCGAACAGCCGCATCCGCGAGGCGACGGCCGGCATCGCCCCCGGCGCCTGGCGCCGCCACCTGTCCCTACTCCTGGACGGCTTCCGCGCCGCCCCGCTCGCGGCCGCCCCGCCGCCCACCATCCCGGTCGGCCGCCCGCCGGTCGGCCCGGCTAGCCGTTCACCGAGCGGTCATCCGCCGGTGGGGTCGGGGGAGCGGGCGGCGGTCGAACCGGGAGGCGGGGCACCGGGGGAGCCGGGCGAGCGGGTCGCGGGCGGGCCGGGAGGCGGGTCGGCGGGGGAGCGGGCGGCGGTGGAGCCGCCGATGACCCCGCGGCAGGCGTACCGGGCGATGCTCGCGCTGGGCCGCCGGTGCGGTGGGAAGACGCCGGAGGGGAAACCCCGTGGGCGCCGGACGCGCGGCGGCGACGACCGGCGCGGGAATTAGCCGGGCCGGCGGTGCCGGCCCGTCGGCCGCAGGTGGACGGACTGTCGCTGCGCGGTGGCGGTACTTATGTCAATCCGCCGCCCGACCTACACTCGGCGGCTGCGAGCCGCGGACCGTACCGGCAACGGCGCTGGTGGGGCCGCATCCACGGGAAGGGTGCGCCGGGTGAAGGTCGGAATCCCCCGCGAGGTCAAGGACAACGAATACCGCGTCGCCATCACCCCGGCCGGGGTCAACGAGCTGAGTCGGGCCGGCCACCAGGTGTACGTGGAGAAGGACGCCGGTGTCGGGTCGGCGCTGCCGGATGAGACGTTCGCCAACGCCGGCGCGCAGATCCTTGGCGCGGCCGACGACGTGTGGGCCGAGGCCGACCTTGTCCTCAAGGTGAAGGAGCCGGTGGCCGAGGAGTACCACCGGATGCGGTCCGGGCAGACCCTGTTCACCTACCTGCACCTGGCCGCGTCCCGGGATTGCACCGACGCGCTGCTCGCCGCCGGCATCGACGCGGTCGCCTACGAGACCGTGCAATTGCCGGACGGGTCGCTTCCGTTGCTCGCGCCGATGTCCGAGGTGGCCGGCCGGATGGCGCCGCAGGTCGGCGCGCACTGCCTGGAGCGGGCGCAGGGCGGCCGTGGCGTGCTCATGGGCGGCGTCTCCGGGGTGTACGCGGCGAAGGTGGTCGTGCTCGGCGCCGGCGTGTCGGGCATGAACGCGGCCGCGATCGCGCTCGGCATGCAGGCCGAGGTGCTGCTCCTGGACAAGAACATCGACAAGCTGCGCGCCGCCGACAAGATCTACCAGGGTCATCTGCAGACCGTCGCGTCCAACGCGTACGAGATCGAGCGGGCCTGCCTGGACGCGGACATGGTGATCGGCGCGGTGCTGGTGCCGGGGGCGAAGGCGCCGACGCTGGTGTCCGACGAACTGGTGAGCCGGATGCAGGCGGGCTCGGTGCTGGTCGACATCTCGGTCGACCAGGGCGGCTGCTTCGAGTCGACCCGGCCGACAACGCACTCGGCGCCGACGTTCACGGTCGCGAACTCGGTCTTCTACTGCGTCGCGAACATGCCCGGCGCGGTGCCACACACCTCTACCTACGCGCTCACCAATGTCACCCTGCCCTACGTTCTGGAGCTGGCCCGGGACGGCCTGCGCGCCGCCGCCGCCCGCGACCGCGTGCTGGCGCTCGGTGTGAACACCGTCGCCGGCCGTCTCACCAACGCCGCGGTCGCCGACGCCCACGGGCTCACCGCCGTCCCGATCAGCACCGCCCTGGACCTCCCGGACCGCCGCGCCGGAGCCGGCACCTGACCACCACCCGCCCGCCGCCGCACGCCACCCCGCCCCCCGACCCCCGGGCCGCCCCAGAGGGCGCGGCCGGCACGGGCGGTGGGGAGCTGGAGGATGGATCCGGCCCGCGGCCGGCGGATCATCCGGAGACGGTGGTGCGCGGCTACCTCGACCACCTCGGCGGCGAGCGGGGGATGGCGGCGAACACCGTGCTGTCGTACCGGCGCGATCTGCGCCGGTACCTCGGCTACCTGGCGGCCCTGAACCGGGTCGGGTTCGGCGCGATCACCGAGCAGGAGGTGTCGGAGTTCCTGGCCTGGCTGCGGGCCGGCGACCCGGAGCACCCGCCCCTGTCGGCGTCCTCGGCCGCCCGGGCGGTGGTGGCCGTCCGCGGCCTGCACCGCTTCGCCGCCCGGGAACGGATCGTCGGGACGGATGTCGCCCGCGCGGTGAGCCCGCCCGCGCTGCCGCGCCGCCTGCCGAAGGCGATATCGGTCGACCAGGTGGAGCGGCTGCTGGAGGCGGCCGGCTTCGACCAGACTCCGCTGGCACTGCGGGACCGCGCCCTGCTGGAGGTGCTGTACGGCACCGGCGCGCGGATCTCCGAGGCGGTCGGGCTGGACATCGACGACCTGGACCGCGCGGCGGCGACGGTCACCCTGCACGGCAAGGGCGGCCGGCAGCGGCTGGTGCCGATCGGCTCGTACGCGCTGCGGGCGGTGGACGACTACCTGGTGCGGGCCCGGCCGGCGCTGGCCGCGGCCGGCCGCGGCACGCCGCGGCTGTTCCTGAACGCCCGCGGCGGCCCGCTGTCCCGGCAGAGCGCCTGGGTGATCCTCCGGTCGGCGGCCGAGAAGGCCGGCCTCGCCATCACGATCTCGCCGCACACGCTGCGGCACTCGTTCGCCACGCACCTGCTCGACGGCGGCGCCGACGTCCGGGTGGTGCAGGAGTTGCTCGGCCACGCCTCGGTGACGACGACGCAGGTCTACACGCTGGTCACCGTGGACCGGCTCCGCGAGGTCTACGTGACCGCGCACCCGCGCGCCCGCGGCTGACGTTCTCCACAGGCGGTCCACAGCGCGAGCCCCGTTCTGCACAGGTTCTCGGCCGCCGTCCACAGCGTGTGCCACGTTATGCACAGCCCTCGGCACGTCTCCTTGCCTCCCC
>JBBWZH010000429.1:0-4779 GCA_039648995.1 Mycobacteriales bacterium
GCGAGCGCAAGCTGTTCACCTCCGAGTTCGGCGACGACTACGACGCCGTCCCGATGTACGAGCAGATCTACGCGCTGGCCGGCCCGACCCAGACCTACCGGGTCACCGGCGACCCGCGGATCGCCGCCGACATCTCCTCGACGCTGCGCCTGTTCGACCGGTACTACAAGGACAACGAGCGCGGCGGCTACTTCTCGCACATCGACCCGATCCTGCTCAGCCCGCACCACGAGTCGCTGGGCGCCAACCAGTCCCGCAAGAACTGGAACTCGGTCGGCGACCACGCCCCGGCGTACCTGTTCAACCTGTACCTGGCCACCGGCGACCCGCGGCACGCGAAGATGCTGGAAGAAACGTTTGACCTGATCGTCAAGCACTTCCCGGACCCGGCCAGCCCGTTCGTGCAGGAGCGGTTCATGGCCGACTGGGCGCCGGACCGGGCCTGGGGCTGGCAGCAGAACCGCGCGGTCGTCGGGCACAACCTGAAGATCGCCTGGAACCTGATGCGGATGCAGGCGATCACGCCCAAGGACAGCTACCGCGACCTGGCCGAGCGGATCGGCCGAGCGATGCCCGACGTCGGCAGCGACCGGCGCCGCGGCGGCTGGTACGACGTCGTCGAGCGCGGCCGGGCCCAGGGTGGCGACGCGTACAAGTTCGTCTGGCACGACCGCAAGGCCTGGTGGCAGCAGGAGCAGGCGATCCTGGCCTACCTGATCCTGGCCGGCCAGAACGGCGACGCCGACTTCCGCCGGCACGCCCGGGAGGCGGCCGCCTTCTACAACGCGTTCTTCCTGGACCACGACGAGGGCGGCGTCTACTTCAACGTGCTCGCCTCCGGGTTCCCCTACCTGCTGGGCACCGAGCGGCTCAAGGGCAGCCACTCGATGAGCATGTACCACTCGTCCGAGCTGTGCTTCCTGTCGACCGTCTACACGCGACTGCTGCTCACCGGTGACCCGATCACGCTCTGGTTCCGGTCCCGCCCGGACGCGTTCCGCGACGCCAACGGCGAGCGCACCCTGCGGGTCAGCCCGGACGCGCTGCCGCCCGGCCGGGTGCGGCTGGAGTGGGTCGAGGTGGACGGCCGGCCGCATGGCGCGTTCGACGCGGATGCGCTGACCGTGAAGCTGCCCGATTCCGACGCCGATCTGACGGTCAAGGCCTATCTGGCCCCGGTCAGCGACTGAGCCGCTTGGAGATGTCGACATGCAGATCGCGAAGTACATGCGTGGATCGGTGACCGTCGTCGAGCTGGACGGTGAACTCGACAGCGTCACCGCCCCGGCCTCCCGGGAGGAGCTCGCCCAGCTGGCCAGCTCCGGCGGGCCGGTACTGCTGGACCTGAGCCGGATGTCATACATGTCCAGCGCGGGGTTACGGGTGCTGCTGCTGGTCTACCGGCAGGCCCGCGACGCCGGCGCCGCGCTGGCGCTGGCCGGCATCCCGCCGATGATCCGCGAGGTCATGGCGGCCACCGGATTCCTCGACTTCTTCACCGTGGCGGAGTCCGTCGAGGCCGCCCTGGTGGACCTCGAACCATGAGCGACCGGCGAGAGGAGCGGCACAGTGAGCTTGTCCTCGCTTGAGCGCATCGACGGCAACCCGACCTCGACCATCGCCGGTCTCGGTGTGCGGCCCGGGCGCCCGGTCCCGTTCGGCGCGACCCGGGTGCCCGGCGGGGTCAACTTCTCGGTCTACTCCAACCGGGCCACCGCGATGACCCTGGTGCTGTTCAAGATCGGTCAGTCGGAGCCGTTCGCCGAGTTGCCGTTCCCGCCGGAGTTCCGCATCGGCGGCGTGTTCGCGATGACGGTCTTCGGGCTGGACTCCGACGAGATCGAGTACGGCTACCGGGCCACCGGCCCTCAGCCGCCCGGGGTGGGCGACCGGTTCAACCCGGACCGGGTGCTGTCGGACCCGTACGCCAAGATGATCGGCGGCCGGGCCGAGTGGGGCGTCCCGCCGGACTACTTCGACCGGTACGTCTACCGGGCCCGGCTGCCGATGGAGGACTTCGACTGGGAGGGCGACCGGCCGCTGCGGCTGCCCACCGAGGACCTGGTCATCTACGAGCTGCACGTCCGCGGCTACACCCGGCACCCGTCGTCCGGCGTCGCCGCCGGCGGCACCTTCGCCGGGCTGGCCGAGAAAATCCCGTACCTGCGCGAACTCGGGGTCAACTGCGTCGAGCTGATGCCGATCTTCGAGTTCGACGAGTGCGAGAACATCCGGGTCAACCCGGTCACCGGGAACCGGCTGCTGAACTTCTGGGGCTACAGCACGGTCTCGTTCTTCGCGCCGAAGGCGTCCTACGCCGCCACCGGCCGCTACGGAATGCAGGTCGACGAGCTGAAGAACCTGGTGAAAAAGCTGCACGCCGCCGGCATCGAGGTCATGCTCGACGTCGTCTTCAACCACACCGCGGAAGGCAACGAACTCGGCCCGACGATCTCGTTCCGCGGGCTGGACAACCGCACCTACTACATGCTGACCCCGGACGGCTACTACTACAATTTCAGCGGCACCGGTAACACGGTCAACTGCAACGACCCGGTAGTGCGTGGATTCGTCCTCGACTGCCTGCGGTACTGGGCTATCGAATACCACATCGACGGGTTCCGGTTCGACCTCGCGGCGATCCTCGACCGCGCTCCGGACGGCACTCCGCTGGCCAACCCACCGCTCATCGAGTCCCTCGCGCACGATCCCGTTCTTCGGGACTGCAAGCTGGTTGCCGAGGCCTGGGACGCGGGCGGTCTCTACCAGGTGGGACGGTTTCCCGGATACTTCCGCTGGTCGGAATGGAACGGCCGCTACCGGGACACGTTGCGCCGCTTCCTGAAGGGCGACCAGGGCACGATCGGCGAGATGGCGTCCGGTCTGGTCGGCTCGCCGGACCTCTACGGCCACCGCGGCCCGGCCGCCTCGGTCAACTTCGTCACCGCGCACGACGGGTTCTCGCTCGCCGACCTCGTCTCGTACAACGACAAACACAACGACGCGAACGGTGAGCGCAACCAGGACGGCGACAACGGAAACAATTCCTGGAACTGCGGGGCCGAGGGGCATACCGACGACGCCGCGACGCTCGCGCTGCGCCGCCAGCAGATGCGCAACGCGCTGCTGCTCCTGCTGTCCAGCCACGGCGTGCCGATGCTGCTGGCCGGCGACGAGATGGCGCGCACCCAGCACGGCAACAACAACGCGTACTGCCAGGACGACCCGGACTTCTGGTTCGACTGGCAACTCGCTGAGCGGAACGCCGACCTGGTCCGGTTCACCCGGCTGGCGATCGCGTTCCGGCGGGCACACCCGGCGCTGCGCCGGCGGGTGCACCCGACGGGCCGGCAGCGCGACGGCTTCGGCCACCTGCCGGACGTGAGCTGGCACGGGGTGCGGCCGTACGAGCCGGACTGGTCGCCGGACAACCAGCTGCTCGCGGTGATGTTCTACGAGTGCGACGACGCCTGCCCCACGCGGGACTGCGTCTACCTGGTCGCGAACAGCCACTGGGACACGCACGAGGTGCAGCCGCCGGCGCCGCCGCCCGGGCTGCGCTGGCACGTCTTCGCCAACACCGGGGCGCCGTCCCCGGACGACGCCTACGCCCCGGGCGACGAGCCGGTGCTGACCGACCCCGACCACCTGCTGGTCGGCGCCCGATCCACCGTGCTGCTGGTGGCCCTGCCCGCGGACTGACCGGCCGACCGGCCCGTCCCACCGCCCTCGACAAGCCCCCTACCAGCCCGGACGACCTGACCAGCCCGGACGACCTGACCAGCCCGGACACACGGAGGAAGACCATGAAGTTCCAGGCCAAGATCCAGGCCGACGACGACGCGCGGACCGTCACGATCCGGCTCACCGGAGAGCTGGACTCAGGTTCCGCGCCGACCCTGAACGAGATGATCGGCCAGGCCGCGCAGCATCCGGTTGACCGGCTGGTGCTGCTGATGGACCGGCTCGACTACCTCTCCTCGGCCGGGCTGCGCTGCCTGGTCTTCGCGCACCAGAAGTTCGGCCCCGGCGTCGAGATCGTCCTGGTCGGGACCAAGCGGGAGGTGGCGGAGACGATCCAGCTGACCGGCTTGGATCGCAGCGTCACCATGCAGGACCCGGCGGACGTGTGATGACCGGCCATGGTCGAGCGGTTGACGGTGCGGGCCACCACCGCCGCCGGCTCCGAGGTCGCCGGCTTCGTGCAGGCGCTCAGCGAGCAGGGCGGGCTGACCGAGCGGCAGTCGTACCGGCTGCGGCTGGCGGTGGATGAGATCGTGACGAACATCGTGCTGCACGGCTACCGCGGCCAGCCCGGCCCGGTCCGGCTGGAGGGCGGCACCGAGGGTGACCGGGTCTGGCTGCGCATCGTGGACGACGCGCCGGCCTTCGACCCGACCACGCACGACCCGCGGCCCCGGCTGGCGGCGCAGGCGGACGGCCGCGAGGGCGGCTTCGGCCTGTTCCTGGCGATGTCCGGGGTGGACGACTTCAGCTACGACCGCACCGACGGACATAACCGCAACACGCTGGTTATGCGCCGGCCCTAGATGGTGCGGCACCGCGGGGGACGCGACGGAAGGAGAGACCGATGACGGCCAGGGTCGCACTCGTCGTCGCTGAGCCCGGCAGCACGACTGCCGAGTTGGATCACGCGCTGGACGCGGCCAGCTTCGAGGTTCGGCACCACGACGCCAGTGAGCTGATGATCCCGGCCGACCTGATAGGCGCCGCCGAACTGGTGCTGGTCTCGGCCTCGCTGGGGCTCAGACAGGTCGC
>JBBWZH010000453.1:0-12574 GCA_039648995.1 Mycobacteriales bacterium
AGTCCACTTGCGACACCCAGCCACGGGTACAGCGTCTGCGGGGCAAGCGCGACCGATGTGGTCAGCACGGCACCCAGCACCAGGACGCCTGCGGTGTGGGTGGCGGTCACGGTCAGCCCGATCGTCAGAGCCTGGCGCAGCGTGCCACGGCCGCCCACGAGAAACGCGGCCATCACTGTCTTGCCGTGGCCCGGGGCGAAGGCGTGCATGCCACCCAGCAGCACCGACAGCAGGACCGCGATGAGTCCGAACGCGACGGTCAGGTGCCGGCGGGCGACCAGGCTGGTGAACGCGGAGGTGACCCGGTCCACACCACGAGCGAGTGGCGCCGTCGGCCCGGCCGGGGCAACCACCCCCGCGGCAGCGGTGCCGCCGGGGCGGGCCGCGAGATCGGCGCCGCGGACGTCCAGCGGGGCGCTGAGCAGGTCGGCCGGATACGCGGTCAGCCGGTTGCTGCGGCTCGCCACCGGCACCGTCGAGCCGGTCAACGTCGTGCCGTCACCGACCGCGGTGATCTCCCGCCAACCAACCCGGTCCAGGTAACCGGTGATCCGGTAGGACAGCTGCCGGGGCCGGTCAACCGCGACGGCCGCGCGCAGCGTGCAGTCCAGCCGCAGGGTGTCGAGGCCCGCGGCACCGGGCGGGAAGGTCAGCGTGCTGGCGACCACGGCGACCGTGACGGCCCGGCCATCGACCGTCAAGCGGGCCTGGCCGGCCGCCCGGGCGCACGCCGCGGCCTGCCAGCTGTCGCGTTCGGATGGCGCCAGCACGCCGTCGCCGTTGCTGTCCACTTCCGACCGGGTCTGGAAGGTGGGGATCTCGGCCAGATCCAACACGTAGTCCACCAGCACCGCGGTCGGCTGCACCCGCAGCCCGCTGTACTGGTTCACGGTGAAGTTGCCCAGCGGGTGCGCCGACGCGGGCGCGGCGACGGCGAGCGACACGGCCGCCGCGCCAACCAGGCCGAGCAGGACAGCGGCGGACCGGAACGCCAGTCGCCTGTGGACAGTCGCAGTCGGACGGCCGGAGCCGTCCGCCCGCGCGGACGACCGAGCCGGACGCGCGACCCCACCGGCCAGAGCCGACCGCCGACCCAGACCGTCGAGACGGTCCGTCGGCGTGGTCCGCCCGGCCTCACCGTCACGCTGCCCGGCACGGCACCGGACGGCGAACCGAACCCCCGGGCCGGCAATCCCAGCCCGGACGGCCGCCGGCCGCGCACCGGCGACACCGGCCGCCGCCCCAGCAGGCCCGACCACACCCGCAGGCCCGACCACACCCGCAGGCCCGACCACACCCGCAGGCTGGGCGATACCCGCCGGCCGGCCGGTGCGGGGGCGTGGCCGGGATGTCGCGCGGTCGGCCGGCCGGGCCGGACGCCCGAGCCGTGGCCGGGTCACCGGGTACCGCCGAGCTGGCGCAGCGCGGTCCGGGCCAGCGGCGCGGCGAGCGGCGAGAAGTGTGCGTTCAGCCTCAGCGCCTCGGCCAGGTCGCGGCGGGCGGCGGCCCTGTCGCCGACCGCGGCCTCGATCATCCCGAGGTGGTAGCGGAAAGGTGCGCTGTGGGTGCCCAGCCGGACGGCGGCCCGAGCGTGCGGGAGGGCCTCGGCGTCCCGGCCGTTCATGTGCAATGCCCACGCCAGGCCGTCCTCGACGGCGACCGGGTGGCGCACCGCGTACTCCGCTTTCGCCTCGGCGAGCGCGCGGGCCGGTTGGCCGTGGTCGGCGTCGAACAGTGCCAGCTCCAGGTCGACGTTCACGCCCTGCGCGACGAACAGTCTCTCCTCGGTCCGCACCACCGCGTATTGGGCGGCCGCGCCGGTCATGTCGCCGTGCGCCGCGAGCAGGTCGCCGTACTCGATCAGGTAGCTCGGCTGCGGTTGCCGGACGACCAGCGTCCGGTAGCCCGCCACCGCGGCGGCGTACCGTCCCTGCGCCGCCGCGACCCGGGCACGACCGGAGAGCAGCGGCAGGTAGTCCGGCGCCCGGCGCAACCCCTCTTCGTACCAACCGGCGGCGGCCGCCAGGTCGTTGTTGTTCCAGGCCAACTCGCCGAGGTAGTAGCAGGCGAAGCCAGCGTCCACAGGGGACGGTGCCAGCTGCAGGGCGTCGGTCAGCAGCTGCCTTGCCCGGGTCGCGTCGCCACGCAGCTCGGCGGCGTAGGAGGCGCGGGCCAGCGAGCCGGTGTCCGGGCGCAGATCGACCATCCGCTGCACCGCCACCCAGGCGTCGTCATACCGGCCGAGTTCGATCAGCGCGTCGGTGATGACGCCCTGCGCCGCGGCCGAGTAGGGGTCGATGGCGGCCGCGCGCTGCCCCGCCGTCAGCGCCGCCACGAAGTCGTGCCGGGCCGCGGCGAGCGCGCCCTGCCCGATGAGGGCAAGGAAATTTCCCTTCGGGTGGACCTCGAACGACGTGCGGACAGCGCCCGCGGCCTTCGGGTAGTAGGACGGGTCGGCTGTCAGCCGGGCCTGCTGGACGTACGCCACGCTGAGCTCAGCCCACGTTGCCCAGTCGCCGTGCACGCGGGCCAGCCGGCGCTGCGCGGCGGCGATGTTCGTGCCCAGCGCGGCCGCGGAGCCGGCCGGCACCCCGTCCGCCCGGCTGTTGGACAGCAGCGCCGGCGAGCCGTACCTGGTGCCGGCGGCGGAGCGGTCCGGCCCGGACGGCCGGAGCAGCACGGCGCCGGCCAGCACCGCGGCGGCGGCCAGCGCGAGCACGGCCACGGCGGCCAGTACCGGCCGGAGCCGGCCGCGGGGCCGCGCCGGCTCGGCAGCGCCGGCCGTACGAGCGGGACGGGTTGAGCTCGGCGCCTGTGGCACGGTGCCTCCTGAACGGTGCGGCCGGGCCGAGCCCGGACGGGGTCACACCGTGGGTTCGCAGCCGCCCGCCCCCCGGTTCGCCCGCCCCCGTCCAGACCAGCCCGGCCCCCCCGTCCCGCCGCCGACGACGCCCGACGGCGCCCGTCCGTCCGGGGCCGGATACCAGCCAGCCCATGCACACCAACCAGTCCGGTGGCCCGAGCCACACAGTCGGGGGAAGCACCGTCCGGTGGCGCACGCCGGGATCGGTGCCACGGCGCCCTCCAGCCGGCCGGGGCGGTCGCGAGACGGCCGACCCCACATCGTTCGGCGACGGCGACGGCGTCGGCATCCGGACAGCCGAGAGCCGGCCCGCCGGCCCGGCCGAGGCGGGCTCGGCGCAGGCAGGCCCGGTGGACGGCCAAGAGCCGGCCCGCCGGCCCGGCCGAGGCCGGCCCGCCGGCCCGGCCGAGGCCGGCCCGGCGGCCCGGCCGAGGCGGGCTCGGCTGAGGCGGGCCCGGTGGACGGTGGGTCGGGGGCGCGTATCTGGCGCGGGCGGCGTTGGCGGCGGCGTCCAAGCAGCGCGCGGCCGAGCAGCCGCGCCGGCGGGCGGCCGGCCGGCGGGCGGACAGCCGAGAGCCGGGCCGCCAGCCCGCCAGCCCGCCGGCCCGGCGGAATCAAGACAGGACGGGCCAGCGGGAATGAGGCGGAGGGAGGCAATCCGGGGTGCGGCCCGGGGCGAATGGAGGGGCGAGGACCCGGTGCGGTCCTCCCGGCGGGCCGATGTGGCGCCCGGCAGTTTCCGCCGGACTTCGCGTACCCACCTGATGAGGGGGACACATGGCACTGCCTCGCCCACTGCGCGGGCGCCGGGTCGCGGCGATCGCGGCCGTCACGGCCGCGCTCGCGGCATCCGCGCTCGCGCCGGGTCTCGGTAACGCGTCCAGCCACCGGGAGGCGCCGCTGATCGCCGGCGAGCCGCAGCTGGACAACACCGACGTCTACGCGTTCGTCAGCCCGGACAAGCCGGACACGGTGACGCTGATCGCGAACTGGATTCCGCTGGAGGAGCCGAACGGGGGGCCGAACTACTACCCGTTCGCGGAGAAGACCGCCTACGAGATCAAGATCGACAACGACGGTGACGCGAAGGAGGACCTGACCTACCGCTGGTGGTTCACCAACAGCTACCGCAACCGGCAGACGTTCCTTTACAACACCGGCGTCGTCACCTCGCTGGACGACCCCGACCTCAACTTCCGGCAGACCTACCGGCTGGAGGTCACCGACAAGTGGGGCCGGACCACGACCCTGGTGAACGGCGCCCCGGTGGCACCGTCCAACACCGGCGCGGCGTCGATGCCGAACTACGGGACGCTGTCCAACCAGGCGATCACTGGCGTGCCGGGCGGCGGCAAGTCGTTCGCCGGGCAGGCCGACGAGTCGTTCTTCCTCGACCTGCGCGTGTTCGACCTGCTGTACGGCGGCAACCTGTCCGAGGTCGGGCAGGACACGCTGACCGGCTACAACGTCAACACGATCGCGCTGCAGGTGCCGAAGTCCGCGCTGGCGCTCAAGGGCAACCCGACCCGCAACCCGGTGATCGGTCTCTGGAGCACCACGTCCCGGCCGCGGTACGAGGTCTTCCGGCAGGACGGCTCGCAGCGCAACGTCGGCAGCCTGACCCAGGTCTCCCGCCTCGGTATGCCGCTGGTGAACGAGGTCGTGAACCCGCTGGCCGACAAGGACCGGTTCAACGCCAGCCCGCCGAAGCACGACGCACAGTTCCTGAACAACGTCACCAAGCCGATCGTCCCGCAGCTCATCCAGTCGCTGTACGGCATCCCGGCGCCGGCGACCCCGCGGAACGACCTGGTCGAGGTCTTCCTGACCGGCGTGGCGAAGGCCAACGGCCCGGTCAAGGCGGACCTGAACTCGCAGATCCTGAACGCCGACGTCACCCCGGCGAACTTCCGGCCGGCCGAGGAACTGCGGCTGAACATGGCCGTGCCGCCGTCGGCGAACCCGAAGCGACTCGGCGTGCTCGCGGGTGACCTGGCCGGCTTCCCGAACGGCCGCCGGCTGACCGACGACGTTCTGGACATCACCGTCCAGGCCGCCGAGGGCGTGCTGCTACCGGGGACCCCGGCCGCGGTGGCCGGCCTCGGTGACGGCGTCGACGCGAACGACGTGCCGTTCCGGACGGCGTTCCCGTACATGGCGCTGCCCAGCAACAAGGCCGTCAACACCAACTGACGGCCCTCCGATAGGGGCGCCGGGCCGGCGCGTGACGGCCGGCCCGGCGCCAACCACGGCAACCCACCCGCTGACTGTCACTTCGGAGGCGCACGTGACGATCACCACCCGCGCGGCGAGTGCCGCCGCGCTGAGCCTGGCCACCGCCGCGCTGCTGAGCGCGTGCAGTGGGCCGGCCAAGCCCGCGTTCGTCCGGCCCAACCCGGACGAGTTCCGTACCGGCACCTGCCACGACGCCGCGCCGGCGCTGCTCGCGGTCGGCGATATCGGCACCCGGCTGGCCGGCGCGAGAGCGGTGCCGGACCCGGACAACAAGGTGCTCACCGCGCAGCAGAGGAGGCTGATCGGCCTGCGCACCTCAGCGGAGTTGAGCCAGCCGGTGAACGACCTGGTGGTCGCGATCGGGTTCGTGCGGCTGCGGGCGGATAGCCACACCTACGACGACCCGAGACTGATGACCGCGGTGGTCGACGCGCAGCAGAAGGTGGTACGCAACTGCGTCCCGTCCTGAGTCCGGGACATCGAGAAGGGCCGGCACACTGCCGGCCCTTCGTCGCGTCCGCAGGCGCCTAGCGGGCTACGTTCTCCCGCCGCTCCTTGATCTTGGCCTTCTTGCCGCGCAGCTCACGCAGGTAGTAGAGCTTGGCCCGCCGGACGTCGCCGCGGGTCACCACCTCGATCTTGGCGATGATCGGGGTGTGCACCGGGAACGTGCGCTCGACGCCGACGCCGAAGCTGACCTTCCGCACGGTGAACGTCTCGCGGATGCCACCGCCCTGCCGCCGGATCACGACACCCTGGAAGACCTGGATCCGCTCCCGGGTGCCCTCAACGACGCGGACGTGGACCTTGAGAGTGTCGCCGGGGCGGAAGTCCGGGATGTCGTCCCGCAGCGACGCGGCGTCCAAGGCGTCCAGGGTGTTCATCGCGGTCTTCGCTTTCCTCGTACGACGGGCGTGGTGACGCGCCAGGGGTGATGGTGGGGGTGCGCGCAGGCGTGTATGGCCTGTGACAACCCGTCCAGCGTGCCACACCGTCGGACCGAACGCGAAACCGCCCCCCGCCCAGCCGCCGGAGAGCCGGCAGCCAACCCGGGTGCTCACTCGGCGCGGATGTGCTCACTCGCGGGTTCGGCGCGGGCGCCCTCGGCCGCCGGCGGCAGCAGGTCGGGGCGGCGGGCGGCGGTGCGGCGGAGTGACTCGGCCCGGCGCCACCGGGCCACCGCGCCGTGGTCGCCGGACAGCAGCACCGGCGGCACTTCGTATCCGCGCCACAACGCCGGCTTGGTGAACACCGGGTACTCCAGGAGCCCCTCGGCGTGCGACTCCTCGGTCAGCGACTCCGGATTGCCGAGCACGCCGGGCCTCAGCCGGGCCACCGCCTCCACGATCACCAGCACCGCGGCCTCCCCGCCGGCCAGCACGTAGTCGCCTATCGAGACTTCGTCCACCCGCATCCGCTCGGCCGCGTACCGCACCACCCGGTCGTCGATGCCCTCGTACCGCCCGCATCCGAACAGCAGCCAGGGCTCGGTGGCCAGGTCGTCGGCGAGCGCCTGGGTGAACGGGACACCGGCCGGGGTCGGCAGCACCAGCCGCGGCTGGGGGCCGCCCGCCGGCGCGAGCGCGTCCAGCGCGGCGCCCCACGGCTCCGGCTTCATCACCATCCCGGCGCCGCCGCCGTACGGGGTGTCGTCGACGGTGCGGTGCCGGTCGGACGTCCACTCCCGCAGGTCATGCACCCGCAGGTCGAGCAGGCCCCGCTCGATCGCCCGGCCGAGAAGCGACTGCCGCAGCGGCGCCAGGTACTCGGGAAAAATCGTGACCACGTCCAGGCGCAGCGCCGGCCGGGTGCCGGGCCCGGACCGTTCCGCCCGGCCGGCGACCCGGCGTCCGTCCCCGTCCACCTCCGGCCCGGCACCGCCACCGGCCACCGACCCGGCATCGCCACCGGCCACCGACCCGGAACCCTCACCACCGGCAGCACCCGCGCGACCACCGGCCACCGACCCGGCGTCACCACCGGCCACCGACCCCGAGCCCTCACCACCGGCAGCACCCGCGCGACCACCGGCCACCGACCCGGCGTCACCACCGGCCACCGACCCCGAGCCCTCACCGCCGCCAGGACCGGCGCGACCACCGGCCACCGGCCCGGCATCGCCGGCGCCGGCCAGGCCGGCGGTGGTCGGGCCGGGCTCGTTGGCCGGGCTCACAGGTCGAGCAGCCCGTCGGGTGGGTCGACGACGAGCCGGCCCGCGGGCAGGTCGACGGTGGGGACGATGGCGCGGACGAACGGGATGAGGCGCTCGGCGCCGGCGTCGTCGCGGACGGCGAGCAGGTCGGTGCCGGGCGGGTGCAGCACCTCGTGCACGGCACCGAGCGCGGTGCCGTCCGGCAGCACCGCGGTCAGCCCGACCAGCTGGTGATCGTAGAACTCGTCCGGGTCAGTGAGATCGGGCAGCGACGCGGTGTCGACCACCAGCAGGGCGCCGGCCAGCGCCTGCGCCCTGCTCCGGTCGGCCACCCCGGCGAACGCCACGATCAGGCCGCCCGACCGGAATCGGACAGCCTGGATGGTCAGCGGGCCGAGTTCGGCCGGATCGGTGCGCAGCACCGCGCCGGGCACGAACCAGCCCTCCGGATCGTCGGTGCGTACCGCCACGGTGACGTCGCCGGCCACCCCGTGGGGGCGCCCGATCCGGCCGATGACGAGATCCATCGGAGCCGGCGGCGGCTCAGTCGTCGGTATCGACGACGTCGACCCGCACGCCCCGGCCACCGATCCCGGCGACCACCTGGCGCAGCGCCTTCGCCGTCCGGCCGCTGCGCCCGATGACCTTGCCGAGATCCTCCGGATTCACCCGCACCTCCAGCCGGCGACCCCGGCGCGAGGTCACCAGGTCGACGCGGACGTCGTCCGGGTGGTCCACGATGCCCCGCACGAGATGCTCAAGCGCGGCTTCGAGCACCTAGGACTCCGCGGTGTCGCCGCCGGCCGCCGGCGCCTCGGCCGGCGCGGCCGGTGCGGCCGGCGTAGCCGGTGCGGCCGCGGCCTTCGCCGGCCGCTTGCGCGGCGTGGTCGCCTCGGCCCGGGGCTCGCCCCCGCCGTCCTTCGCCGCGGCCTCGAAGACCGCCTTCTTGTCGGCCTTGGGCGCGGCGACCTTCATCGGCTCGGGCGCGGGCAGGCCCTTGAACCGCTGCCAGTCGCCGGTGACCCGGAAGATGGCGGCGACGGCCTCGGTCGGCTGCGCGCCGACGCCGAGCCAGTATTGAGCGCGGTCAGAGTCGACCCGGATCACGGACGGGTCGGACTTCGGGTGGTACTCGCCGATCGCCTCGATGGACCGGCCGTCGCGCTTGGTGCGGGCGTCGGCGACCACGATGCGGTAGTGCGGCTCGCGCATCTTGCCGAGGCGCATCAGCTTGATCTTCGTTGCCACGTGCGGGTGCTCCAACTTGTCGGTGGGGTGGGCGGCCGGCACCCGCGTGGGGCAGCGGAACGGTCGCCCGGAGGGACGCGGCGCGCGGCGGTGAGAGGGGCCGGGGCACACCGGTACTCGGGTAGCCATTGTGCCAGAGCCCACCGTCACGCTCCGAATCGGGGCCGTCGCGGGCGAGCGCCGCCGCCTCCCCGCTGATCAGCCTCCGGCCGGACGCTTCCGGCCGGAGCTTCCGGCCCGCTGCCGTCGTCACCAGATACACCGCCGCGACTCGCCCGGTTCCACTGTCCGGCCAGCTTCTCCGGCGGTTCCGACCAGCGGATTCACAGGTACAGCGGTGAACCGAACCGGCAGCCGGGCCGTATCGGGATCATGGGTGGAGCCGGGCGCCCGCGTCCGGTCTACCAGAGCTGCCCATGACCCAGACAGCAGGAGGCTCGATGACGGCGGACCCGCGTACGAGGTCGGGGGGCGGAGCTGGACGAGGCGGCCCATCCGGATACGGCCCGGGCCCCGGCGGGCCCGGCGGCCCATCCGGGTACGGACCGGGCCCCGGCGGGCCATCGGGGTACGGCCCGGGCCCGGGCGGGCCAGGCGGGCCGTACGGAGCCGGCCCGGGTGACGGGCACGGTGGCGGGCATCGCGCCGGGGCGGGTCATGCCCGGCCGGGTCGGCTCGACCGGCTCGCCGCGGAGCCCGGCTGGCTGCTCATGCCGCTGCGCCTGTTCCTCGGTTTCACCTTCGCCTACGCGGGCGTCGACAAGCTGTCCGACCGGGCTTTCTTCGACCCGAAGTCGCCGACCTCGATCACCGCGCAGATCGCCGCGTTCCGGCAGTCCAGCCCGCTGCGGCCGATCCTGGGCTTCGCCGCCGACCACGCGAACCTGTTCGGCCTGCTGATCGCGCTCGGCGAGATCGCGGTCGGTGTCGCCGTGCTGCTCGGCGTCCGGGTCCGGCTGGCCGCGCTCGGCGGCGCGCTGATCGCGCTGTCGCTGTACCTCACGGTCAGCTGGCAGACCCGGCCCTATTACTACGGCTCGGACATCTTCGTCTTCGTCGCGTGGCTGCCGCTGATCGGGTACGGCAGCGGAACCGTGCTATCGCTGCAGCACGCCACCTGGAAGCGCTGGGCCGCGCCCGGCGGACCGGCCGGCAGCCGGCGCGCGGTGCTGGCCCAGATCGCCACGGCCGGCGTGGTCGCCGGCGCCACCGCGCTGCTCGCCCGGCTGGCCCGCGGCGGGGCACCCGCGACGACCACCGCGTCGGGCGGCCCCACGCGGGCCCCGTCCACCGCACCGACCGGGGCGGCCAGCACGACCGCCAGCGGTGCCGCGAAGTCGACCGCGGCCGCGCCGACCGGGACCGCGCTTGCCAAGGTCTCCCAGGTGCCCGTCGGCAAGCCGCTCGCGGTGAGCATGCCGGACGGCACCGCGGCCTACCTGGTGCACGTGAACGGAGACACGTTCGCCGCGTTCAGCCGCACCTGTACGCACGCCGGCTGCCAGGTGACCGTCAGCGGCGACGGCAGCGAGTTCGACTGCCCGTGCCACCAGTCCCGGTTCGCCGCAGGCACCGGTCAGGTGCTCGGTGGCCCGGCGCCGAAGCCGCTGCCGAGCTTCGCTGTCCAGGTCGTCGGCGACGAGGTCCGCACGAAGAGCTGACCGGCCGGCCGGGGCGGCTCAGTACGCGCGGGCGCAGTAGGCGAGCAGGTCGGGCTCGTCCTCGGCGTCGGGCACGGTGCCGTCGGGCCGGACCAGCGCGCGGACGGTGACCGCCTGCTCCGCCAGCTTCGCCTCGCCCGCGGTGCCGAGGTCGGCCCACGGGATGCGGGCCCAGCCGGTGGTGGACGCCTCGGCGACCTCGTCCACCGACTTCACGTCCGCGATCCGGGCGTCCCGCCGCTGCTCGGCGTCGGCCAGCAGCGCGACCTGGTCCTCCACCAGCGCGATGCGGACAGCCTCGACGAGCCCGACCAGCGGCACCTGCGCCTTGCTCCCGGGCACCCGGCGGGCCAGCGTGGCCTGGTCCTCGGCCAGGTCACGCGGGCCCAGCTCGACCCGGACCGGAACGCCTTTCAGCTCCCAGTCGACCACCCGTCGACCGAACGGCGTGTCGGTGCGGCCGTCCACCTCGACCCGGACGCCCTCCGCGCGCAGGTCGGCGGCGACCCGGGTGGCCGCCTCGACCGCTTCCGCCTTGACCGCGACGACCGCCACCTGCACCGGCGCCAGCCGCGGCGGCACCCGCAGCCCGGCGTCGTCGCCGTGCACCATGATCAGCCCGCCGACCATCCGGGTGGACGCGCCCCAGGACGTCTGCCAGACGAACTCGCGCTGGCTGTTCGGCGCCACGAACTCGATGCCGAAGGCGCGGGCGAAGTTCTGCCCGAGCTCGTGGCTGGTGCCCATCTGCAGCGCCTTGCCGTCGCCCATCATGCCCTCGCAGGTGAGCGTGTTCGTGGCGCCGGCGAACCGCTCCCGCGCGGTCTTGCGGCCGAGCACCACCGGCACCGCGAGCACGTCCACCATGAAGTCGGAGTAGACGTCGAGCAGGATGCGGCGGGCGTAGTCGCGGGCGTCCGCCTCGGCGGCGTGCGCGGTGTGGCCCTCCTGCCAGAGGAACTCGGTGGTACGCAGGAACACCCGCGGCCGCAGCTCCCAGCGCACCACGTTCGCCCACTGGTTGATCAGCAGCGGCAGGTCGCGGTAGCTCTGCACCCACTTGGCGAAGTAGCTGTTGATGATCGTCTCAGAGGTCGGTCGGATCACCGCCGGCTCCTCCAGCTGCTTGCCGCCGCCGTGCGTGACAACCGCCAGCTCCGGGCTGAACCCCTCGACGTGCTCGGCCTCGCGGCGCAGGTACGACTCCGGGATCAGCAACGGGAAGTACGCGTTCGCCGCGCCGGCCGCCTTGATCCGATCATCCACTTCGGACTGCATCCGCTCCCACAGCGCGTACCCGTACGGTCGGATGACCATCGTGCCGCGCACCGGCCCGTTGTCGGCCAGCTCCGCTTTCGCGATGACGTCCTGGTACCAGCGCGGAAAGTCCTCCGCCTGCGGGGTAAGCACACGTGCCATAGCAGCAGAGCGTACGGTGTGCCGCCGGTCAGCCGCCGGCAGGCCACCGCTGCGCCGCCACCAGAAGGCATACGGCACGTGCGGACCGCAGCGCCGCGGGGTCGACCGGGAACGCCCCGGTGCGGTCGGCCAAACGCCCTACCAGCAGGCGGTCCGCCGTGCGGGTAAGCCGATCAGGCTGCTCGGAATCCAACAGGTCGTCGCGCTCGGCGAAGCGCCGGTCGTAGACGACCGCGTGTGCCAACTGGAGGATCGCGGCCTCGATCTCGTCGGCAGCCGCGGCGGTCACCAGCTGCTCCTCGACCGCCGACGAGGATTCCGACGACTCCACAGCGGCCTGACTCCCCGCCGGCGCCGGAGAAGCCAGCCTCAGGTGCCGAGCAAGCAGGTCGACCGGCAGCACGAGATGGTGGTCGGCCTCGCGGATCAGCAGCCTCGACTGGCCTTGACGCGGGGTCTCCGGGAGTCCGACAAGGACGGCGGACACGCCGTATCCCTGTGCGTGCACCATCGCCTCGCGGAGATCCTCGTCGCCGCTGAACACGATCGCCGTGTCGATAGCCCGGTTGCCCGCTAGGTTGATCATGTCGAGGATGATCAGCCCATCCACGCCCTTCTGGCCGGTGCCGGTCAGCCGCCCGAGGCGCAGCTTGACCCGCGGCAGCTCGCCCATGTCTGCCTGCGCCCGCGAGGCGACGCCGTTCGCGGCGCCGTCGTACCAGTAGGTCCGCAGGATTCGTAGTTCCTCGGCGTCACAGCAATCCGGGCGACGTCGGCGAGGTGGGCCAGGAACTTCCCCGGCTCCTCGAAGACCAGGTTTCCCCGGCGGTGCACCGCGCCGAACAGCAACTCGCTGCCGGCGGCGTAGAGATAGCCCGCGTCGAGAAAGACAGCGCCGACCCGCATCACCACACCCCCGTGACAATAGAAAATACCGGGGGCCCGAAGACCCCCGGCTAAGGCTCCTTAGCGAGCGATAGATGCAACGTTACACCA
>JBBWZH010000480.1:0-7446 GCA_039648995.1 Mycobacteriales bacterium
CTGGATGACCTGCGGGAGATCTCCCGCGGCATTCACCCGGCGTTGCTTGCCAGAGGCGGCCTGGGTCCAGCACTCAAGGCGCTGGCCCGCCGCTCGCCGGTTCCGGTCGAAGTCGACATCAACCTCATCGGCCGCCTCCCGGACCATGTCGAGGTCGCGGCCTACTACGTGGTCGCAGAGGCGCTCACCAACGCCGCCAAACACGCGCGAGCCACGGCCATATGGGTTGCGGCCCACGTGGTGGACGGCCGATTGCGGCTGACCGTGCGCGACGACGGCATCGGCGGCGCAGACCCGGCCAACGGCTCCGGGCTGATCGGGCTTACCGACCGGGTCCAGGCGCTCGACGGAACGATCACCGTGCACAGCCCGCCGGGTGAGGGCACCACATTGCAGGTCGGGTTCCCTCTCTCGGCTCCCGCCGAACCCACCTGACGCCGCGGTTCGGAGCACCGTGGGCAGCGCCGACGGTATCCACCGCGATCTGGTGTCGACAGATATGACGGGCTACTTCGCGGCCGAGACTTTGGTGATGTTGGCCCGGGTCCCGACAACGGCCGCCGTTGGGATGAAGTAGTCGGGCGACGGCTTCTGCCTGTCGACCAACGCGTTGTAGAGCCAGACGATCGTGTCGTAGGACTGGCCGTACGGGTCCTGGCCGATGGCCGCGTACATGTTGCCGGCCTTGATCTGGTCCACATTTTCCGGGGTGAAGTCGAAGCCGATTACCTTGACCGTCGAGGTCTTGCCCGCCGACGCCACGGTCTGAGCCGCGACCTGCGGGTTGCCGCCGGTCACGTAGATCCCGACAAGGTTCGTGGAAGTCATGTAGTCATGTGTCGCGGACGCCACCCGGTCGGTCGTCCCTTGGTATTCGGTGCCACCGCCGAACTGGGTCACCCACGGGCAGTTCTGCTTGAGTCCGTCGAGGAACCCGAGCCGGCGCTCTTCGAGCGCCTGGAACGTGAACGACTCGGTCTCGACGCCGACGACGCCGGGCTTGCTCGCGCTGGCGAGGCCCTTCGTGGCAGTGCACATGAGTCTCCCCGCCTGCACACCCGCAGCCGAGAGATCCTGGCCGTGGAAGAAGAGAGCGCCTGAGCTCTGGGCGCAGGACGCATTGCCGTTGTAGGCCGCTACGAGCATGCCCTTGGCGGTCGCCTGCCGGACGGAGGTACAGATGCCGTCGCCAGGCATCAGCGCGGCGACGGCATCGTAGCCGTCGACGACGGCAGCGTCGATCGCGTCACCGACGCTGTCGACCGTCACGTCGGTACCGGCGTTGATCCAGTCGACTGTGCCACCGGCGGCTTCGATCTTGGGCTTGACCGCGTCATATCCGGTCTTCACCTGCGCGAAGAACGGGTTGTTCTCAATCGCGATGATCGCGATCTTGACTGGCTCGGCGGGCTTCGTCGTGCTCAACGCCGGTCGCTCGCCCTGCCGCGGCATTGCCGGCGGCGTCGACAGCGTGTACGAAGACTGTTTCGTCCGGGCATCGTGGGCCGTCGTACACCCGCCGAGCAAAGCCACCGAGGCGACGGCGGCCACCGCGGAGGTCATTGCACCTTTCACCGAGAACTCCTTGTCGATCGGCATGTCGGCCGCTGAGTGAGCTCGGCAGGGATGGCGGTGAGCCCGTTTCCAACCTCATGATCGGGTGGCGGTTTCCAGGAATCAGGACCGCTGCTACCAGGGCGGTGACGCGATGTGGGCAGCTGCGGATCGTGCGGAGCAGGCGCCAGTTCTACCGCAGGTTCGCCGGGCGCGCGCAGGCGGACGTGGGCGGTGTTGACCGCGGTCGGTCCAGCGGGCAGGTTCCGGGCGCGGAACATGACGCGGACGGTGCCGCGGGCGCCTTGGTGGCCGCGGTCGGCCAGCAGCATCACCCAGCCTCGGTCCGGTCGAGGATCAGGCCCCGGGGAGCCGGCGACGGTCAGGTCGTGAGCCGACAACACAAGATCAGGTTTGGCAGGGCTCGTTGTGACGAGACTCAGGGGCTGCACGCCGCCCGGGAGACATCGACATCCGGGTCTCAACCATCCGTCCAGCATCGTCCAGGACGCGGACCGTGTCGATGCCGCGCTTACCAGCAATGTGGCTGGTTGACGAGCCCAGCTGGTCCCGCGCGCCGCCATCGTTGCCAGCGGCCATTCGTCCCCCGGCTGGGGGAGGTGCCAGCGGCGGGGCGCGGTGAGCTGGTGGCAGCGCCCTGGCCGTCAGGCTGGCCGGCGGCTCCAGGGCGACGTGGCATAGAGGTAGCTGACCCAGCCAGCGCCGCGTTCGCGTCAGGCCGCTGACCCGTGGGAGTGGCGGCCGGGGATGCGGCCGAGGATCTGCTCCAGGTCGGTGCCGTCGATGGTTTCCCGTTCCAGCAGTAGCTCGGTGAGGCGGTCCAGGGCGTGGCGGTGGCGGGTGAGCGTCGCGGTGGCGCGCTGCTCGGCCTCGCGCAGCAACTGAGCCACCTCCTCGTCGATCACCCGCTGGGTCGCCTCGGCGTACGGCCGGCTGCTGATCTCCGCACCGCCCAGGTAGGCCGGGCTGTCGGCGGCGAACCCGACCGGGCCGAGCGCGGTGCTCATGCCGTACTCGCGGACCATCCTGGTGGCCAGATCGGTCGCACCGGCCAGGTCGCTGGCGGCGCCGGTGGAGGTCTCGCCGAAGACGATCCGCTCGGCGGCCCGGCCGCCCATGCGGATGGCCAGGGAGTCCTTCAGGTAGCCCTCGGTGTGCAGGTGCCGCTCGTCGATCGGGAGCTGCTCGGTCACCCCGAGGGCCTGGCCGGCGGGCAGGATGGTCACCTTGGCGACCGGGTCCCCGTGCTCCGACAGCGCCGCCACCAGCGCGTGGCCGCCTTCGTGCACCGCCACCGCGTGTTTCTCGTCCGGCAGCAGGGCGTTGGAGCTGTCCCGGCGGCCGAGCAGGATGCGGTCCCGGGCGTCGGCGAAGTCCACCGCCGCGATGATCTGGCGGCCGTCGCGGACCGCGAAGATCGCGGCCTCGTTGATCACGCTGGCGAGATCGGCGCCGGAGAAGCCCGGGGTGGCGCGCGCCACCACGTCGAGATCGACATCGGGGCCCAGCGGCTTGCCCTTGCTGTGCACCGCGAGGATGGCGCCGCGTTCGGCCTGGGTGGGCAGCGGGATCACCACCTGCCGGTCGAACCGGCCCGGGCGCAGCAGCGCGGGGTCCAGCACCTCGGGGCGGTTGGTCGCGGCTATCACGACCACGCCGGTGGTCGGGTCGAACCCGTCCATCTCGGCCAGCATCTGGTTGAGGGTCTGGTCCCGCTCGTCGTTGGAGATGACCTGCCCGCCGCGGCGCTGCCCGATCGCGTCGATCTCGTCGATGAAGATGATGCTGGGTGCTCGCCGGCGGGCGTCGGCGAACAGGTCGCGCACCCGCGCGGCGCCGACCCCGACGAACATCTCCACGAAGCTGGAGCCGGTCACCGAGATGAACGGCACGCCCGCCTCGCCGGCCACCGCCCGCGCCAGCAGGGTCTTGCCGGTGCCCGGTGGGCCGACCATCAGCACCCCCTTCGGGCCGACCGCGCCGGCCCGGTGGTAGCGATCCGGGTGCTCGAGGAAGTCGACGACCTCGGTGACCTCCTGCTTCGCGCCCGCGTAGCCGGCCACGTCCGCGAACGTCGTGCTGGGCCGCTCGGTGTCGAATACCTTGCCCCGCGACCGTCCGATCCCGCCGAGACCGCCAAGGCCGGCGAGCTGCCGTCGCGCCGCCCGACCCGTCCACAGGAACAACCCCAGGATGATGGCCAGCGGCAGCAGGTTCAGCAGCACCGACCCGATCGACGTCCGCGCCGGCTGGGTGCTGACCTGCACCTTGTGCTGGTCCAGCAGTTGGGCGAACTGGGGGTCCTGCAGGCCGAGCGGGTAGCTGGAGGTGAAGCTGGTGCCGTTGGTGAGCTTGCCCGAGATGCTGCCGTCCGAGCCGAGCGCGACGGAGGAGACCTGCCCGGCGGCCACGTCGGTCTTGAGCTGCGAGTAGCTCAGCTGGGTGGCCTTGCCGGTGGGCGGAATCGGCAGCACGAACAGCGCCGCCGTGACCAGCACCCCGGCGACCAGTAGCCAGCGCCGCCATGTGGGCGGGGCCGGTGGCACCGGCGCCACCGGGCGGTCAGGTGCTGGGCCCGACTTGGCTGACCCGGTCCGGTGCACGGCGCTCCACCGGCTCGCAGACATGGTGATCATCGGTCTTCTTCCGGTCGGCGTTCAGGCGGGGGTCTGGCCGAGGGTGACCTGCGCTGCCTGGCGGACGCCGTCGGCGTGGGTCACCGTCACGATCACGACCCGGCCCGGCTTCAGCGCGGCGAGCACGTCGGTGAGGGTGGTGGGGTCGGGGGTGGCGGTGCCGTTGACCGAGGTGATGAGGTCCCCGACGCGGATCCCGGCCTCGGCGGCTGGGCCGCCGGCCTGGACCTGGCTGACCAGTACCGCATTGCTGGTGGTCGTGCCCACCTGGACGCCCAGGGAGCCGCGGTTGGAGCTGGTCACGGTCCCGGATTGGATGAGCTGGATGGCGATGTTGCGGACGATGTTGCTGGGGATCGCGAAGCCGATGCCCGGCGCCGACCCGCCGCCGAGCTGCGGGTCGGTGGCGGCCAGGGTCGGGATGCCGATGACCTGGCCGAGCAGGTTGACCAGCGCGCCGCCGGAGTTGCCCGGGTTGATCGCGGCGGAAGTCTGGATCACGTTGGGCAGCGCGACGCCGGTGTCCTCGTTGACGGTGCGGCCCAGCGCGGAAACGATCCCTTCGGTGACGCTGCTCTGCAGCCCCAGCGGGTTGCCGATGGCCAGCGCGAGGTCGCCGACCGACAGGGCCTTGGAGTCGGCGAACGCGGCCGGCGCCAGCCCCAGCGCATTGATGCGCAGCACCGCCAGGTCATCGGGCGCGTACGCGCCTACCAGCCGCGCCGGGTATCGCTTGCCGTTCGCCAGCACGACCTGGAAGCCGCTGGCGCCGGTCACCACGTGGTTGTTGGTGACGATGTCACCCTGGGCGTCGAAAACGATCCCCGAGCCGAGCCCCTGACCGGTCTGGACCAGAACCACGGACGGGCCGACCTGCTTGACCACCTGGACGAACTGCTGCTGAAGCGCTTCTGATCCCGAGATATCGGACGTCGAACCGGCGGCGGTGGATGCGGTGCCGGTCGATCCGCAGCCGGCCAGCACCAGCGCCGCCACCGGCAGACCGGCCAACGCCGCCAGCGGCCGCAGCCTGCGGCGAGCAGTGGTCGTCTCCGGGGCTCTGGGATGCATCATCATCTCGCCCTCCTCGCCGGCCGCCGGCGCCGCCTCGTGCGGCGCGCCGAACCGTCCCTGCAAGGCTCGCGCCCAGCCGGCGCCGGGTCTGCGCAGCCAGCGGCCGTCCTGGCTGCCGGCTGGCTGCAGTCCCGGGCTGCCCGCTACCGGCCACTGCCCGGCCCCCGGGTCGGCGGTCTTGCAGCTAGCCGGTACGGGACGTGCCAGGCAGCCAGCAGCGCGGATGGGCGCCAGCCGCGCAGACACCCGGTCGCCGGAAGACAACGCTGTGGATAAGTGGTCGACGGCTGGCTGACCACTCCGCGGATACGCCGCCCACAGGCAGGTGAACCATGACTCTCCCGCCCTCAGTGTTCGTTCCGGTGGACCTCGCCCCGGCCGACCTCGACGAGATCAACACGATCCTCGCCGCCGCCGCCGTCGTATGGGGCCCCCACCCGGAAGGCATGTGAACCGATGACTGCCGCGCTGGCGACTGCTGGCGTGTGAGGTGTCCCGCTGTTCCGATGAGGAAGGACGCACCGATGCGAGTAACACGCCGAACGGTCGCGGCGCTGGCCGGAGTCGCCGCCGTGCTGGTGGCCGGGCTGACCGCCTGCGGTAACAACAACAGCTCCCCGGGCACCGCCGCGCCCGCGAACACGAAAGTGGGCATCCTGCTGCCCGACACGGCGTCCTCGCCGCGCTGGGTCTCCGCCGACCCCAACGAACTCAGCAAGCAGTGCATCGCCTACAAGCTGACCTGCTACGTGGACAACGCCAACGGCAGCGCGACCACCCAGCAGTCGCAGGCGCAGGCGCTCATCAACGCCGGCGTCGGCGTGCTGCTGGTGGTGGACCTGGATTCGGGCTCCGGCAAGGCCATCGAGGCGCTCGCCCAGCAGCACAACGTCGTCACGATCGACTACGACCGGCTGACCGCAGGCGGCACCGCGTCGTACTACGTGTCGTACGACAACGTGAAGGTCGGCGCGGACCAGGGCACCGCGCTGACCCAGTGCCCGCAGGTGAAGGGCAAGAGCGCGGTCAGCTACGTCGACATCGACGGGCTGGCGACCGACAACAACGCCACCCTGTTCGCGCAGGGCTACAACTCCGTGCTCTCGAAGCAGCCGGGCTGGACGAAGCTCGCCGAACAGAGCGGCAACTGGGACGCCGCCACCGCGCAGACCGTCTTCACCACGATGCTCGGTCAGCATCCGGACCTCAACGCGGTCATGGTCGCCAACGACACCATGGCGCAGTCGGTCGTCAACGTGCTGAAGTCCCAGGGCCTCGCGGGCCAGGTCGCGGTGTCCGGTCAGGACGCCACCGCCGGTGGCCTGGACAACATCATGTCCGGCACCCAGTGCTTCACCGTCTACAAGCCGGTCACCGGTGAGGCGGACGTGGCGGTCAAGCTGGCCAGCGAGATCCTCACCGGCCAGCAGCCCACCGCGCCGGCGACGATCAAGGACCCGACGAGCGGCCGCGCGGTCCCCTCGTTCCTGGCCACCCCGACCGTGATCACCAAGGCGAACGTGGCCCTGCCGGTGACCGACGGCTACCTGACCGCCGCGGCGGTCTGCCCGACCCCGACGCTCGTGCAACTGTGCGCGGCCAACGGCATCAAGACGAGCCCGTGACCCCGCATCGATCCGTGGGGTCGGGGCCGCGAGGCCCCGGCCCCACGCCCGACAGAGCAGGTGATGCGACATGACGACCGTGCCCACGCTGGAGCTGCGGGGTGTCGAGAAGTCGTTCGGTCCGGTCCATGTGTTGTCGTCCGTGGACTTCGCCGCGAACGCGGGGGAGGTGACCGCCCTCGTCGGCGACAACGGCGCGGGCAAGACGACGCTGGTCAAATGCATCGGCGGCATCCATCGCGCCGACGCGGGCGAGTTCCTCTTCGACGGCACGCCGCGCGGCGTCTCCGGACCACGCGACGCGGCGCTGCTCGGGATCGAGATCGTCTACCAGGATCTCGCGCTCTGCGACAACCTCGACATCGTCGAGAACATGTTCCTCGGCCGCGAGGAGGTCACCCGGCTGCGGACGCTCGACGAGAACTCGATGGAGAAGCTCGCGCAGCGGGCGCTGGCCTCGCTGTCGGTCCGGACGGTCCACTCGGTGCGGCAACTGGCGGCGAGCCTGTCCGGCGGCCAGCGCCAGACCGTGGCGA
>JBBWZH010000482.1:0-3881 GCA_039648995.1 Mycobacteriales bacterium
CCGCGTCGCAGATCACCCAGTAGTCCAGCCAGAACCCGTTCGGCCCCTTGTTCTGGGTGACGAGCGGCGGCTCGGCGTCGATGAGGTTGCGCGTCGCGCTCCACGTCTCCGGCCTGGTCGGGTCGTCGGCGGTGGAATACGACGGCACGCCGGTCCCGTACATCAGGTACCACTTGTGTTGCGGCGCGAAGTACATCAGCTGCGGCGCCGCCCGGAAGCCGGTGCCGATCCCGGGGTTGGTGTCCAGGAAGAACTGTGGCGCCGACGGGGCGTGCGACCAGTCGCGGAAGCTGGTGTACGCCAGGCTCCAGTTGCCGGCGGTATTGGCGGTCGTCATGTAGACGTTCCAGCGGTTCTTGAAGAACACCACGGTCGGGTCCTTCACCGACACGATCGGGTGGGTGGCGTCCGGCTTCGGGCTGACCAGCGGGCCGCTGGACCGCCACTGGAACGTCGAGGGCAGCGGGCTGCCGTGGTGCCGCCCCGCCGGCCCCGCGCCCGGGTCACCCGCGCTGCCCGCGGCCGCCCCGGCCGCCGCCGGAGCGGCCGCGACCGCGCTGGGCACCGGCCCGGTGAGGCCGCCGACCAGCACGGACACCGCGGCAACGACCGCGGCTCCGGCCAGGGATCGTCGGGCTCGGGAACGTGTGACAGGCATCGGATTCCTTCTTCCGGCCAGCCGCCGCGACGATGCGCCCGCCTCCCGGCCGGCTCGCGGGCCGAGGTGCGGACGCGAAGGACAGCACCAAACGTAGCTATTCGGCCACAACCGGTCAAGCAAGTCGAACCATGCAGAGAGGCGCCGCGCGGGCCGGCACTGTCCGGCGGGAGCACCTGCCGGCAGTCTTCCGCACCGAGCACCGGTGGTGGCCCGCTGGCAGTGCGCCGCCGGGGTCCTGGCAGGGGCCCGCGCGGCGGCCCGGTCCGGCGATGGCGAAGGCGTGGCCGGCGGGTACGAGCGTGGCCAGGAGCATCTGGCCGTCTGGATGACGAAAGCGTGGCGCACTCGACCCGGCGTCCCGCCTGAATCGACCAAAGCCGCGGATTGCTTGCTGCCCGGGGCCAATCCGACTAGATTATTTAGGCCTACTAAAACGTTTCAATAGCCGTATGTCCTCATGGAGGCCGCTGATGCACAGCCGTCGGGGTCCCGCCATCGTCGGCGGCGTCGCACTCCTGATGCTCACATCCGGCGGCGCGGCCGCCGCCTCGACGGGCCGGGGCAGCCATCCGCCGTCGGCGCCGACCCACCTGACCGTGGACGACAGCACCGACCCCCTCGCCGTCGACGGCGCCCCGCTGTTCGGCTGGCTCCCCGTCGACCGGGACGGCGACGAGAGCCAGAGCGGCTACGAGATCGTCGTGACGCGCGCGCTCGGCGGCGCCCGGGTGTGGGACAGCGGCCGGGTCCGGGCGTCGCGGCAGTCCTGGGTCGGCTACGGCGGCCCCGCGCTCTCCCCCGGCGCGTCCTACCGCTGGACGGTGCGCACCTGGGACCAGCGCGGTGCGGTGTCCCCCTACGCGGCGCCGGCGTCCTTCGACGCCGGACTGTCCGATCAGGACTGGTCGGGGGCGGCGTGGATCCGGCGGCAGGCGACCGGGAACGACGCGTCCGACGAGTGGACGCTGGCCCGGCGGGTGGTCGCGGTGGGCCGCAGCCCGGTGGTCCGGGCCCGCGCCTACGTGTCCGCGATCGGCGACTGGGAGTTGCACGTCAACGGGCGCGCCGTCGAGCGCGGTTCGTCCTACGGCTACCCGGGCGAGGGCTACTACGACGTCACCGCCCTCGCCGGCGTCGGCGCCGGCCAGCCGCTGGCCATCGGCGTGCGCTACCACTACTGGACCTGCCGCTGCCAGGGCCGCGCGAACGGCCCGCGGCCTCCCGAGGGGCCGTCCGGGCTGCTGGTCAAGGTCGTCGTCGAGCACGCGGACGGCAGCAGCGACATCGCCGTCTCGGACGGGTCGTGGCGGGTCACCCGGGACACCTCCCGGGACGTCTCGACCCTCACCTACCGCAACTCCGACGCCGGCGACCGGGTGGAACGCTACGACGCCACCGGCGAGATCGGCGGCTGGGACACCGCCGGCCACGACGACAGCACCTGGTCGGCCGCCACCGTCATCGGGGCTCACCCGCGGCCGAATCCGGCCAGCTGCGCCGGGTTCGACGGCAACTCCGCGCCGTGCGCCTTCACCCACGTCTCCGCGCTGCAGGCCCACCTGCGGCGGTGGGTCGTGCATCCGGTCTCGGTTCGGCGGCTGCCGGACGGCACGGTGTTCGCCGACATGGGCGAGGTGATCGCCGCGGTGCCGAGCATCCGGTTCCGCGCCGGCACCGCCGGGCACAGCGTCACCGTGACCACCAGCTACCGGCGGAACAACACCACCCTGGCGGCGCCGGCGGCCACGGGCGCACGGACGGTCGGCCTGGCGCAGACGGCCACCATGCACGTCGGCGACCAGATCACCATCGATGCCCCGGCCGACGGCTACGGCCCCGGCGCACCGGAGAACCGCACTGTCGTATCCGTCAGCCCGACCGAGGTCGGCCTGGACGCGCCGCTGTCCCGGGCGCACGCGAACGGCGCGTGGGTGGAGAACTCGCGCGCCGGCACCTCGCCGCTCGACACGCAGGGCAGCAACATGCGCTTCTTCTACACCCAGAAGGACGGGCCACAGGTCGCGCAGCCGTTCACGTACTGGGGCTGGCGCTACCTCGAGATCAGCGACCCGGGCGAGACGCTCACGGCCGGCCAGATCACGGCGGTCGCGCAGTCGACCGACGTTCCCGAGGCCGGCGCCGCCACGTTCAGCAGCGACAACCCGACGCTCGACGCGGTGTTCCGGCTCATGCGACATTCCGCGCAGCTGTCCGCGCAGAACGTCTTCCTCGACACGCCGACGCGGGAGAAGGGGCAGTTCCTCGGCGACACGATCGACCAGTCGTACGCGACCGTGCCGGCTCTGGGCGAGCGCAGCCTCACCCGCCAGGCCATCGTCGACTTCATCGGCTCGCAGGCGCGGTACTGGCCCAACGGCGCGCTCAACGCCGTCTACCCCAACGGCGACGCCAAGCGCGACATCCCCGACTACACCGAGATGTTCCCCGAGTGGGTCATGAGCTACTACCAGCTCACCGGGGACGATTCCACCGTCGCGCTGGCGCTGCCGACGATGAAGCGGGTCGCCGACTACCTCTCCGCCAGCATCGACGCCACCGGCCTGGTGCACCAACTGCCCGGCGGTAGCGGTCCGTACGAGCACGGGATCATCGACTGGCCGCCACCGATGCGGTACGACACCGTGGTCGACGGCAACGGCAGCCGGACGGTGGTGAACGCGCTGGCCGTCGGCGCGATGGGGGCGGTGGCGGACGCCGCCGCCGTCACCGGCGACACCGCGGCGGCCGGCGACTACGGCCACCGCGCCCGGACGCTCACCGCGGCGATGAACGACCGGCTGCGCGACCCGGTGACCGGCCGCTACGCCGACGGGCTCGCGCTGTCCGACGGCCTGCCGATCGCGAACTACTCCGAGCACGCGCAGACGTTCGCGGTCGCCTACGGCGTCGCCGACCCTGCCGCGTACCCGGCGCTCGGCGCGTACATCGCGGGCCTCGGCATGCGGCAGGGCCCGATGACGCTGCGCCAACTGCTGGCCGCGCTGGACACGACCGGCAACACCGACGCGATCGTGCGGCTGCTCACCGACCCGACCGGCGACGGCCCGGCGAAGATCCTCGCCGAGGGCGGCACGTTCATGTGGGAGCAGTGGAACCCGGGCTGCGCGGTCGCGGGATGCACCGGTACGGCCGTCGACCAGCGCAGCAGCGAGAGCTTCTCGCACGGGTGGGGCGCGGCCGGCATCAGCGGGATCCTGCG
>JBBWZH010000496.1:0-9782 GCA_039648995.1 Mycobacteriales bacterium
ACCGGCAACGATCAGAGCATCGGAGGCCAGCGCCCCGTACCGATCAATAGGTGGAGCAAGGACCACGGGCCCGGGCCAGCTCCTGCTCCAGCCGCTTCTTCTCCGCCTCGAGTCGGGCGACCTTCTCCGCCTGCCGGTCGCGGGCGCTGACGGCCACGCGGTGCCGTCAACCCGGCCAGCACACCGGCGTCACGGGCCCCTGCGCCACTCGATGACGTGGCTGGAATACAAGCCCTCCCGCCGCGGCACAGCCCCCCTCTCGCCATCCGGTGCCGCCTCGTACTCGGCCACGATGTCGAGCTTGTACTGCGCCGTGAACGTCCGCCGCCGCAGCCCGCTCGGGAACCTCAGGATCTGGTCGTCCCGTTCCGGCGCCATCCACCCGACCACGGTCTTCGACCCCGGTCGCTCGAAGCAACCGGCTCACCTTCGTCGTCATCTCGGGAAATCCCCGTCCCCGCCCTCAGGTCAGTAATTGTCAGTGGGCGAGTGCCTCACCAGAGGTTGCCAGAGAGGGGATCGCACGGATCAAGAGGAGCGGTTAGGCGGGCGGGTTGAGCGCGGTGAGCTGGGCGCGGAGCCCGTCGGCCTGTGGAGCGCCGAGGTCGGCGTAGCGCGCCAAGGCCTGCTGCCAGTGCTGCCGGGCCAGGTCGAGGTTCGCGAGGGTGTGGTGGGCGTGGCCGAGACCGGCATGGGCGCGGGCCTGCTCATCCCGCGCGTCGATCTGGGTGGCGACGGTGAGGGCATCGGTGTGCCAGCGGAGGGCGACGGCGGGCCGGCCGGCGGCCCGGGCGGCGTCGCCGAGGCCGTTCAGCGCCCAGGCCTCGCCGGGCCGGTGGCCGGTGTCGCGGAAGTCCGCAAGCGCGCTGCGGTGGTGTTCGGTGGCCCGGTCAGGCCGGCCCAGCCCGGTCTGCGCGTCGCCGAGGCCGGTCCGGGCCCAGGCCGCGCCGATTCGGTCGCCGGCCTGCTCGAACAGCGCCAGCGACCGCAACTGGTGGTTGGCGGCGGTCTGGTAGCTGCCCCGGTCGGTGTCGATGTCGCCCAGGCTGGTCGCGGTCCAGGCCGCGCCCACGACGTCGCCGATCTGGTCGAGGAGGGTCTGGGCCTGCTGATGATGCTCGATGGCCAGTTCGTAGCGGCCCAGCCGCCGCTCGACGGAGCCGAGGTTGACCAGCGCCCTGGCCTGGCACATCGGGTCGCCGGCCCGCTGGAAGAGGGTCAGTGCCCGGCGGTGGTAGTCGACGGCCGACCGGTAGCACCGGTCGCCCTCGACGTTGCCCAGGTCGATCAGCACGTAGGCCTCCCCGGTCAGGTCGCCGCAGGACCGGTACAGGGCGGTCGCCCGCTGGAGGCCGTCGACCGCCTCGGCGCGGCCCCCCAACCGCAGTTGGACGGCGGCGAGGCGGCGGTGCGCATTGGCTTCGCCGGCCCGGTCGCCGGTTCGCTGGGCGGCCCGGATGGCGGACCCGTACACGGCGAGCGCGTCGGTGTAGTGGCCGCCAGCGAGGTACCGCGACAGCGTGTCGGACAGCAGGACCGCGTGCTCCGGCCGGCCGTGCTCCACCGCATGGGCGGCGAGCAGGACCAGGGTGGGGCGTTCGGCGTCGAGCCAGGCCAGCGCGGCCGCCGGCGTGGGCAGCGCCGGGACAGGGGTGGTCGGTAGGGGCAGCCGCGGCCGGTACTGCTGCTCGGCGGGGTGCAGGCGGCCCATCGCGGCCGCGGCGGTCCACAGGTAGTAGTCGAACAGCCGGCCCAGCGCGGCCCGCCGGTCCCGCCCGGCGTGTTCGGCGGCGGCCAGACCGCCGGCGTAGGCACGGAGCAGGTCGTGCATGCCGAAGCGACCCGCGCCGGTGAGGTGCAGGAGGTGGGCTCGGGCGAGTAGGTCCAGCGTGCGGCGGCTGATCTGCAGATCAAAGCCGGCGAGGGCGGCGCCGGCATGGACGTCGAGATTGGCGCCGGGGTGCAGGCCGGCCAGCTGGAACATGCGGGCCGCGCCGGTGGGCAGGTGCCGGACCGACCAGGAGAACACCGCCGCCAGCGCGGTGCGCCGGTCACCGCCGGCGTCCAGCAGGTCCAGCCGCCGGTGCTGGTCGCCCAGCTCGCCGACGAGGTCCGGCAGCGGCGCGCCGCGGCGGGTGCCGGCGAGCTCGGCGGCTATGCGCAGCGCCAGCGGCAGCCGCGCGCAGAGGTCGGCCAGCGCGATGGCGGCGCCCGGGTCGCGGTCGACCCGCTCGCCGATCAGCTCGCGCAGCAGCGCCACCGCGTCGGCGGCCGGCAGCGGGTCGAGGGCCAGGCGGCGGGCGCCGTGCCGCGCGACCAGCCCGGCCAGGCTGTCCCGGCTGGTCACCACGACCGCCGCCGCCGGCGTGCCGGGCAGCAGCGGGGCGACCTGCTCGACCGAGCCGGCGTTGTCCAGCACGACCAGCAGCCGCCGCCCCGCGGTCCGGGTGCGGTAGCTGGCCGCGCGGTCGGCCAGGCCCAGCGGGATGTCCTCGGCGGCCACCCCCAGGGCCACCAGGAACCCGGCCAGCGCGTCGGCGGCCGGCACCGGCGCCTCGGCGTCGTAGCCGCGCAGGTCCACGTACAGCTGGCCGGACGGGAACCGGTCGGCGGCCCGATGCGCCCACCGCAGCGCCAGAGCGGTTTTGCCGACACCCGCCGTACCCGACACCAGCGAGATCACCGCCGCGCCGGGCTCCGCTCCCGGCGCCGGCAGCAGCGCGTCCAGGTCGGCCAGCTCCGCGTGCCGGCCGGTGAACGCGGCGACGCCGGCCGGGAGCTGCGCCGGCCGGGGAGCACGGCCGCCGACGGCCGCCGACGGCCCGGCAGCGAGCAACGCGGCGTCCTGGGCGAGGATCTGCTGGTGGATGCCGGTCAGGCCGGGTGACGGCTCCAGACCGAACCCGTCGACGATCGCCTCACGGGCGCGCCGGTACACCGCGAGCGCGTCGGCCGGCCGACCGGCCCGGTACAGCGCGGTCATCAGCTGCCCCCACAGCCGCTCGTTCCCGGGGTGCTGCGCGGTCAGCCCGTCCAGCTCGGCGACCAGCTGCGCGCCCGCCCCGGCGGCCAGGTCGGCGTCGATCCGGTCGACCAGGGCGGCCAGCCGCAGCTGGTCCAGCCGCGCGCTCTCCGCGCGCAGGGCAGGGGTGTCGGCGAACTCGACGTAGGCCGGGCCGCGCCACAGCTCGAGCGCGGCGGCCAGCTGGGCGGCCGCGTCCGCCGGGCGCCCCGCCGCCAGCGCCTGCCGACCCGCCGCGGCGGCCTGCTGGAATCGGGCCGCGTCAATCGCATCCGGCGCCACCCGCAGCAGGTACCCCGGCGAGCGGGTCATCACCGACTCCCCGCCCGGCGCGCCGGCCGCCGAGCGGAGCGCCTTGCGCAGCAAGGCCACGTACGCCCGCACCGTGTGCCGGGCATCCGGCGGGGGGCGCTGCCCCCACAGCGCGTCGACCAGCGCGTCGACGCTGACCACCCGCCCCACGCCGGCCACGAGCAACGCCAGGACGACCCGCACCCGCGGGCCGGCCACCTCCACGGCCCGGCCGTCGGCGGTCACCTCAAGCGGGCCCAGCACCAGGAACCGAGCCCCCTGCATACCGGCAGCCACCCAACCCCTCACAGATCGGCATCAGGGACGGAACCACCACCGTTACGACGCTACCGGGCGGCTGCCCAATACAAATACCGGTGAGTTACCGGACAGGCACGGCCGGCCGCGTCGTGAACCAACCATCACCGTCCCGTAGCCGCCGCCTGCCACCGTGCGCTGGTCACATCGCCGAGCTTTTCCCCGGGAGACTCCGTGAAGATCCGAACCATTCTCCTCGCCGCCGCTCTGGCGCTGGGAACCGTCACAGCCGCCAGTGCACCTGCCGCGGCGGCGCCGCGGAACTCCGCGGTCACCCCCTTCAGCACCGTCGTCGTGCCCAACGTGATCGGCCTGGGCGAGGTCCAGGCGATCAACGTCCTGGTGGGCGCCGGCCTGGGTACCCCCATCCGGCACGGGGTGTTCACCTGCGACTTCAGCACCAACACGGTGATCGACCAGAATCCCGGCTCGAACACGGTCGTGCCCGCCGGCACCGTAGTCACCCTCACTATCGCCCGGTTCCCACCCAGGGGCTGCCTCTAGGAACCAGTGGCTGCGGCCGGCAACCCTCGCCGGCCGCGCCGCTCACTCGAGGTCGTCGCGGATCTTGACGCTGTTGGCTGCTTGTCCGTGGCTGCGGATGTAGATCTTGTTGCGGGTTCATCGGATCGGACTTGGCTGGTTGAGCACCGGTACCAGGCCGGTGTTGGAGGTCCGGGCCGGGGGCGCCGGGGGCCGAGGTGGCGGCCCGGTACGGGGCTTCACGGCAGTCGGTGCGCCGGCGCCGTTTCGGGTTCGATGCCGGAACGGAACCCGTCCAGGTGGCTGCAAGAGGCGTGCAAGAGCTGCGTGGCACCCTAGCCATCCGGGCTCTGGTGGGAAGTCCGGAGGGGACAATGACCAAGGGGAGTGCGGCTCGGCCGTTTCAGGCGGCGGGCGGCCAGGACGCGGATCGGCCGCCGGCCGCCGCCGTGCCGGGCGGAGGGGATGGCCCGCCGCAGGCGTCGTTGCTGGGGGCGCTGCGGCTGACGGTGGTGGGCCGGCAGGTGGACCTCGGTCCGCCGCGGCAGCGCACCGTCTTGGCGGTGTTGCTGGTCGAAGCCGGGCAGGCGGTGCCGATGGGCGTGGTCATCGACCGGGTATGGGACGGGGCCGCGCCACCCGGGGCGCGCAGCGGGCTGTACAGCTATCTGACGCGGCTGCGCCGGGTGCTGCACCAGGCCGGCGGCGGCGCCGAGCCACCGCAGCTGCGCCGGCGTCACGGCGGCTACCTGCTGGACATCGATCCGCAGCAGGTCGATCTGCACCGGTTCCGGCGGCTGGTGGCGCAGACGCACCGAGCCGACGTCGCCGACCCGCGCCGGGCCGTCCTGCTGGACGAGGCGCTCGCCCTGTGGGGCGGGGTGGCGCTGGCCGGCGTGCCCGGTACCTGGGCGGACCGGACCCGGGAAGTGGTCGGCCGCCAGTACCTCGACGCGGTCCTGCTGTGGGTGCAGGTGCAGCTGCGGCGCGGCTGCTCCGGCGCGGTGCTCGCGCCGGCCCGGCAACTGCTCGCCGAGCATCCGCTGGTGGAGCCGCTGGCAGCCGGGCTGATCGAGGCGCTGCGCCGGGAGGGCCGGTTCGCCGAGGCGCTGGACCAGTTTCACATGATCCGCCGCCGGTTGGCCGAGGAGGCCGGCATCGAGCCGGGACCTGAGCTGCGCCGGCTTTACCTGCGGCTGCTGCACGGGGACAGCGGCGCACTGGACGGCTGAGCGGCGGTTTCGGCGCGGCACCGGCCCTCAGCGCGATACCGGGCACGGGTCGGGGTGGGTCCAGCCGTGGATGTACCGGCCGCGCAGCGCCTCGATGAAAGCGGCCGCCCGCTGCTCGTCGTAGCGGTCCAGCAGGTCGATGCGTCCCCACGCGGTCAGCGCGATGCCGTCGGCGAGCTTGGGGTACGGGGCGAGGATCACGTCCCGCGGGTAGCGCCTCGCCAGCCGGCGCAGGTCCTGCACGGTGCCGGCCGGGGTGCCGGTGGCGTACTGCACGATGACGTGGCCGTGTTCCATTGCATGCACGGTGAGCCCCTCGGTCAGCGGCGCGGTGTAGATGCCGGGCGCGATCGTGAAGCCGAGGTGCGGCCCGGAGGTGGGCGGCAGGGAGTCGTACCGGACGCTGGCCAGCGCCGCGGCCGACAGGTGCGGGCTGTTCATGACCTGGACGGCCCGGCCCGGCAGGCACGGCGCGGTCTGGCCGGTGGGCGTCGAGCCGGTCACCGAGCCCGCCAGCAGCCGCCACTGGCCGGACACGGCGACGGCGATCGCCACGGTGCCCACGACGAGCGTGCCCACCCGCCACGGCCACCGCCTGGTGCGCCGGGCCGCGGTGCCGGCCGGGGCGTCCTGCGCGGTCACAGCAGCACCCCGGCCCTACGCAGCCGCCGTTCCCGCAACGCGAACAACGGCGGCCCGATCACCTGCACCAGCAGCAAGGCGAGCAGAGCCGACGACTCCCAGAAGGCGCCGGAGGTGGCGGCTGCGCCGGCGATGTTGTTCACCATCCACAGTGCCATCGAGAACGCGTAGAGCAGGCCGAAGTTGAGCAGGAGCCAGCCGTTCACGGCGATGCCGAGCAGGTGCCCGAGGCAGAACCAGCGGGCGACCCGGCGGTCGTGGTCACTGACCCCGGCCAGCTCGGCCTGCTCCGTGGCGGTCAGCCGCCAGAGCCGGTCCTTCATGGTCAGCCAGCTGGCCCGGTAGAGGTTGTGGCAGCGCAGGGCGTTGGCGGCCAGGGCGTACCCGTCGCTGCGCATGAAGACCGCGAACACCTGCCACGTGAGCGTGATCACCTGGGTCAGCACCACGACGGCGAGCAGCCGGTCGGCGATCGGCGGCAGCGGCAGCGCGTCGGCGTGGTAGAGCAGTCGGAGCGCGAGCGCGGCGGCGAGCACCGAGCAGTCCCAGGCCATCCCGGCGAGGAACGGGCCGTAGCGCTGCCGGCGCCGCAGCGTGACGACATGGGTCAGGTCGGACTCGAAGACCATCCAGATCCCGCGGCGGCTGACCCGGAACACCACGGGCACCCCGAGCGCCCGGCCGGCCAGCCAGTGGCCCAGCTCGTGCGTCGCGGCGAGCAGCAGGCCGACCGGCGCGATGATCAGCGCGGCGAGTGCCGGGTCGCCGAGGAACCAGGTGTCCTCGAAGCGGGGCCGCAGGTCCGGCCGGGCGATCAGCACCGCCGCCACGAACACGGCAGCCACGCCGTACCCGGTCCAGGCCACCCGCCCGAACAGCCGGCCGGCCGCCCGCTGCCCGATCCGCTCGACCCAGCGGATCCGCCGGCCGGTGACCAGCCCGCCCCCGCCGGTGGCCGGTCCCGGCTCGGCGAGCAGCCCGAAGTCGGCCAGCCCGGCGAGGAAGTCGGCGCCGTCCACGTCCGCACCGGCGGACAGGCCAGCCACCGCAGTGGCCTCGGCCAGCGACGCGCCGCCCTGCAGGGCGCGGACGAGGGCCGCACCCGGCGCCGGCACGGTCACGTACAGCGCGAGGTCCGGCCGGCCGAGGACGAAGTCCTCCCCGTCCGGCGCGATCACCAGCAGGCCGACCGCCCGGGTGGCGGCTCCCGCTGTCACGTCCAGCATCCGACGACCCTTCCCTGTGGTGTGCGGCGTGGGCGCCCCGGAATCACCGAGGCCGGGGCGCCCACGGGTTACTCAGGACTCACACTGGTCGCTCGGCACGATGACGCCCGTTGGCGGGCAGGTCAGCCGGGCGTTCTCGACACGCCTGATGGTGAGCTTCACGTGATCACCTCCTCTCCGCTGCGGGGTACTACCGGGCCGCGGTCAGCAGTCGCACTGCCGCCACGGAAGCGGGTTGCCCAGACACGTCAGCCGGGAGTTCTCGACGCGCGCAATGGTCAGTTTCACCAGATCACCCCCTCTCCACCGTCGCGTACCGCAGGGCGTCGGCCGCGGTGGCCTGCTGGCCGCAGACCGGGCAGGACGGGTCACGGGTCCAGGCCTGCTGGCGGGTGGCACAGCCATCGGCGAAGTCGATGAAGAGCATGTTCGCGGCGTACGCGGGCGGCTCGAACCGGGTGAGGTAGCGCAGCAGCTCGAACGCGCCGAGGGCGCCGAGCAGGCCGGCGACCGGGCCGATGCCACGGTTGCGGCGCGGCCGGGCCGAGAACAGCTCGAGGCCGGCGAGCATCGTCGCCATCTCCTCGTCCAGGTCCGCCGCGCTGGGGCGCTGCCGCAGGGAGCACTCAAGGCAGGCACTGCGTCCCGGGTCGACCGACCACACCGACCCGTCGGTGACCCACATCCCGCCGCGGACGAACGGCACCCCGCGCGGCACGCAGGCGGCGTTCACCCAGCGGTCCACCTCGTCCGGGTAGTCGATGCCGGCTGCGACGGCGTCCGGGCGGTGCCGATCCAGCAGCTCGCCGATCTGCTCGGCCGACTCGATGCCGGTGTCGATGGCCTCGACCTCGATCGCCGGGTCGAACGCGCGCACCCAGTTGGCCGCCCGCTCCACCTTGCGCGCGCCGATGTCGGACCACCGGTACAGGTACTGCCGCGCGAAGTTACGCGGCTCGACCGCATCCCGGTCCAACAGCGTGAGCCGGCCGACACCGAGGCCGGCCAGGTGCGGGATCGTGTTGGAGTTCAGCCCGCCGGTGCCGAGCACCAGCACGTGCCGGTCGGCCAGGTCCCGGCAGAAGTCGTGCCGGCTGCGCCCCAGGGAGGCGAACGACTCGAAGAACGCGGCGTTGCTGAAGTGCCGCTCGGCCCTCGCCGTGGACAGGCCCCCGAGCCGCCGCCCGTCCTCGACCAGACCGTGCTCGTCCAACTGGACGACTGCGGCGCGCACGTCCGCCACCGGCACGGGGTCCCGCCCGACCGACAGCGCCGCCGCCAGCTCCGGCTCCGTCCGACCGCCCTCAGCCAGCAGCTCCAGCAGCGCGGCCACGGTCCCGTCCGGGTCTGCCACGAGCAGCTGGCTGCGCCAGTCGTGGACTATGCGCAGCGAGTCGCCCGCGCGCTCCCAGGACACGTACTTCAACTGCGGACGCGGCCCTGCCGCCTGTGATCCGGACATGCCACCACGGTGCCGCAGCAGTGCGGTCGATTGTCTTGGCCGAATCTTGACGCCGGCGGGTCGTGCGGACCACCGGCCAGCGGGTCGTGCCCGTGGGCGGCGGGACGCCGCCCGACCCGGAGCGCCGCCCATCGGGCAGCCGGGCGACGCGACGCGACGACTAGCCTGCAGGGGGCCTACGGACGTCGGGGCGGATCGATGTGCAGGTAAGGCTGCTGGGGCCGATCGACGCGGTGGCTGACGGTGCCGCGCTGAACCTGCGCGGGTTCGACCCGGATGGGCAAGGCCCTCGAAGCGGCTGCTCATCGAGGTCAGGTTCCTGTCGTGGGCCGGCGCAGGGTGCGGGTGCGGACGTTCTCGGCGATGACCCGGGATCTGCTGGCGATGCGGGACTGGTTGCTGGCCGAGCAGGTGACGGTGGTGGGGATGGAGGCGACCGGGGCGTACTGGAAGCCGGTGTTCTACCTGCTGGAGCACGAGGTGGAGTGCTGGCTGCTCAATGCCCGGCACATGAAGGCGGTGCCCGGGCGCAAGACCGACGTCAAGGACGCGGAGTGGATCGCGCAGCTGGTCGAGCACGGACTGGTCCGGCCCAGCTTCGTCCCCCCGGGCGCTGCGGGACCTGACCCGCTACCGCACCGAGATCGTCCGCGAACGCACCCGGGAGGCGCAGCGGCTGGAGAGGCTGCTGGAAGACGCCGGGATCAAGCTGTCGGTCGTCGTCAGTGACCTGCTGGGCAAGTCCGCACGGGCGATGCTGGAAGCGCTGATCGCCGGCCAACGCGACCCCGCCGTGCTGGCCGAGTTGGCGCTGGGAATGCGCGGCAAGCGACCGGCCCTGGTCGAGGCGCTGACCGGCCGGTTCACCGCCCACCACGCCTTCCTGGTCCGCACCATGCTCGACCGCATCGACGCCGCCAGCGCCACCGAGGAACGCCTCACCGTGCAGATCGAGGAGCAGATCCGGCCCTTTCGCCACCTGGCTGACCTGATCGAGACCATCCCCGGCGTGTCCAGCCGCGCCGCCAGTTCAGCCTCTACCCGCTCCAGGCGAACGGCCAGTTCCTCGATCGTGATCATCCCATGAAGCTACCCATCGTCCACAC
>JBBWZH010000515.1:0-16919 GCA_039648995.1 Mycobacteriales bacterium
GGTCGACGTCGGGCAACCTCCTCGCGCTGGCGCTGCCAGCGGAGCGCGCCGCCTCGCTCCTATGGTTCAGATACGTGAACATCAGACACGTCTATGAACCTAGCCAGACCTTACGAACGTCATTGCACCCTTGTCAACCACTCGCGAGGGCCATCCGGCCCAGGCGGCACCCGCCTCCGGGGGCTTCTCGTCCGCCTGACGCAAGGACACGCGAGCCGGCGCCCCGATGGGATGCCGGCGCCCGCCGGAGTAGCGCACGGCCGGTCAGCCAGGCTCGCCGCCCGCCGCGCCGTGCGGAGCCGGGTTCGCGTCGGGGACGCCGCGGGCCAGCTCCGCGTGCAGGTCGTCGAGTGCCTGCACCGCGCCGCGGAGCATCAGCAGCCGCTCCCGCAGGTACGCCTCCTGCCGCTCCAGCTCGCCGAGTTTCGCCTGCCCGGCCTCGTACTCGGCCCGCAGCCCGGCCAGCCGCTGCTCGACCACCGCCCGCACCCGGTCGGCGCCGGCTGCCTCCGCGCCGGCCTCCGCGCCAGTCACGCCGGTGCCTCGCCGAGCCGGGCCCGCAGCCGGCCGATCTCGGTGGCCAGCTCGTTGACGGCGCCGACCAGCACGGCGGTGAGACCCTGGTAGTTGACCGCGCGGTAGCCGTCCCGCTCGGAGACCGCGACCAGCTCCGGGAACACCCGCTCGACCTCCTGCGCGACGACGCCCACCCGGCGCGGCCCGCCCGGGCCGGCCGCGGCGTCCACATAGGACACACCGCGCACCTGGGCCAGCCTGGCCAGCACGCCGTCCAGCGGCTCCACATCGGCCTTGAGCCGGGCGTCGGAGGCGTTCAGCACGTGACCGGAGACGAAGACCTGCCCGCCGGTGGGGGTCAGGTAGGTGTTGCCGTCGGCGTGGATGGCGAACCGGGGCTCGCCGCGTTCGGCGTCGTAGTGCCAGATCTCGTACGCGGCGGGTACGACGCCGAACCCGCCGTCGACCCCGGCGGTGTACATCTTCCAGCTGACCGTCGACCCGCCGGCCGCCCGCGAGGTGAGCGCGACGGCGGCCAGCGCCTGCGTGGTGTCATCGCCGGGGAAGTTGCGGGCGCCGATCTCGCCGTGCACGGTGAGGTTGGCCGCGTGCGCGTCGCTGCCGACCTCCACCGGCTTGCCGGTGGCCCAGTTCAGGAACAGCCCGTCGTCCGCGTCGCTGTCGGCGGCCTTGCCGTTGATGTGCCGGGTCTGCAGGATCACGTTAGCCGCGCCACCCAGGCTGACCGTGGGGCTGGGGTTCTGCGGGTTCCCCAGCGGCCGGAGCGAGAGCAGCGTCGCTGCGGTGGAGAAGTCGCCGGCGTCGGCGGTGTTCGCGTCGAGGTTCAGCGTGCCCGCGTCCAGCCTGGCCCGCCAGGCGCCGCCGACGGCGGGCCCGCCGGTCTGCCGCAGGGACAGCGGCACGGACGGGTCGGCGACGGTCAGCGCGCCCGGCAGTGGCGTGCCGGTGCCGACGGCGACCGGCCCGGCGGCGGTAACCCGCATCCGCTCGGTCGGCGGCGAACCGGCCAGCAGCAGGATGTCGCCGGTACCGGCGGCGGCGCTGATGCGGGGCAGGTCGTCGGTCGCCAGGTCCGGGCGGTCCGGGCGGCGCAGCGAGATCCCGTCCACCGCGGCGGTCCCGATCACGGCGCCGGCGACCGTGCGCACGCCGTTGTCCGGGGCGGTACGCAGCGCCCCGTCCTTGAGGCTCAACGCCGCGAGCAGCACGCCCCGCACCGGCCGGTCGCCGCGCGACTCCGGCACCGGGTCGTCCCCGTCGGCACTGAGCGCGCGCAGGGCGAGGCTGGCGACCTCGCGGATCCGGGTGTAGCCCTCGACGCCGGGATCGGTGCTCGGGTCGTCCGGGAACTCGTCGTACACCAGGTAGACCTCGGCCCGCTCAGGGCCGGCCGGCAGCGCGAGCGGCGCCGGTGGGCTGAGCACCACGACCTCACGACCCAGCGCGTCGACGGCGGTGCCGGCGGCCACGGTCACCGCGGTGTCGCCGGCCACGCCCGACACCAGCAGCCCCTCGGCCACGCCCGGGGTGTGCAGCAGCCGCACATGCCGCCGCCGCCGGTCCAGCGCGTAGTCGTCCCCGTCAGCGAAGTCCTGCGCACGCACGAACTGGCGGTCGAACCAGTTCGGCCGCTTGTCCAGGTTGCGGTTCCTGCTGACCATGCGGTGCTCTCCTTGATATCACGTGTCCACAATGGATGGTGAGCTGGCGAAGACCCAGGGCGAGTCCCACAGCAGCGTGGTGCCCCCCAGGGCCGGGTCGGCGGCGGCGTCCTCGAACTGCGCGTACAGCTCGCCCGGCCGCGCGTCGGCCGGGTCGGCCGGCGCGAGCTGCATGGTTCGGCCGCGCAGCCGCAGCTCGTAGTAGGTCGCGGCCGGCTTCTCGGCGTCCAGCAGCGCCCGGGCGGAACGCTGCAGCGCGTCCAGCCCGACCGGGTCACGCAGGTCGCGGACGGTCGGGTCGACGACCAGGTCGGCGACGAAGAACTGCGGCGGTCCCAGCCCGAGCACCGTGTCGACGCCCAGGCGGCTGCCGTCGAGCTGGAAGACCGTGTCCACACCGTTGGTGGCCGGCAGCAGGTCGGTCACCAACGGGGCCGGCTCGACGCCGGGCGGTCCGCCCGTCTCGCCGGCCAGGTCGCCGGCCGTCTCGCCGGCCAGGTCGCCGGCCAGCCAGGCGCGCAGCAGCCCGTCGACGCCCGGCAGCGTGCCGCGCATCCCGGCCAGGTCGATGGCCCGCCGCAGGTAGCGCCGGTTCCAGTCGACGCTCTTCTCCGGCCGCAGCCCGATCGCCAACCAGCTGGCGAGGTAGTGCAGGAACTCCAGCGGGCTGCCGCCGCGGTGCGCCAGTCCGGCCGGCGGGGTGGCCGCCGGGTCGACCAGGTCCGGCAGGCCGCCGGCACCGCCCACCCCGGCGATCGCCCGGTCCAGCTCGTCGAACATCGCCTGCACCGGCGCCAGGAACTCGGCCAGCACACCGCCGCCGGCCCGGTACGCCTCGGGCAGGTAGTCCACAATGGACCGCGGGGTCGGCGCTTCGGTCACCCGATCGCCCCGGAGCCGGGGTCCAGCACGGTCACCTCGGGCGGGGCGAGCGCGACCAGGGACGCCGCGGCGACGGCGGGGTCGTCGGCGAGCGGCAGCGCGGCGGCCGCGTCGTCCCCGCCGAGCAGCACCTGCGCGACGTGGTCGACCCCGCGCACCCCTTCGAGCAGCGCGTACAGCTCGGAGCGGTACACCGGGCGGCCGAACTCCCAGCCGGTGCCCGCGTCGCCGCCGGTCAGCGGGCTCAGGAACGTCGACAGCGCCAGCACCACGGCGGCCCGCACGGTGTCGGCGCGCAGCAGCGTCGCCACGTCGCGGACCACGGTGACCGACAGCGCGACGTCCCGGTAGCGCGGCCCGGACACCCGCAGCCGGGTGCCGAGCAGCGTCCTGGCCCGCAGCAGCTCGAATGCCCGCTGGGTGTCGGTCGGGGTCGGGGCGGGCCGGGCGGGGTCCGCCGGCACCAGCAGGACGTCCACAGTGGACGATCCGTCGGCGTCCGGCCGGACCACCGGCTGCGCCCGGGCCAGCCCGGGCACCCCGGCCAGCAGCACCGCGGTCATGTCGGCGGCGGTGACCGCGGCGGTCGGCCGGGCCGCGGCGGCGGCCGCCCGGGCCAGCAGCCGTTCGACCGGCTCGCCCGGCTCCGGCTGGACGCCGACCAGCCCGGCGAAGCCGGCCAGCGTGCGGTCGGGCACCAGGTCGACCCGGTACAGCAGCGACTCGACCAGGAACGCGAACAGCTCCAACAGCGTCACGCCCGGGTCGGACTCGTTGTGGTCGGTCCAGGCCGGGAAGGTGCGTGGGACGAGGGAGTGGCCCTCGGCGACCAGGTCGTCGAAGGCCTTGTCGTCCAGCGACGGCACGGGCATCGGCATCGGCGTACTCCTCAGCTCGCGGCGATCCGGAGGCGGTGCCCGGCGGAGTAGGCGAAGACGGACGGGTCGAGGTGCACGTGGTCGGTCACCGGCGTGACCGCGTCGGCCAGCGCGGTGAACAGCGGGCCCTCGCCCGGCGGGCCCAGCAGCACGGGCTGGCCCGGGCCGAAGTCGTCGAGCGGCAGTCGGTCGAGCCGGCCGTCCGGCCCGGCGGGCAGGTCGGCGGCCAGCGGGGCGCGAACCGAGCCGTCCACTGTGGTCACGATCGTGCCGGCGGGCAGGCCCGCGGCCGGTGCGGGCACCGGGTCGACGGTCAGCAGCACGGTGCCCGGGGTGTCCGCGGTGACCGTGCCGACCTCGGTCGGGAACGGGTAGAGGACGGTGAGCCGGTCGCCGACCGCCAGCGGCGGCACCTCCTGCAGGTCCAGCAGCGGCCGGGCGGCGGCCGTTGGCTCGGCCGCCGGCGCGAGGCCCCGGGCCAGCCGGGTCCGGTACCGCCCGCCGCCGGCCACGACCACGCTGCCGCGCGGGAACCCGGTCGCCAGCCGGCCGCCGGCCACCGCCACCTGGATCGGCCGCCCCGCCGCCGGCGCCGCGAGCACGGCCAGGTCGAGCGCGAAGGTCACCCGGTCGCCCTCGCGGAACCCGACCACGTCGACCCGGCTCAGCACGACCCCGGCCGGCACCGCCTGGGCGAGCAGCGCCGCCCGCAGCCCGTCCGCGGTACGCACCGCGGTACCGGCGGGCAGCCGGGCCGGCGTGACCGGATTCGCCGAGCCGGTCAGCCGCAACCGGCGCTGCACCTGGTTGGGCCGCAGCGCGAGCCGCGTGACGTGGCTGACCCCGGGCACCCGTTCCAGCACCTGCGCGACCTCCGAGCCGTACACCGGCCGGCCCAGCGGCCAGCCCGCGCCGTCGGGGCCGCCGCCGACGGGGTGGAAGAACGCGTCGAGCGCGGTCACCATCCGCTCGGTGACCTGGCCGGCGTCGGCCAGGGTGCGCGGCACCACCTCGGCCTCGACGGTGACCTGGACGTACGCCGGGCCGACGTAGCTGATCCGGCCCGGCGCGGTGAGCGGCACCGCGCTGCGCGCCGTGAGGTAGTCGGCCACCTCGCTGATCAGCCCCGGCGTGGGCCGCGGGGTCGGGCCCGGGCCGGCGGGGATGAGCAGCACGGACAGCCAGTCCCGGGTCGCGGCCGCGGCACGGTCCACAGTGGACGTGCAGACCGCCCGGGCGATCCGGGTGCCGGCGGCCTGCCGGGCCAGCCACTCGACGTCGTCCGTGGCGATCGCGCGGTCGCGGTGCCGCAGCAGGTGGGCGCCGCGCTCGCGCGCCGCGGCCAGCGGCTCGGCGTCGGCGCCGCCGTCGGCGGCGACCGGGTTGGTCACCGCCGCGAGCCCGGGCACCGGCGTGGCGAGCTGCGCGACCGCGCCCGGCCCGAGGTTGCCCGCGGACCCACCACCGCACCGGTAACTGATCGCCACGTTCGCGGTGCCACGCGGCGGGATCATCCCGCGCCGGCCGTCGCCGAAGCGGACCGTCCCGGTGCCGCGGTCCACCGTGTAGTGCCGGCTGCCCGGCCCGGAGCCGATCAGGTTGGGCACCTCGTGCCAGCGCACCCAGATCCGGTCCGGGCCGCCGGCCGGGTCGGGCCGGGCCAGCACGGCGTCCGGTCCCTCCTCGGCGGCCAGCGCCGCCGCCTCGTCGTGCGGCAGCGGCTCGGGTTCGGCGACGAGCAGCCGCTGCCCGGGCCGCACCGGCTGCCGGCCGGTGCGGAACGCCTGCTCCGGCTGGTCGTCGCTGGAGCCGAGGATCTCGTCGGCGACGGTGACCGCGGCGGTCGCCAGCACGGCGTTGACGTGGACGCCGGCCACCCGCGGCGAGTCGACCGGGTCGTTGCCGGGCGCGCGCACCCGCAGCCAGACCCGCCGCACCGGCTCGAACCGGGTCAGCGGAGCCAGGTCGACCGGCGTGATCAGGCTGACCGTGCCGGACACGGTGAACTGTCGGGTGCCATCGAAGACGGTCAGCTCACGCCACCGGTCGCCGTCGAAATACTCCCAGCGCAAGCCGGTGCCGGACGGGTCGCCCGGCCCGGCCGCGGTGGCCGGTGCCGGTCGGCCGGCGGCCGGGGCCGGCACCTCCACGTAGAGCGCGACCGGCTGCTGCGGCGCCAACCCGTCGAAACCCAGATACAGGGCGGGATCCGGGTCGGCGTGCGCGGGCGGGAGCTGGCCCGGGGCGGGGAACGGCGCGAACGCCGCCCCGCCGGGCGGCTCGGCGTACCACGATCCGGCCTGCACCAGGCAGCGCGGCACGGTGCGGGCGGCGTACGAGAGCCGCACCGAGCGCAGCCGCGGCGGCGCCAGGGCTCCGGTGCCGGCCTTGAGCTGGAACCCGAGGGCCGGCTTGGCCGAGTCCACCGGCACGTACTCGGCCGGGGCGCCGTAGCCGCCGGCCGCGACCCGCGCCCGCACCCAGCGGCCGGCCTGGCCGCCGACCTCGGCCACCGGCACCGGCGGCAGGGTCAGGTTCACCGCGCCCTTCGCGGTCAGCGTGCCCGCCGGGGGCGACGACGGCGTCACGGTGTCCACTGTGGACCAGCCGTCGGCACCGAGGTACTCCCAGGCAAGCGCGAGGTCGGGGGTGGGCGCGCCGGGGCGGCCGGACACGTCGAAGAGGATCGAGACGGTCAGCGGCCGGACGAACGCCTGGTCCGACCGGATCAGGAACGTGTCGCCGACCTGCGGGCGCTCGCCGAACGGCAGGAAGTCGGTGCTCGGGTCCACCGGCGCGGTGCCGGCCAGCAACGCCTGCGGCGCCACCAGGGCCTCGACGTCCAGCCCGACGGGCTCCAGCGTCAGGCCGGCCGGCACGGCGGCGTCCGGCAGCGGGGCGGGCAGCGACAACCGCAGCCAGCGGCTGGTGACCGGCGCGGGCAGGCCGACCCCGCTGACCACGCCCGGGTCGACCGGCGGCACCGCGGCGCCGAAGTAGACGGTCTGCTCGGCGGTGACCACGGTGGAGTGGATCAGCTCGCCGGCCACGCCGCCGCTGTCGCAGGACAGCACCAGCGACCGCAGGAACGCGGCGACCTCCTCGTCGGGGGCGTCGCTGCGGTAGCGGAAGCCGAGCGAGGCGGCGACATCGCGCGCCGCGATGAGCGTCTCGCTCTCGCCGACGTGCAGGACGTGCCCGAGCGGCGCCGCGCCGACGAACACCGGCCGGGCCACCGGCCCGGCGCCCATCGACTGGCTGCCCGTCGACTGGCTGCCCGTCGACGGGTTGCCGGTCGACGGGTTGCCCACCAGGTCGGCCAGGTCGCTGGCCCGGTCCCAGACCGGGTCCTCGGTGCGCGCGGCGACCAGCCGGGCCGGCAGCACGAGCAGGTCCTGCTCGGTCTCGAACACCACCTCCGGGCGGGCACCGCTGGCCGGCGCGCTGGCCCGGGTGCCGGCCGGCACCAGCGCGGGCGGCCCGCCCGGCGCGAGCGTGAAGACCAGCGGCACCCGGGCCGGCGCCGGCGGCAGCGGGCTGACCCCCATCAGGTCGAGGAACGCCAGCAGCGTCTTGTCCGGTACGCCGTTGAGCCGCTGCAGCGCGATCTCGACGAAGCGGGCGAAGATCCGGTGCAGCGCGGTGCCCGCGTCGCCCTCGGCCGGCGGGGTCCACGCCGGCAGCGCGGTGCGGGCCGCGTCGCGCAGCTGCGCGACCAGGTCGGGCAGGGTGCGGGTGTCCAGTACCGGCGGTGGTTCGGCGGCCATCACGGCCCTCCCCGATCCAGGTAGAACGGGTAGACCAGGTTCAGCCGGGTGTCGGTACGCCGGACCCGGTAGTCCAGCCGGATCACCAGCCGCTGCGGCTGGTCGGGCTCGGCGGTCACGTCCAGGCCGAGGATGTCGATCCGCGGCTCGTACCGGACCAGCGCCTCCCGTACCTCGTGCCGGACCAGCGCCGCGGTCGCCGGGCCGACCGGGGCGAACACCAGGTCGCGCAGCCGGGCGCCGAAGTCCGGCCGCATCACCCGCTCGCCCTTGCCGGTGTCCAGGATCAGCCGGACCGACTGGCGTACGTGTTCGTCCAGCTCGTTGCAGCGCAGCCGGCCGTGCTCGTCCAGGGAGAGCGGGAAGGCCAAGCCGGCGCCGAGGAACGGCGCCGGCGGGCTGCCGGCGGCCGGCGCCGGGTCGGTGGGCCGGGTCATCGCGTCAGCCGATCCGGACCGGGCCGGCGGCCTGGATCGTGCCGACCGGCAGGTCGGCCGGGTCGTTGCAGGTGACCACCGCGTCGCCGGCACGCGCGGCCGGCTTGCCGTTGACGCGCACGGTGACGCTGCCGCCCTGCACCGTGCCCCGGTTGGTCGGCGGCCGCTGGAACGCACCGCCGGACGGCAGGTGCGGGGGCAGGTTGGTGGCCGTGCTGCCGGCCGTCGCGGCGGCCCGCCCACCGATCCGGACGTCGGCACTCAACCCGCCGTCCAGCTGCCCCGCGAACGGGTGCGGCAGCACCGCCACCGCCCCGGTGGGCAGTACCACCGCATGCAGATCGGTCGCCACCACCGCGTCACCGAGCGCCGCCGCCGGCAGCCCCATCGCATCCGCTCCTTCGTCCGTCCACTGTGGCCGGTGCACCGGCCGGCCGCTCCGCCATCGACTCAGTTGATGTCGACGGTCGCCCCCTTCAACGTCGCCGGGCCCTTGCCGGCAAGATCGAGCGCGCCGTCGGACCGCACCGACACCGTGGCGTCGGCGGCGATCTCGACCCGGTTGCCGCGCAGCCGGAGCAGGCCCTCGGGCGCCTCGACGGTCAGGTCGCCGCCGCCGTGCACGGTCACCGTGCCGGCCGCCGAGTCGAGCACGATGCGGCTGCGGCCGTTCTTCTCCGCGATCTCCACCCGTTCCGCGCCGTCGGTGTCGTCGAGCGTCACCCGGTGCCCGGCCCGGGACGTGATCACCCGCACGTCCGGGCCGGCCGCCGGCGGCGTGTCCTGCCCGTTCCACAGCGCCCCGAGGACGTACGGCCGGGCCGGGTGCCCGTCCTCGAAGGCGAGCACGACCTCGTCGCCGACCTCCGGCATGAAGTGGACGCCGCGGCTGCGGCCGGCCATCGGCGCGGCGAGCCGGGCCCAGACCTCCCCGTCCGGCGCCGCCGCGCGGCGCACCTTGACCCGCCCCTGGTTGGCCGGGTCCCGGTTGTCGGTGACCAGGCCGACCGTGACACCGCTGATGCCGCCGCCGGGATCACCGGCCGGCCCGCCTGGCGGCCCGCCGAACGGGTCGGCCCGGCCGGCGCCGTTGAGACGGAAGTCCGTGCGGTAGCCGCTGTTGTCGATCGTGTGCGTCACCTCCGTCACGACGTACCGGCCGCGGTCGAACCGACCGGTGCCCCGCAGCGTGACCACCGCGCCGACGTCGAGATCGGGCCGGCCGATCGCGACGCCGCTGCCGGCCACCAGGCTCTGTCCCTGGTCGGCCATGACCGCGTTGGCGAGCGCCTGCGCCTCGGTCGCACTCGCGACGCCCGCGTGCGCGATGACCAGTTCGCGGCTGGAGCCGCCGGCCGGCACCGACGACAGCTCCGGGGCCAGCGACGCCCGGGTCGCCGTGCCGACGCACACCTGCTTCTGCACCGGATCCCAGCCGCGGACGGTGACCCCGGCGACCTGGCCGGTGGTGCTCAGCCGCAGCCGGAGCGACAGCAGGTCGTCGCCGTGGCGCAGTTCGACCACCGCCGGCGGCAGGCGTTGCCGGCGGAACTGCAGCGCGCCCCGCTCGATCCAGATCGAGTAGCCGTTCACCGCGGCCAGTTCGCGCAGGAAGGCGAGGTCGCTGACGTGGTCCTGGACCTGGGCCGTGGCCCGGGCCGGCCCGGGGTCGGTCTGCGCGACGAGCCCGGCGCCGGCGGCCAGCTGGCCGACCACCTGGGAGTCGGGCAGCCCGGCCCCGGCCGGGCCGGGGAAGACGCGGTACGCGGTGCCCCGGGTCAGCGCGTGCAGGCCGTCGAAGCCGTCCACCCGGATGACCGGCTCGTCGGTCGCCCCGAACTCCGCGGTGACCGCGGTGACCGTGCCGGCCAGCGCGATCCGGGCGCCGTCACGGAAGCCGAGCGCCACGCTCACCTCGGCGCCTTCGGCGAACGGCCCGACCGGCGGGGTGACCAGCGCGAGGTCCGGGTCGAACAGCTCGATCGAGAAGTTGTCCGGCGGGTCGATGCGGCGGGTCAGGCTGACCCGCGTGACCTGGCTTGACACCACGGCCGGCAGCGGCCGGCCGTGCGCGCTGATCGTGAAGTCCGGAACGCGGACGGCCCGGTCGGCCGGCGGCAGCTGGGTCATTCGGTGCCCGCCTACGCCAGCGCCGGGACGGTGAGCCGCTGGCCCGGCCGGATCGCCAGCGGGTCGTCGATCCGGCTCGCCCGCGCGATGACCCGCCACTGCCGGGCGTCGCCGTACTCCTCGGCGGCGATGCGCTCCAGCGTGTCGCCGGCCCGGACGACCCGGCCCTTGGCCCGGTCCGGTGACTGCAGCGGGGTGGCGGCGACGAGCGTCCGCAGCGCCTCGGCGCTGCGCAGCGACACCGACAGCTGCGCACGCAGCGGCAGGCCGGCCGTGTCGAAGAGGAGGAAATGCTGGGTGACGCTCTCCAGCACGCACGGGAACACCAGCGAACCCCACAGGAACAACAGCTCCGGCGGGGCATGCGTCTCCGCGTTGATGTCCGTCAGCCCGACCACCAGGTTGGTGTGCAGCCGGACGTCCAGCCCGGTGTCGGTGGTGTCGAAGAACAGGTCCATGCTCAGCGTCTGCGCGTTCCCCCGGACGAACTGCAGCAGCGACGAGCCGAGCCCCGGCACGGCCACCTCGGCGTACTGGTTGCTCTTGACCAGCTGGTACTCGGGCGGGTTGAACAGCACCGGGATCAGCAGCGGCGCCGCCGGCAGCCGCGCCACAATCAGCGCCTTGGACAACGGCATCCGCTACCAGCCTCCCCGGTCGCGTTCGATCTCCTGCCGGCGCACCAGCGCCGCGTACACGAGGTCGGCGACCGCGCGGACGTCCACCGCCGGCGTCGCCCCGGCCGGACCGTGACCGTCCGATGTGGACGGACGCCGGGCGGCCCACCACGGGACGGCCGCCGCGTCGGTGTCGGTCGTGCCGGCGGGGGAGGGGGCGGGGCGGCTGTGGTCGGCGCGGCTCGCGGCCGGCTCCGGGCCGGGCGCGGGACGGACGGTGAGCTCCGGCGCCGCGCGCGGTGACGTCACCGTGTCGAGCAGGTGCCCGAGCAGGCCGCCGTACCCGGCCGCCCCGCCCGGGCCCGACGCGTCGGGATCCGGACCGGTCGTGCCGCCGGAGCCCGCCCAGCCCCCCGACCCGGCCCGGGAGCCGGCCGGCGCCCCGGAGCCGCGCGTGGTGCCGGCGCCCGGCGCGGTGGTGTCCGGTGCCGCGGCGCCTGGCCGGACGGGGGCCCCCGGCCTGGCGGAAGAGCCTGACCACGCCGGGGAGTCCGGCCGGACCGGGAAGCCCGCGGGTGAGCCCGGCGCGGGCGGGCCGGGCACGCGAGCTCCGGGGCCGGGAGTTCCGGGGCCGGGAGTTCCGGGGCCGGAGATGTCCGGGCCGGGAGTACCGGGCAGGGTGACGCCGGGACCGGGGGTCCCCGGACCGGGGGTGCCGCGACCGGGGGTGCCGGGACCGGGAGTGCCGGGACGGGAGAGGCCGGGCGCAGGGGAGTGCGGCACCACGCCGGAGCCACGGTGTGCCTCCCGGGCGGATGCGGTGCCGGGCGGTGCTGGCTGCCCCGGCGCGGCGGAAGTTGGCACGGCCAGGTCCGGTCCGCCACCGGCGGGCCGCTGACCGGCCGGTCCGGCGGTCGCGCGCTCCCAGCCGCCCCGCCCGCCGGTCGGCGGTCGCGCTCCGGCCGCGCCGGTGCCGGCGGGATGAGCGGCTGCCGGACCGGCCGGCGACGCGCCCGCGCCGTCCCGCCCGGCGTCACGCTCGCCGGCCGGCCCGGTGAGCGGCACGGCGACCGGCGCCGACATCGGCGCGGAGGGCCCGCCAGCACGCGCCACCCGACCGCGCAGCGTCGAGGGCCAGCCGAGGATCGCGCCCGGCCGCCGCCACAGCTGCTCGGTCCGGCCGGCCCGAACAGATGCCGCCTGCTCGGCCAGCCGGAGCGCGGCCGGACGCCAGCCGATCCTGGCCAGCACCACGCCCGGCACCGCCCCAGCACTGCCACCCCGCTCGGCCCCGCCGGCCGGCCGGGTTTCGTCGGCCGACGCGGCGCCGGCCCGCCCGGTCTTGTCGGCCGGCTCGGTCTCGTCGGGCCGCCCGGCGTCGGGGGCTGTGCGGCCGGCGTCGGGCGGCCGTGCCGGCAGTGGCAGTTCCTCCGTCATGGCGCCGGCCAGCTCTGGCCGGCGGCACGCAGCCGTTCCACTTCGGACACCCAGCGGCGGCGCTCGGTGTGCTCCAGCCCGAGCAGCTCGGCGCGGGACCAGTGGAAGTGGCAGGCGAGGATGGCTACCTCCCCGTGGAGGCGGTCGAGGGGGTAGCCACGGATTCCCCCGGTTCGTCGATGTCCACCTCGAACGGCTGCTCGCAGTGGGGGCAGCGCACGGCGAGCGTCCGGCTGCCGTCGTTCAGACGGTTGTAGAGGCCCTGCAGGTAGGCCAGATCGGCGGCGAACAGGCCCTCGATGACCTTCGGGTTCACCAGCTCGACGGTGCCGAGCCGGGTGACCACCCGGGACAGCAGGATCACGACCAGGTACGCGGGGTTGGCCTGCACGCGGGGGTCCCGCAGCGGCAGGATCTCGTCGGCGGTGGTAGCGAGCCGCATCCGGCCGTGCCGGTGCTGCCGCCCCTCGGCGTCGGTGTACCCGCGCGGCAGCGTGAAGTCGTACCCGGCGCCACCCGCCGCCCCGCCCGGCCAAGCCGGCTCGGTCGCCCCGCCCGGCCAAGCCGGCTCGGTCGCCCCGCCTGGCCAAGCCGGCTCGACCGCCCCGCCTGGCCAAGCCGGCTCGGCCGCCGCGCCCGGCCCGGCGATGCCCGCCGGTTCGGCCGCCGCGCCCGCCCCGCCCGGCCAAACCGGCCCGCCGGCCCCGCCCGGCCCGGCGGCTGCGCCCGCCCCGCCCGGCCCGCCCGCCGCGCCGGGGCCGCCCGGGCCGCCTGGCCAAGCCGGCTCGGCGGTCGGGGCCGTCACGTCGGCTCCACCCGCTCGCAGCTGACGGTCAGCGTGTGGATCGCCATCTCGGTGCCCTTGGCCGACAGCGCCGGCCCGTCCCACCCGCTCGGCCACGCCTGGAAGAAGTTCCAGCGCAGCTTCTCGGTGCCGTCGTCGCCGAGTAGCACGATCGAGCCGTTCTTGCGCTCGACGTGGCCGCGGACGGCCGCGAGGTGCCAGTCGAGCAGCTCGCGGGAGTCGGTGACGCCCCACTTGAACGTGATGTCCGGGTAGCTGACCTTGCCGGGCAGTTTCCGGACCGAGCTGGCGTCGCCGCCCTCCCGGTACTCCACCACCTCGACCTTGGAGCCGAAGCCGGTCACGTCGGAGAACCCGGCCTGGACGATGCCGTCGATCTCCACGAGGTAGCGGAAGTCGGCGTACGGATCAACGCGAGGCACGGGCCTCTCCTTTCCCGGGCGGCTGGGTCGGCGTCATCCGCCGGTGGTCTGCTGGACGCGGAAGATCACGAACTCCGCCGGTTTGACGATCGCCACCCCGACCTCGGTGACGACGTGCCCCAACTCGCGGACGTCGGCCGGGTTCGTCGTCTCGTCGCAGCGGACGTAGAACGCCTTGGCCGGGGTATCCCCGAACAGCGCCCCGTCCCGCCACTGGCCGAGCAGGAAGTCCGAGACGTTGCGGATGATCCGTTGCCAGAGCGAGGTGGTGTTGGGTTCGAACACCACCCACTGGGTGCCCTGGATGACCGACTCGCGGAGGAAGTTCATGTAGCGGCGGGTGCTGATGTAGCGGAACTCCGCCGTCGCCTCGTCGGCCAGCGTGCGCGCGCCCCAGACCCGGACGGGGCCGTTCATCACCCGCAGCACGTTGATGCCGTTGGGGTTCAGCCCGTCCTGCTGCGCCGCGCCGACCCGGACGCTGACGTCCAGCGCGCCCTGGATCGCCTCGTTCGCCGGCGCCTTGAACACCCCGCGGGTGCCGTCGGTACGGGCGTAGATGCCGGCCACGTGCCCGGACGGCGGGACCGCCGCCACGGCGCCGGTGACCTGGTCGAAGACGTTGATCCACGGGTAGTAGACGGCCGCGTAGCTGCCCTGGGCGCTGCGGCCCGTCGGGGCGATGTTCTCCGGCACGTCGAGCTTGCTGGCCGAGGCGCCGTCCAGCACCGCGACCCGGTCCCGCAGCCGCGAGCAGTGGCTGATCAGCGCGCCGTGCTGCTGCGCGGAGGTGGCGCCGGGGACCGCCACGATGCCGATCTCGTCGATGGTCTCCAGCACCGCGAGCGCATTGGTCGGATCGATGAGGTCCTTGGCGGCCACGGCGCGCTGCACCCAGCAGCGGGTGCCGCCGTTGTCGAAGAAGCCGAACACGGCGTGCGCCAGCGTCGCGTTGCCGGCCTGGAAGTCACCGAAGCCCTGCCGGAACATCTCCCAGTTCGTGACCAGCTGCGGGGTCTGTACCGGCGCCACCGGGTAGAAGTCGGCGGGCTCGACCGAGCCGTCCGTCTTCTTGCCGGTGCGCCCGGGCCGCAGCGGCATCGTCACATTGTCGGGTACGACGCCGATGAACCCCGCTGTGCTGGTGCCCACGCCCGCTATCGGCCGGGCCGTCGGCTGGACCTCCTCGACGTATACGCCGGGCGAGAAGTAGTTAGGCATCGCGGCTCCTCAGGCCTTGCGGCTGGACGGCGGTCATTTCTCGTTCCCCGTACGGCGGGTACGCCGCGCCGCTCTGGTCGCCTTCGCCGGCCGCGTCGCCGTGGCGCCTTGGCCGGCCTCCGCGGCCGGGTCGGCTTCGGCGGCCGGGTCGGCCTTGGCCGGCTGGTCGGCTTTGGCGGGTGGCTCGGCCTTCGCCGCCTTGGCGGACCGGGCGGGTTTGGCGGGTTGGGCTGTCTTGGCCGGCTGGTCGGCCTGGTCGGCCTGGTCGGCCTGGTCGGCCTTGGCGGCCTTGGCCGCCGGCGCGGGGCGCAGGGCCACGTCGTATGCGCCCGGCGTGTCCGGTGGCACGGCGACGGACGTGCGGGCCCCGGTGTAGCCGGCCGCGGTCACCGCCAGCCGGCGGCTGCCGGCGGGCAGGGCTGGCAGGGTGAACCGGCCGTCGTCGCCGGTCCGCGCCGCGCCACCCGGGCTGTCCACAGTGACCAGTGCGCCGGCGACCGGCAGGTTGCTGCGGCCGTCGACGACGCGGCCGCCGATCCGGAACACCCGCTCGCCGTCGGGCAGCCGGATCTCGGCGCCGATCACCGGCGGCCCGAGCGGCGTGGCCGTGCCGAGGTCCAGGGCGACGGTCACGACCAGGTCGAACGCGGGCCGCGGCAGCACCCCGAGGGCGGTCCAGAACTGCCCGGGCTCCGCCGTCGCCTGCGGCCGGGCGACCATGGTCGGCGGCGGGAACGGCTGCCCGGCGAGGGCGCCCTGCAGGTGGTCGGCCGGCAGGCTGCCGAACCGGGCGAACCAGGTCAGCGCGCGGCCCAGCAGCTGGTGTTCGTGCGCCACCCGGACCGCTGAGCCGGCCGTCAGGTCCGACCACGCGGTGACCAGGTAGGCGCACTCGACCCGCAGCGGTGGGTCGCGCCGGACGAGCTGTGGCCCGGACCGGTCGATGACGGGGACCGGGTCGCGGCGGGCCCTGTCCTCCCGGACCTGGTGCAGGAAGAGGTTCAGCGTCGGCCGGGCCGGGCCGTAGTCGCGCCCGGGCGTCTCGAAGCTCACGTCCGCGTCCCGCAGGGCCGGCGGCGCGGCCGGGTCCGCGACCAGCTGCCGCAGCGTGGCGTCCAGGTCATCGAACACCGGCGGACCCCCGTGCCGGCGCGCCGTGCACCCGCGCGGCCGCCGTCCGGCCCGCCGCCGGTGCCGTCCCGCGGCCCGGACGGCACGGCTCGGCGCCGTCGGGTGCGGCCGCGCCCTCGCGGACCACGGCCGGTGGCACCAGGCCGAGCTTGTCGTACTCGCGCCGGGCGGCGGCCAGGACCTCCGGCAGCCCGATCGGGCCGCCCCGCGCGGCCGCCGCGTACGCCGCGGCCACCGCGATGTTGCGCAGGTGGCCGCCGGCAAGGGCGATCTGGGCGGCCAGCAGGTCGATCGACACGTCCGTGCCCAGCGGTGCCCGCGGCGGCCACAGCGTCTGCCAGATCTGCCGGCGGGTGGCCTCGTCCGGGAACGGGAACGAGACGACGAACGCGAGGCGGCGCAGGAACGCCTGATCCAGGTTCTCCCGCAGGTTGGTGGCCAGGACCACGACGCCGTCGAACTCCTCCATCTTCTGCAGCAGGTAGGCGATCTCCAGGTTGGCGTACCGGTCGTGCGCGTCCTGGACCGCGGACCGCTTGCCGAACAGGGCGTCGGCCTCGTCGAAGAGCAGCACGACGTTGGCGTCCGAGGCGGCGGTGAATACGGCGTCCAGGTTCTTCTCGGTCTCGCCGATGTACTTGCTGACCACCTGCGCGAGGTCGATCCGGCAGAGGTCGTAGCCGAGGTGCCCGGCTACCACCTCGGCGGCCAGCGTCTTGCCGGTCCCGGGCGGCCCGGCGAACAGCGCGGTCGTCCCGCCGCCCGCCGCCGCGCCACGGCCGAACCCCCACGTCGCCAGGACCGTCTGCCGGTGGTCCACCCAGCCGCAGAGCTCGCGCAACTGGGCCATCTCGCCGGGCGGCAGCACGAGGTCCGCCCAGCCGTGCCGGCACTGGCTGCGGCGGGCCAGCCGGTCCAGCCCGGCGCCGCCGTGTTCCCGCGCCGACTCCAGGAGGGCCGCCGGTACGGCCGCCGCGTCCGGCCCGCCGGGCGC
>JBBWZH010000520.1:0-4932 GCA_039648995.1 Mycobacteriales bacterium
AGGCGTCCGGCGGCTCGACGTGCAGCGCCCAGAACTCCTCGGCGATGCGGTCCGGGTCGTAGTAGCCGTCCGGCTGGATCAGCCCGTCCACGGTGACCGTGGCGACGTGGATGCCGGCCGGGCGCAGTTCGTGCGCCATCGCCATCGCCAGCGCCCGCACGCCGGCCTTCTGCACGGCCAGCCCGCAGTACGCCGCCGACGCGTTGAACGCCAGCCCGCTGCCGGTGACCAGGATCGTGCCGCGCCGGGTGGCCCGCATTGCCGGCACCACCGCCTGCGCGGCCACCAGCAGCGCGCCGATGCCGCCGGCCAGGCCGCGGTTGAAGTCCTCGTACGACACCTTGGACGGGGTGCCCACCACCGGCACCGAAACGTGGTGCACCAGCACGGTCGGGTCGCCCAGCGAGATCCGCACCGCCTCCAGCGCGGACCGCAGCTCGGTCGGGTTGGCGGCGTCGGCCACGAAGGCGTGCCCGGAGCCGCCGACGTCGCGCAGCTCCTCCACCATGCCGGCCAGCCGCTGGCCGTTGCGGGCCACCAGCGCGATCGACGAGCCGTCGCGGGCGAAGCGCCGGGCGATCGCGAGACCGAGGCCCGGCCCCGCTCCGACGATCACGACCGTGCCGGGCATGCCGGGACCCTACGCCAATCGGCTCAGTGGCCCTTTCGCCGGGGCGGCCGGCGTTGGCTCCTCCGGTGGCCCGTACGCTGCGGTCGGTGAAGAGGGCACCAAGGCTGGCGGCGGGTCGCGCCCGCGCCCTGGGGCGGCCCACCCGCGGCACCACCAACCCCAACCGGCTGCGCCGGGTGGACCGCTGGCTGATCGGCACCCAGACCGCTCGGCTGCGCGACGCGATCGACCCGCTGGTCGTCGACCTGGGCTTCGGCAGCAGCCCGGTGACCACGGTGGAGCTGGCCGACCGGCTGCGTGACGTGCGCCGTGACGTCCGGGTGCTCGGGCTGGAGATCGACGCCGGCCGGGTCGCCGAGGCCGGCGCGTACGCCGAGCCGCCGCGGCTGGAATTCGCCCGTGGCGGCTTCGAGCTGGCCGGCCGGCGGCCGGTGCTGGTGCGCGCGATGAACGTGCTGCGGCAGTACGAACCGGACGCGGTCGCCGACGCCTGGCAGACGATGTGTGGCCAGCTCGCGCCGGGCGGCCTGCTGGTCGAGGGCACCTGCGACGAGCTCGGCCGGCGCGCCTGCTGGGTCGCGCTGGACGCCACCGGCCCGCTGACCCTCACCCTGGCCGCCCGCGCCTCGGGCCTGGACTGGCCGAGCCAGCTGGCCGAACGGCTGCCGAAGGCGCTGATCCACCGCAACGTGCGCGGCGAGCCCGTGCACGCCTTCCTGCTCGCGTTCGACCAGGCCTGGGCGACCGTCGCCGGCCACGCCGCGTTCGGGCCGCGGCAGCGCTGGGCCGCCGCGGTCGAGAAGCTCGCCGACGACGGCTGGCCGGTGGTCGGCCGCCGGTCCCGCTGGCGGCTGGGCGAGGTGACCGTCCGCTGGTCGGCCGTGTCGTGAGCCGGCCGCCGGCGGGCGGTCAGCCGCCGGTGCCGGCGAGGGTGACGTCGACGTTGCCCCGGGTCGCCACCGAGTACGGGCAGACCTGGTGCGCGGCCTCGACCAGCCCCTGCGCGACCTCGTCGGAGACTCCGGGAATGCTGGCGCTGATCCCGAGGGCCAGGCCGTAGCTGCCGCCCTCGATCGTGCCGATGGTCACGTCCACCGAGACCAGCGAGGCGGACGTGTCGACCCGCTGCCGGCGGCCGACCACGCCCAGCGCGCTCTGGAAGCAGGCGGCGTAGCCGACGGCGAACAGTTGCTCCGGGTTGGTCGCACCGCCCGGGCCGCCCATCTCCGGCGGTGGCGCGAGCGGGACGTCGAGCAGCCCGTCGCTGGTGGCGGACCGGCCGGAGCGGCCGCCGGTGGCGGTGGCCCGGGTGGTGTAGAGGGGCTTGACGAGGCTGGGCATGCGGCTCCTGTCGGTGTCCTGGTCGGGCTGTTATGAGGACAACGCGCGGTCGAACGTGTCGTATGCCGCCGCGTCGAAGAGAACGAACCGGACCTCCGCCACCGGCACCTCGGCCGACCGCACCGCGGCCAGCGCCCGCCGGGCGCCGTCGTCCATCGGCCAGCCGAAGATCCCGGTGGAGATCGCCGGGAACGCCACCGAGCCGGCGCCGAGCCCGGCCGCCACCCGCAGCGCCTCCTGATAGCAGGAGCGCAGCAGGTGGCCACGGTCCTCGCGGGCGGACCAGACCGGGCCCACCGTGTGGATCACCCAGCGCGCCGGCAACTCGCCCGCGGTCGTGGCGACCGCCCGGCCAGTGGGCAGTCCGTCCGGATACCGGGACGCGCGGAGCTGCCGGCATTCGGCCAGGATCGCCGGCCCGCCGCGGCCGTGGATCGCGCCGTCCACCCCGCCGCCGCCGAGCAGCGATGAGTTGGCCGCGTTCACGATGGCGTCCACCTGCTGCGTGGTGATGTCCCCACGGACCAAGCTGATCTGCACGGTGCCCACGCTAACTCGCGGATCACACCGGATGGACGGCACCGGTCGTGCAGTAGCAGCCACGCCCCGCTACGGTCTGAGGCGTGCAGGCCATTCTCGCCACAGACCGGTTGATCGCGCGCTCCTGGACGTTGGAAGACGGCGACCTCACCGCCGCGTACGACATCTACTCGCAGGGCGAAGTCGCGCGCTGGCTTGACGCGCCGACCGCGAGCGAGGAGATCAAGACCCGGATCGAGCGGTGGTCCGCACCGACCAGCGACCCGACCTACGGCGTCTGGGCCGTGGAGGTCCGCGACAAACCCGGAAAGCCGATCGGTAGCGTGCTGCTGCGGCCGCTGCCGCCCGCACTGGAGGACGTCGAGGTGGCCTGGCACCTGCACCCGACGCACTGGGGCCAGGGGTACGCCACCGAGATCGGCCGGGCCGCCGCCGAGCGCGCGTTCCGCACCGGCATCGAAGAGGTGTTCGCGGTCGTCCGGCCCGGTAACAACCGGTCGATGGCGGTCGCGCAGCGGCTCGGCATGGAGTATGTCGGCCGCACCGAGAAGTTCTACGGGCTGCGGATGGAGCTCTACCGGCTGCGGCCCGGCGACCTGATCTCGTCCGCCGACCTGCGCGAGTACGCCACCGGCACCTGACGGCCAGCGGCCGGACGGCCATGCGGCCGGGCAGCCTGGCGACCAGGCCGCCTCAGAGCTTCGCCGCGAGCTTCTTCGCGAGTGCGATCTCCGCGTCCCGCAGCCCGTTCGGGTTGTCCTGGGTGTAGATGTACACGGTCACCACCCGGACGCCCTTGTGGAAGATCAGCACGCCGGTGGCCAGCACGGCCTTGTCGCCGACCCCCGGCACGGTCTGCACCGACTTGCCGCCGGACTGGCCGGACACGATCTTGTCGAACATGCCGGCGGTGGCCGCACTCTGCAGCACCTGCACCGTGACCGTGCCGACCTGGCCGGCGTCCTTCGTGACGAACGTGCAGGACGAGAAAACGCCCAGCGTCCGGGCCTGCGCGGCGCCGACCCGGCGGCCCAGCGCGGCGCCCGCCTCGGCGGCGGTGACCAGCGAGCACGCCTTCGGCTGTCCGCCCCCGGTCTCCCCGCCGGCCGGCGCGCTGGTGGCCGTCGAAGTGGCCGGTGGGGTCGGCGTGGTCGCCGTGCTCGCGCCGCCGCTGGCAGGCTGGCTCGACCCACCGGACGAGGCCGACGGCGGAGCGTCGTGGCTGCACGCCGCCAGCCACCCCACCAGCGCGACGAGACCGACCAGCCAGACCCGGGACGTCGTAACAGCTCGCATGCCCACGCTGTCTACCAGCGTCCGCCGCCCTGCACCTCACGCACCGCGGGACGGACGTCAACGAGATAGACGATCGCCGCCACGATCGCGGCGATACCGAAGATGCTCAGCGGCCCGAACAACCAGATCAGCACGACCGCAGCCGCGGTGATCCCGAGCCAGGCCGGCTTGGTCAGCTTGCCCGCGGCCGGAAAGGCCTGCGGTTTGCGGGTGACGCAGTCGATCAGCGCCCATGCCGCGGTGACCAGGCAGGCCAACAGGACGAGGTTGAGCAAGTTGCTCGATAGAAATCCCACATCCCCCAGAGTACGGCCCGCCCGGCCACCCGATCCGTGCCACCAGCCGCCAACGTGGCGGGGTCGGTGCCCGGACCAACCACTCCGGCCGGTATCCGCGTCATTCCGTTCGGAGGTGCCATGAACGCCGAAGCCGAGAATGACTACCGGGAGTTCGTCGCCGGCCAGTTACAGCCCCTGTTGCGTACCGCGTACCTGCTCTGCGGGCATTGGCAGACCGCCGAGGACCTGGTCCAGACCACGCTCGTGCAGCTCTACCGCGCCTGGCCGCGGGCAGCCAGTTGGGAAGAGCCCCGCGCCTACGCCCGCCAGATGTTGACCAACGCCTACCTCAGCGCGCGGCGGCGGCGCTGGCGCGGCGAGCAACCGATGGCCGAGCCGCCGGACGACCGGGACGCCCCGCGCCGCCCGGACCCGACCACCGCGGTGGCCGACCGGGACTGGCAGTGGCAGCTGCTGCTGCGCCTCCCGCCACGGCAGCGGGCGGTGCTCGTACTCCGCTTCTGGGACGACTTCGACGTCGCCGAGACCGCCCGGCTGCTCGGCATCTCCCCCGGAACCGTGAAGAGCCAGACCGCCCACGGCCTGGCCACCCTGCGGCAGGCGCTGGCCGAACAGTTACGGAACGAGCAGGAACTGGAGGTACAGCCATGAGCGCGTACCCCGCCGACCCTCCGCTCCGCTCCCCACTCGCCGGGGCCCGCTGCGATGCTCACTCCGGAGGCCGGCTCATGACCGAAGACGACACCGACATCCGCACCCTGCTCGCCACGCTGACCGAGGAGCTGCCACCGACCCGGCTGACCGCCGACCACCTGGTCACAGCAG
>JBBWZH010000578.1:0-14980 GCA_039648995.1 Mycobacteriales bacterium
CGGTGGTGCTCGCCGACACCCGCCGGCTGTCGGACTGCTTCCCCGCGCTGGACTACTTCGAGCGGTTCGGGATGCCGTTCATCGTCGCGGTGAACTGCTTCGACGGCGCCCGCCGGTACGCGGACGACGAGGTCCGCCTCGCCTTGGACCTCGACCGCCGCATCCCGCTGGTGCTCTGCGACGCCCGCCGCCGCGAGTCGGCCAAGCTCGTCCTGCTCGAACTCGTCGGGCACGCGATGTCGATCGCCCGCGCGGCCGCCGCCGAACACCAGTACGCCGGCTGACGCGGCCGACCCGCGCGGGCGGTGCGCCGCGCCGGGCGATCGGGCGGCCGGCTCCGTAGCCGCCCGGCGGGGCGCCTGACCCCCGGCGGGCGCCTCGCCGGGCTCAGCTCAGCGGCGGATGCCCACCCCGCCGTAGTTCGCGGCCAGCTCCGGGTGCTGGCCCGGCTCGTCCCCCGGGTCGGGCCGCCACAGCGGCGCCCAGATCAGGCCCGGCTCGACCATGTCGAAGCCGTCGAAGAAGCGTTCCACCTCGGCCCGCGGGCGCAGCGTGAGCGGCGTCGGGGTGCGCTTGGAGACCTCCTCCAGCCTGGCCGCGTCCTCGGGGCGGCTGTCGGCGGTGCCGTGCCCGACGACCAGGTAGCTGCCCGGGGCCACCCGGTCGCGGAGCCCGGCGACCAGACCGGCCGGGTCATCGGCGTCCGGGATGACGTGCAGGATCGCGACCATCAGCAGCCCGACCGGCTCGGCCGGGTCGAGCAGGCGCGCGGCCTCGGGGCTGGCCATGATCCGGTCGACATCGCGGATGTCGGACTCGACCACGCCGGCCCCCTCGTTGCCGGTCAGCAGCGCGCGGCTGTGCGCGACCGCGACCGCGTCCGAGTCGACGTAGACCACCCGGGCGCCGGGCGCGGCGCGCTGCGCGATCTCGTGCACGTTGCCGGCGGTCGGGATGCCGGAGCCGAGGTCGAGGAACTGCCGGACGCCGGCGTCGACCAGGAAGCGCACCGCCCGGTAGAGGAACGACCGGTTGGCCAGCGCGCCGGACCGGGCGTCCGGCATCGCGACCAGCACCTGCTCGGCGACCGCCCGGTCGACGGCCAGATTGTGCGAGCCGCCGAGCAGGTAGTCATAGATCCGGGCCGGACTCGGGGTGTTCAGGTCAACGTCCTCGCCCACCCAACCTGGCCGCTCCACGCGCCCTCCCAACCCGCACCGCCACTACCCGCGCCGGATTCTTCCATTCGCGACGCGCACAACGTCAGTGGGTAGGTGCCACACCGATTGGTCAGATTTGGCTACCATCCGCACCGGATGAGCCAGGACCGACGAGGCGACCGGGGGCGGCCGCGGGCCGTACGCCCGACGGGAAGGCGAGGCCGGCACATGCGCACCGGGCACCCGTGAGCGCCGAACAGCCGCGCACCGCCGCGGCGCGGCCGACCCCACGGGCCACCGCCCAGCGGACCCCGCGGCCCACCCCGCGGACGATCCGGCGGGCGGCCGCGCCGAACCGGGCGGCGGGGTGAGCTCCGGGCCGCGGCGCCGGCCGTTACGCCGCCGGCGCCCGGCCGGCCCCACCGACGAACTGGCCTGCGCCTGGGCCTGGGAGCTCGCCGCCGCCGGCCTCATCCAACTCACCCGGGCCGAACTGGAGCTGCACCTGCGCGGCCAACTGGACCGGCTGCTCACCACGCTGCACTCCGACCCGTACCGGCCGCAGCCGGCCCGCGAGGTCGGCGCCTACCTCGTCGGCCTCGACGCGCGCGAGCCGGACGCGCTGCGCCGCACGTTCCTGCTGCTCAGCCGCCGGCTGCTGACCGAGACCCCGCTCAGCCAGGACGGCGCCCGGGACCGGCTCGACCGGCTGCTCGCCGAGCTGATCACCGGCTGGATCGACGCGCATCACGCGGCCACCGTGATCGCGCAGGAGAACCTGCGCCGGGCGGCCGGCGCGGCCCGCCGCAAGACCGACCTCGGCCCGTGGTTCACCCCCGGCAGCGACGCCGGGACGCCGGCCCCGCCCTGAGCGGCCCACCCCCGGTCAGCCGCCGCGACGGTCGACACCGCCGGAAACGGCGGCCGGGCCTGGGGGCGGATGATCCGCGCCCAGGCCCGGTCTCAGGTCAGCCGGGGGCTCATGGCTTCAGCGGGAGCTTCATCTCGGCCCTCCCCTCCGGGTATCGAGGTGTTCCCGTTGCCGGCGTGTCGACCCGCCGCCCGGGGCCGGTTCGACCCTGGTGCCGACTAGTCAAACGATCGTGGAACGGTTGAGAATGGTCTGAACAGCCGCTTCTGGCCGCGACCGTCTGCGCGTGGACGATCAGGCCACGGACCAGCTGCGACGGGCCGGAAACCGGCGTTGCGGCCCAGCCTGCCGCAGCTCGCTGGCGCACGTCACAACCGCGCCAGGCGGCCCCGTCACGCTGCTGACCGATAGGTGCTGACTAGGCCGCAGGATGACTGGATGGGGTGACCGGGCCGGGGCTGTTGGGATCCTGCCGGCTGGCCCGAACAGGTGATCCCGATCCTGTCACGGCCCGGTGCGGTCGAGGAAGTCGTACTCCCCGTCGGCCCGCCAGCGGACCAGGTGGCCCGTGCGGTACATGCGCTCGCCTGGGGCGAACGGGTTGGCCACGAACCGGGCGGCGGTGAGCCCGACCTGGTTCAGGTAGCCGTACGCCAGCCCGACGCCGGCGGTGTAGAGCTCCCCGATCGCGCCCACCGGCACCGGCTGCAGCCGGTCGTCCAGCACGTAGACCCGCTGGTTCGGGACCGGCCGGCCGAGCGGGACCGCGGGGAACCGGGTGTCGCGCGTGCCGAGCACGTCCTCCGCCGTGATGATCATGCTCTCGACCGGCGAGTAGGCCCGGACCAGCCGCAGCCCCGGGTGCCGGGCGAGCAGCCCGGCCAGGTCGCCGACCGGCGCCGGCTCACCCCGGGTGAGGACCTGCCGGACCGTGTCGAAGATCTCCGGGTGCTGGTCGGCCAGCACACCGAGCAGCCCGGCCGGCAGCTGCAGCAGCGCGACCCGGTGCTCGGCCACCAGCGCGGCCACCTGCCGCGACCGCCGGTCCAGCGGCAGCACGCAGGTCGCTCCGAACAGCAGCGCGCCGAACAGCTCCAGCGGGAACCCGTCCCAGCAGACCGGCGCGCACTGCAGCAGCACCGCGCCGGGCCCGAAGTCGACGTAGGCCTGCCCGGCCAGCATGCCGACGACGGCACGGTGCGAGCAGACCACGCCGGACGGCCGGCCGAGATCGCCGGCCCCGAACAGCACGCAGGCCACATCCGCGGGCCGCCCGCGGCCGATCACGTCGGACCCCGGCCGGGCCGCGATGACGGCCGCGTCCGCGTCGACCATCACGGTCGTCACGCCGCCGGCGCGCAGCTGGGCGGCCAGCCCGAGCCGGGTCACCACCACGGCGACCCCGGCCTCGGCGAGCACGGTGTCGACGCGGGCGGGGGACGCTTCCGGGTCGAGCATCGTGTACGCCGCCCCGGCCTTGAGCGCGGCCAGCACGGCGGCCACCGGTTCGGGCCCGCGCTCCAGGTAGACGCCGACCAGCTCACCCCGGCCGATGCCGAGGTGGACGAGGTGGTGTGCCAGCCGGTTCGCCCGCTCGTTCAGCTGCGCGTAGCTGACCCGGGTGCCCTGGAACACCAGCGCGGTCGCGTCGGGTGCGCGCCGTACCTGCGCGGCGAACAGCTCGTGCAGGCATTCGTCGGCCGGGTAATCCGCGGGGCTGCCGCTCCACTCGCCCTGCACCGGGTACCACCCCTCTGCCGCGCGGGGCCCGATCGGGGCCGCGAGCTCGCGCAACTGGGTCACGTCGGTCCACCTCACCTGGGTCATGGGGGCGTGCTGGACGGGTCGGTCGGCCCCGCGGCCGGCCGCGGGGCGGCCGGCCGCGGGGCGTGGCGCCGGGGCGAGCGTCTGGTCAACGGGTGAGGCTCAGCGGCCGCACGTCGGTCCAGGCGGCCTCGATGTAGTCGAGGCAACAGAACCGGCTGGCCGGGCCGTACGCGATGACCCAGCCCTTCGGAACGGTCAACGCCTCAGGCCACAGCGAGTGCTGGTTCTCCGAATTGACCAGCACCAGGTAACTGCCGTCTTCGTTGTCGAACGGGTTGGTCATCGCTCCACCCGTAGCTCGTGCGACGGCCCACCCCGTTGCGCCAGCCGGGCCTCCAGACGCTGACCACGACTAGATCGCATTGATCCACGACCAGCCTTCGGGTCGGGCGCCGCGGCGGGAATCTGTCCTCGGCTGCCTGCGGGCGTCATTATTCAACACTCCCGCTATCGGCTCGCTATCGTCTGGCCTCTACGGCTGTCGAGTCGGTTTCCGACACCGGGGAAAGAAGCGCGATAGGGCTGGGATGGAAGCGGCTGGAAACGTGATTCCCGCCTCACCGAGACAGCTAGCCGACGTTTCGCCGGCGAGCTCCCCCGCCCTCCATGAAAGGCCTGAAATGCAGTCCCTCCGTGCCGCCGTGACCATTCTGTTCGCCGCCGCCGCTTTCATTCTGCCCGGCGTCGCCGCCGCCACCGCGAGCCAGGCCGCCACCACCGGCACGAGCGTCACGCCGAGCAGCTATGCCCCCGACGACAACCCGTGGAACTGATCGGCGCAGACGTCATGCCGGCGGCGCGGGTTACCGCGGGGCGTCCGCGCCCGCGCCGTCCGGACCCCCAGCACCGCCCGCACCATCGGAAGCCGCCCCGCCGGTCAGCGAGTCCAGCAACTCCCGCGCGCGGCTCTGCCAGATCTGCATCCGCCGCTCGTCGAATGTCTTGACCGCCCGCTCCACCAGGTCGACCGCGTCGGTTGTCCGGCCGCGGTCGGCCAGCAGCCGGGCCAGGTCGAGGTTGATCCGTGCCGTGCCGACCTGGTCCAGCGTCTGCTCCTCGCGGATCGCCAGGGCGGCCCGCAGCAGTTCCTCCGCCTCCGCGTGCCGGCCGAGGCAGCCGGCGATCACGCCGAGCACCCGCAGCGCGTAGCTCTCCCCCTCGCTGTCCCGCAGCCGGCGGACGGTCTCCAGCACCGTCGACATGATCAGGTGCGCCTCGTCGTACTGCCGCTGCTGCACCATCGCCTCGCCGAGCCGCAGCAGCACCATCGCCTCGACCCGAGGGCTCTCCACGTCCCGGCAGACCTCCAGCGCGCTGCGCAGCCGGTCGATCGCGGCCGTGGTCTGCCCCTTGGCCAGCTCGATCTGCGCGATCTGGCTGAGCACGTAGGCCTGCCCGACCGGGTCGTCGAACTGCCGGAAGCCGTCCGCGGCCTGCTGGTACGCCGCCAGTGCGGCCTCGGTCTCGCCCTCGTTGTCGTAGAGCAGCGCGAGGTTGCGCTGCGTCATCGCCACGCCGTAGTCGTCGCCGATGGTCTTGAACAGGCTCAGCGCGGGATGCAGCACGGCGTGCTCGGCGGCCAGCTGGCGCCGGCTGTGGTGCAACGAGCCGAGCGAGCGCAGCAGCGCGGCCTCGCCGCGCCGGTCCGCCGCGGCCCGCACCGCCTCCAGCGCCCGGTTGTGGGTGGCCTGCCAGTCGTCGAGGTAGCTGAACGTCTCGAACAGCATGACCAGATAGACCGCGATCTCCCAGGCCTGCTCGTGCAGGCCCGCGTCGGCGGCCTGGCCGACCGCGGCACACAGGTTCGGCCGCTCCGCGTCCAGCCAGCGCAGCGGGTCGGCGACCACGACCGCGGTCACCTCGGCCGGCGGCGTCCAGCGCGGGGAGCTGCCGCGCAGCACGGTGAAGTCGCCGCCGTGCAGCTTGCGGTGCGCGGCCTCCAGCAGCGCCAGCCAGCCGCCCAGCACCCGGACCAGCGCCGCCTGGCGAGCACCCGCGTCCTCCGAGCGGGCCAGCCGCTCCCCGGCGAACAGCCGGATGATGTCGTGGAAGGCGTACCGCGGCTCGCCGTTGAGGTCCAGCCCGGCCACGTCCAGCAGCTGGGTGTCGACCAGCAGCTCGAGCAGGCTGGCCGACTCGAGCGCGTCCTCGTCCAGCAGCGCGGCGCCCACCCAGGCCGGCACGCTCTCCGCGGTGACGATGCCGAGCAGCCGGAACAGCCGCGCCGCCGGCGGCTGCAGCCCGTCGTACGTCAGCGACAGGCTGGCGCGCATCATCATGTCGCCGTGGCTCAGCTCGTCCAGCCGGCGCCGCTCGTCGGCCAGCCGGCCCAGCATCGACGCGAGCGACCAGTGCGGCCGCGCCGCCAACCGGGCCGCGACGATCCGCAGCGCCAGCGGCAGCCCACCGACCACCCGCACCAGCGCGTCCGCCGCCGCCGGCTCCCGCCCCACCCGCTCCGCCCCGACCACGCTGGCCAGCATCGCCAGCGCCTGATCACCGCCGAGCACACCGACGTCCAGCAGCCGGCCGCCGGGGATGCCGGTCAGCCTGGCCCGGCTGGTCACGATCACCGCGCAGCTGCCACTGCCCGGCAGCAGCGGCGTCACCTGGCTCTCGGTGGCCACGTCGTCCAGCACCACCAGCACCCGCTTGTCCGCCAGCAGGCTGCGGTACATGTCCGCCCGCTCATCAACCGAGTCCGGGATGCTCGCCCCCGGCACCCCGAACGCCCGCAGGAACCGCGCCAGCAGATCCGAGGCGGCCATCGGCTCCCGCTGCGTCCCGGCCAGGTTGCAGAACAACTGCCCATCCGGGAACCCGTCCCGATGCAGCCGGTGCGCCACATGCACGGCCAGCGCGGTCTTCCCGATACCCGCCTTGCCCGCGATCAGCACCACCGGCACCGCACGATCGGCCCAGCCGTCCTCACCGCGGTTGGCCAGCACCGTCTCCGCGTCGGCCACCAGCGCCTCGCGTCCGGTGAAGTCCACGATGTCGGCCGGCAGCTGGTGCGGCGACACCACCGGCGCGGCCGCCACCCCCGCCGGCTGCGGCCGGGCCGCCAACTGCAGGCCCCCGTCCTCGGCCAGGATCGCGCCCTCCAGTCGGCGCAGGTCCTCCCCCGGCTCCAGGCCCAACTCGTCCACCAGCATCCGCCGGCCGGCCCGGTACGCCTCCAACGCGTCGGCCGACCGGCCCGACCGGTACAGCGCCAGCATGTACAGCTCGCGCAGCCGCTCCCGCAGCGGGTGCTCCCGCACCAGCCCGCCGATCTCGCCCACCAGCTGCCGGTGCCGACCCAGCCGCAGCTCCAGATCCAGGCACGTCTCCAACGCGTTCAGCCGGTCCTCATCCAGCCGTACCGCCTTGTTCCGCAACAGCGGGCTGGCCTCACCGCCCATCGCCGGGCCGCGCCACAGCGCCAGCGCCTGCCGCAACAGGTCCACCGCCTCGGCCAGCCGCCCGTCGGCCGCCAGCCGCCCGGCCTCGGTGACCCAGCGGCCGAACGACTGCATGTCCAACTGCCCGTCGGCCACCCGCAGCAGGTAGCCCGGCGGGTTGGTGATGATCGGGCACTCCACCCCCACCCGGGTGAACAGCTGCCGCAGCGCCGACACGCAGATCTGGATCTGGCTGCGCGCCGTGGTCGGCGGCCGCTCCTCCCACACCGCGTCGATCAGCTGGTCGATGCTGACCACCCGGTTGGCTTCCAGCAGCAGGGCCCCGAGAATCACCGTCTGCCGGCCCGGCGGGACCCGCACCGGCGCGCCGCCGGTCACGATCTCGATCGGGCCGAGGGTACGGAAGCCGACGTCCACTGACATCGTCCGCGACCCCCTCGAACTCATCCCGGCAGCACCTGCCGATCTTGCAGTTCAGGCCCCGACCGGGACCGCACATTTCCACTGGGCGGTGGCGGCGGCGACCCGGGGGTGGAGTCACTAACCTACTGCCGTGCCTGCCGCGGTCCAGACGTAGCCGGGTCTGCACAAACGTAAACATCTGGGTGCCGATGCGGAAGAGGAAGCCGCAGATGGCATCCGACGGCGCAGCGGACGGTCGCCCGGCTGCGCTATTCGGTCTCCGGCTCCAGGTAGCGACGGCGCCGGGTGATGAGACCGTGCTCGGATACCGTAAACACGTCGACGAAGTCAACGCTGACCACGGTGCCGGCGGCGGCGGCCCGTTCGTCGATGCGGCCCAACGCGACCACTAGCCGACCGGAACTGACCACGTCAAATACCCTATGCCGGACCGAGTTCGCGGCCCGCCGGCGCTGTTCGTACCGGCGCTGTTCGAATCGTTCCAACGCGTCCCGGCCGCGTACCGGCCGCACCCCCGGATGGCTCAACACGGCCTGCTCGTCGAACAGTGAGCCATAGCCGTCGATGTCACCGACATCCAGGTAGTGATACCCGAGTCGGATGTGGTCCGCTGCCGCCGAGCCGATGTCCTGGGTGGTCGGCAGGCGGCCGGTCATGCTCTCGGCCATCGTGCACTCGCCTCTCCTGCGGGTGTCCTGATGCCCGGCTCACTGCCGTAAGCGGGACTGGGTCCACCCCGGGTAACAAGACTGAGCGTGCGGTCCGGCTGTTTCGGCCCACTATTGCGTCGCTATCCCGCCGGCGAGCCGATCGTCCCGTTCAGCACCGGCTCGGCGACCCGGGAACGGCCCGCGTACCTCGGACCGGGCCGGTCAGACCACCGATCAGACCGCCGCCGGCGCGTCGGCCGTGACGGCGGTGCGGGCGGCCGGGTCCAGCGCCGCCTCGACCGTGACCGCCTCCATACCGCGGACCAAGCCGAGCAGGTCATCGGCCGAGAAGTAGCGGGAATCACCGGACAGCTCGAAGTCGACCGCGCCGGGGGCGTCGTCCAGGTAGAGGTAGAGCGTGCTGCCCGGCATCTCCGGGTCCTGCACCCATTCGTGCCGGCTGGCCGGTAGCGCGGCCCGGATCTGCTCGGCCGTGGGCGGTTCACCGGCCGCCTCCCGTGCCTCCTGCCGCCGGTCGTTGTAATAGCAGGAAAGCTCGACGGTGGCCCCGCGTTCGGCGCTGACGCGTTCCCAGACCACGTCCTGCTCGTACGGATTGCAGTAGGCGTTCTTATACGCGCTCAGCGTGCCCTGCGCGGACTGGGTCACCGCGTCCGCGATGGCGATGTCGGCGACGTCGATCATGAATGGGCTGATGTACGAGAGCGTGCTGACCGAATTCGACAGACCCGGCCGGAATCTGTTGCTCACAGTCAGCATCGCCATCACCGGGTTCTTGCCGGTGCACCGGGCCAACGCCACCGCGAACGCGGTCATCAGCACCGGCGAGGTGTTCGTGGCGTTCCGCGCGGCCACCGCCCGCGCCGCCAGCAGCGCCGCCGGCGAGCGGTACCGGAGCATCCGGAACGCCGCGTCGCCGCCGTACCGGGGCGGCCCGAACCGGCTGACCGGGACGGTCCGCAGGACGTGTTCGAAGTACTGCAGGGCGGCCGCGTTCTGGCGCTGGCCGGCGGGCGTGGCCTGCCGGCGGGCCTGCTCCAGCGGCGTCATGCCGGTGACCGGCCGGCCCTCGCCGGTCACCGGGTCACGACCGGCGATGTCGGCGATCAGCACGGTCATGCCGGTGGCGTCGATCACCAGGTGCAGGTAGACCGCCACCATGTAGGCGGCGGTGCCGTCCCGGGTGATCACGGCCATCCGCACCGGCCACTCGTTCGCGTAGTCGAAGTGCTTTTCCCGGTACCGCGCGACCACCTCGGCGGCCACCTCGGCCGGGTCCGCGGCGCCGGCGGCCACGACTTCCAGCGGGATCTCGCCGGCCGCGAGGCATTCCTGGCGGGGAATTCCGGCCGGGCCCATCGGGAAACGCGTACGCAGCGCCTGGTGCCGGCTCATCGCGTACCGCAGCGTCTCCACGATGTCGGCGACGGACGTGCCCTCGGGCAGCGTGCTCACCCCGCCGAGGGTGCGCGACTGGCCGGTCGCCTCGATCGACTGCCAGATCCCCAACTGACCCCAGGTCAGTTCGGCCACGCCGGAACCCTCGCCGGAGAACGGGACGAGGATCTGCTCGGTGATCTGCTCGGTGTTCTGGTCGGCCATGTCGCTCCCCGCAATCTCAGCGGCCGGATTCGATGGTGCCCGGACAGGTGCTGGGTGCGGACCCGTCGGCCCGCACCCAGCACCTGTCACGTCAATGACACAAGCAGTCGGGCATCGCCGCGATCATGTCGCCCGCGCCTGTCAGGCGCGGCGAAGATCATTCGAGGCAGCCCGCAGCGTCACGGCTTGGCGACAATCATTCCGGCCTCCTCTCACCCGTCAGTGCCGCCACAGTCACCGGCGTGTCGACCCGCCGGCCGGAAGCGCGCGCCAGTCGATGTCCGTAGTCAAACGAGGACCGACGGGTTGGGCATGGTCCGAACAGCCGCTTCTCATATCGACCGTCTGCCTGGCGTGGATCATTGCCGGCCGGCACCGAAACGGTCGGAATGGCCGGCGGAGTCCGGCTCGACGGCGGCGCGATACCCGCATGTCAGGGCATGAACCGGAGCTACCGCGCAGAGCGGCGGGATGTGGTCCGAGCGGACCGCGCAGCGAGCTGCCGCGCCGATCTCACCCCGGACCGTGGGGGCAATCTCTACGCCCGGTCGGACGCTCCGCCAGCTAGGCCGTTAGCGTCGCCGCGCGCCGGGCAGGTGGTGGCTCCGCGCCCGCTCATTCCGCCCAATGGGGTCGGGGTGAGGTTGCCCACACCTGCCGGAGTACGGACGGCTGCCCAGCCGGCCCGGGCCCGACCCGAACCAGCGGGGGGCTGGTTCCGGGCCGGCGCGGGCCGGGCCGGCGGGCGCCGGGCCAGGTCGGTCAGGCGGTGCCGCAGGCCTGGCCGTTCAGGGTGAACGCGGTCGGCGGGTTGTTGGTCCCGGAGAAGCTGGCCTGGAAGCCGAAGCTGGCCGTGCCGGCGGTCGGCACCGAGCCGTTGAAGCCGGCGTTGCCGACCGAGACCGCGGCCGCCGGTTGCGGGGCCAGCACGCCGTTCCACAGGTTGGTGATCTTCTGGTTGCCGCCGAAGGCGAAGGCGAGCGTCCAGGACGAGATCGCCGGCCCGCGGTTGGTGATCGTCACGGTGGTGCTGAAGCCGACGTTCCAGGCGCTGTCGACGTGCCAGTTCACCAGACACCCACCGGCCGGCGGGGTCGTGGGCGGCGTGGTCGGCTGGGTGCTGGGCGGGGTGGTCGGCGGCGTCGTCGGCCGGGTCGTCGGCGGACTGGTCGGCGGCGTCGTCGGCGGGTTGGTGGGCGGCGGGTTACCGGCGCTGGCCAGCGCGAACGCGAGATCCGGGACGAACGTGCCGGCCGCGGCCGCGCAGCCGTCGGCCTCGCCGGGCGGCTTCACCCAGAGGTACGCGTCCACGACCGAGGTCGGGGTCAGCCGGGTCGGGCCCTGGCCGATCGCGCGGCCGGACGGGTCGCACCACTGGCCGTTGGTGCCGTTGCCGTTGCGGCTGGTGTCGATCACCGCGCGCAGCGCCGGGTTGCCGATCGCGGACAGCACCTGGGCCGCGAAGTTCGTCTCGTTGGCGGTCGGGTTGAAGTTCGAGACGTTGGTGTAGATGCCGGCGGCGTTGGTGACCCCGGCGGCCCGCAGCCGGTTGGCCTGGTCGCCGGCCCCGTTCCAGGCCGAGTGCCCGGCGTCCAGGTAGACCTTCGCGTTGGGGGCGGAGGTGCGGAACGACTGCACGGCGGCGGCGATCGCGTTGTCCCGGGCGGTGACGTCGGCGCCGCTCAGGCAGGTCTGCAGGGCCAGCGAGTCCGGCTCCAGGATGATGATCGCCGGCGAGCTGCCCACCCCGCGCGCGAAGTTGCCGATCCAGGTCCCGTAGGTGGTCAGGTTCGGCGCGCCGCCCGCGCTGGCCCCGCCGCAGTCCCGGTTCGTGATCCCGTACGCGACCAGCACCGGGCTGCTGCCGTCGGTGGCACCGGCCACGTACGAGGCGACGTCCTGCTGGATCGTGGCGACGTTGACGTTCGCGAACCAGTGGGCCTGCGGCTGGCTGGCGATGCGGTCGCGGATCATCGGCATCCGGGAGTCGTTCGGGTTGGCCGCGACCCAGCGCATGACGGCCGAGTTCGGGTCGACGTAGAGGCCGCCGAGGGACGCGAGCGGGGTCGGCGCGCCACGGGCGGCACCGGCCCAGGCCACCGTGCCGAGCGCGGCGATCACTGCCGCGGCGCCGGCGAGCGCGGCCCGGGACGGCCGCAGGCGGGAAGGCTGGAACATGGGTCTCCTTCGGAGAGACTGGTCGCCAGCGTCGGACCCCGGAGCCTGGACCCGCGCCTGCTGGCGCCGACCCACGAAGGCTGGTCGCGGCGTCCGCCCGGTGTGCTCCGGGACCGACCCCGACCGGGGGACGGGGACCGTCCGCTGGCCTGGCCGCACGTTCGTCGCCGCCGAATGTGCCGGCGGGCTGTCGGACCCGCCACCGGAAACGCTACCGCCGTCGCCCGCCGGCCGCTATTCCCGGGCAGCGGCGACCACCTGGACATTTCGCCCGTGCGGTCGTTACCGGCCGGTCATGGGCAGCGCGGCGGCGCTCCTCTGACGGCGGCCCGGCCGCCGCCCGCACATGGCAGGCGTGGCAATGATCTTGTGGCTGTCTTTACCCAGATGCGGCCGGCGTGCCCAGAACCGGGTCAAGACGTAGCAGGACGGCAACAAGTTCTTCACATGACCCCATGGTCACGCTAAAGTCTCTTTTGCAGCAAAGTGAGAGCGCTCTTACGGGGGACCGCCCAACACTGGGCTGTCCCCCGTGTCTGTGTTGCTGCCCGCCAGCGGCAACGAGGTGACATCGATCTGTCATTTCGGGTGGCGGTCTGGGTCCTGGTGCCCGGCCGACCACGTTTTTTTGCTGCCCGCCGAGCTCTCGTGACCCCGTACGGTCGTCCGTCCGCGGAAGGGGAGAACAAGTGGACCGCCACCACTCGATCGCGGGTCTCGTCAGAACGAGATCCCGAAGCAGTCACCGCAGTCACCGCAGCAGACTGTTCTTCGTCGGGATCAGCAGCCTGCTGATGATCGGCGGCCTGGCCGGCCCAGCGCACGCCACGCTGCCGCCCGGCCTGACCAGCGCCCAGTTCGAGACGCTCGACGGCAGCGGCAACAACGTCGCGCACCCCACCTGGGGCCAGGCCGGCACCAACTACCTGCGGGTGGCTCCGGCCCGCTACGCGGACGGCCGTAGCGCCCCCGTCACCGGCCCGAACGAGCGGTTCATCAGCAACCGCGTCTTCAACGACGAGGCGCAGAACGTCTTCTCCGAGCGCAGCGTCAGCCAGTGGGGCAACGTCTGGGGCCAGTTCCTCGACCACACCTTCGGGCTGCGCAGCGCGACCGGCGAGGTGGTGAACATCCCGTTCAGCTCGTCCGACCCGCTGGAGGAGTTCACCAACGACTTCGGTGCGATCCAGGACCAGCGGTCGGCGCCCGCGCCGGGCACCGGGGTCACCAACCCGCGCCAGCAGGTCAACACGGAGAACTCGTTCATCGACGCGGAGGCCGTCTACGGCCACGACCCGAACCGGCTGGACTGGCTGCGCGAGGGCTCACTGGACGGGAACCCGACCAACAACGGCCCGCGGCTGATGCTGTCGCCGACCGGCTACCTGCCCGCCGCCGACCAGCGCGGCAATCCGACGGCCGCCCCGACCATGGACGTCGACGGCCGGCTGCGCGCGGTGCCGAACACCCGCAAGATCGCCGGTGACCCGCGGGCCAACGAGAACATCGCGCTGACCGCGACGCAGACGCTGTTCGCCCGCGAGCACAACCGGATCGTCAACCTGCTGCCGGGCACGCTGAGCGACGAGGAGAAGTTCCAGATCGCCCGCAAGGTCGTCGCGGCGGAGCAGCAGTACATCACCTACACCGAGTTCCTCCCCGCGGTCGGGGTCAACCTGCCCGCGTACGCCGGCTACAACCAGAACGTGGACCCGAGCCTGAGCAACGAGTTCGCGGTCGTCGGGTACCGGGCGCACAGCATGATCCACGGTGAGGCGCTGGACACCGACACCGAGGCGAGCCGCTACAGCCAGGCCACCCTCGATTCGCTGCAGGCGCAGGGCGCCGTGATCGAACACAACGGCGACGAGGTCGGCATCGTGATCCCGCTCGGCGTCGCGTTCTTCAACCCGGGCCTGGTCGAGCAGATCCAACTCGGCCCGGTGCTGGCCGGTATCGGCGCGGAGTCGGAGTACCGGAACGAAGAAATGATCGACAACCAGCTGCGCAGCGTGCTGTTCCAGGTGCCGGTCTCCGGCAACCCGGAGTGCCTCGACGGCCCGACGCTGCCGCAGTGCTTCCGCGGCGTGCAGGACCTGGGCGCGATCGACATCGCCCGTGGCCGCGACCACGGCATGCCGAGCTACAACCAGATGCGGGTGGCCTACGGGCTGGCGCCGAAGACCTCGTTCGCCGCTATCACCGGTGAGGCGACGGACGCGTTCCCGAGCGACCCGCAGCTGACCGCGGGCAACGAGATCAACGACCCGAACAGCGTCGACAACACCGCGCTGTTCGACACCACCGGCGACACCGTGACGCCGGGCACCGAGGACGCGCTCGGCAACGTCAAGCGCATCACCCGGCGCACCCCGCTGGCCGCGCGGCTGCGCGCGATCTACGGCTCGGTCGACAACGTGGACGCGTTCGTCGGCATGGTCTCCGAGCCACATGCGGCCGCCGGCGAGTTCGGCGAGCTGCAGCGGGCGATGTGGGCCAAGCAGTTCCAGGCCCTGCGGGACGGTGACCGGTTCTTCTTCGGCAACGACCCGGCGCTCACGACGATCAACTCGCTCTACGGCATCGACTTCCACCAGACCCTGTCCAAGGTGATCGCGGCGAACACCGACGTCGGCGCCGACCTGCCGCCGAACGTCTTCTTCGCCAGCGGCCGGGAGAAGCCGGCCGCCTGCACCGTGCAGTACCAGACGACCACCACCTGGCCCGGTCACTTCCAGATCAACATGAAGATCACGAACACCGGCAACGTCCCGTTCAACCGCTGGGAGCTGAAGTTCTCGTTCGCCAACGGCCAGACGATCGACGGTGGCTGGAACGGCGACT
>JBBWZH010000617.1:0-2828 GCA_039648995.1 Mycobacteriales bacterium
CGGCAGCCCGTCCACCGCGGTGTTCTGCGTGGTCGGCACGCCGGTCCAGGTGCGGGCGAGGTAGTCCACCGCGCGCCACATCATCTCGTGGATGTCGAAACCGGCCGACATCACCAGCGACTGGCCGTTTCGCATGTAGTTCTGGCTCGTCGCGGTGTCGTCGATGGTGATCAGCTTGACCTTGCCCAGGCCGGCCGAGCTCAGCGCCGCCGGCAGGCCGGTGACCATGTCGGCGAACCCGACGTACACCCAGTTGATGTCCGGGTGCGCGGACAGGTAGCTGGTGAGGCGGCTGGGCAGGTCCGAGCCGATGCTCGACACCGGGACGTCCAGGGCCGCCACCGTGCAGTCGCCGCAGGCGCCGGTGACCTCCTTGCGCAGCCCGTCCGCGATCATGCCGAGGTTGGCGTAGGCGGAGACCGTCACGGTCAGCGCCTTGACCGGCGCGCTGCCGGCGTTGGCGAGCAGGTAGTCGCCGAGGATCTGGCCCTGGGTCGCCCACTGCGGGCCGTAGCCGTAGATCGCGGTGAGCCCGTCGCCCGGCTCGTCGGCGGTGGTCAGGTCGATCACCGGGACCTTGGCCGCGGCCAACTGCGCCAGCTCCGGGTTGAACAGCGCGCGGGAGAAGCCGCTGGTGACCACCGCGTCCGGGTGCGCGGAGGTGGCCTGACCCCAGGCGGCCTTGATGCTCTCCGCGGTGAGCCCGGCGTTGATCCGGTCGACCGTCCAGCCGAGGGCCTTGGCCGCCTCGTCGAGCGCGTCGCCGTTGCCCACGCAGGCCGGCGAGCCGCACTGGATGTAGGCGATGGTCCTACCCGCCGGGATGGGCTTGCCGATCGGATCGGTGATGTTGAGCGTGCTGGGCCGCTGCATGAGCTTGGCGATGTGCGCGGCCGCCTGCGGGTACTTGGTGCTGGCCGACCCACCGCCCGTGCCACTGCCGCTGTCGTCGTTGCCGGAACTGCACCCGGCCACCAGCGCGGCCGCCCCGATCAGCGTGGCGAGCACGCGAATACCCCGTGCCGGCATGGCGTCTCCCGTCTCTGGTACGCCGACCAAGCGCTTGCTACGCCTGCAGGCTAGGACCGCGGCCGAACCGCGTCAAGCCACCTTGGTGCTACCAGCCGCAGTGCGCGCCGAGCCCGGGCAGGCGCAGCCGCAGGAGGGCAGGATTCCCGCGAGCCGGGCCCTGGCGTCGGTGGGACGGCCGCGTGGTCAGGCTTCCTGGTACGGCTCGGTGCGGTCGGCCCGGGACGGCTGCCGGCCCAGCCGCATCGGCGACAGCGGCGCGTCCACCAGCAGGATCCGCCGGGCCGACCGGATCTCGGCGCCGGCCGGGCGGCCCAGCATCGGCTCGGCCAGCGCGGCCCGCTCGAACTCGGCCCACGCCGCCCAGGTCGGGATCGCCCACAGCGCAAGGCATTCCGCGTCGTCGGCCAGCGCGGTGCGCCAAGCGCCGGCGAGCCGCCAACCGAACCGGCCGGCGGTCCGCGGCGCCAGCTCGGCCAGTCCGTCCAGGTACCCGCCGGCCCGGCCGGGCGGCACGGTGACCAGCTCGTGCGCGTACACCTCGCCGTGGACGCCGGCGGCCAGCAGTTCGGCGATCGGCGGCGACCACGGGGCCGGCACCATGATTCGGTCGGTGCCGCCGGACCGGTAGCCCGCCGCCCGCGCCCACCAGTGGGCCAGCTTCGGGTCCTGCATGCTGGGATGCCCGGTCTCGTGCGCGAACGACGCGGCCAACCCGGTGAAGCCGTCCTCCTCCCACAGGTTCACCACGGCCGGCCAGCGGCCGGTGCTGCCCAGCACCCCCCACACGCCGAAGCACTGCTGGCCGCGCTCCTGCTGCGCGATCGGCGAGTAGTTGGCCGTCATGTGGTAGAGGTACTCGGCCCGGTGCGGCCCGATGATGTCGATGAACTCGTGAATGTAGACCCGGTCGTTCATGGTGGCCCCAGGGCGCCGGCTCGGCGCAGCTCGGCGATCCGGTCGGCGTCCAGCCCGAGCACCGAGCGGAGCACGTCGTCGGTGTGCTGGCCCGGGGTGGGCGCGGCGGCCGGCGGCGGCAGCGACTCGCCCGCGAGCCGGATCGGGTTGGGGATCATGTCCGCGCCGACCTCCGCCGCCGGCAGCCACGGCAACCTGGCCTGGAACTGCGGGTCGTCGGCGATCGACGCGGCATCGTTGACAGCGGCGATCGGGCAGTTCGCGTCGGCGCCGAGCCGCACCCACTCGGCTGTGCCGCGCGTCGCGAAGATCTCCTGCAGCTCCCGCCGCAGGGCGGTGTCGCCGCGGGCGTGGTCGGCGTGGTGGCTGCCGGGGTTGGCGGCGAACAGGTCGTCCCGCCCGACGGCAGCGCAGAAATTGCGCCAGAACTCCCGCTCCGAGGCCATCAGCAGGACGTGCCCGTCGCTGCTGCGGTAGCACTGGTAGCGCACCGATCCGGCCATGCCACTGATGCCGGGGTCGCGCCGCTCGCCGCCGTCCGCGGGGTTGCCGGTCACCTCGTCCGGCGGGCGCTGGTACGCGCGCATGCCCTCGATGCGGTACCAGTTGGTGGCCGCGGCGACGTCGCTCTGCGCGAGGTCCAGGTGCGCGCCCTGCCCGGTGGCCCTGGCCCGCAGCAGCGCCGCGCAGACCGCGAGCGCGCCCCACACCGGCGCGACCCGGACGCCGACCGTCGTATGGTCCGGCAGGTACGCGAAGCCGTCGGCGTCGGTGCCCGGCGGGGCGAGGCCGGCCCACGTGTCGAAGCCGATGCCGTGCGCCGGGATGTCCCGGTACGGCCCGGTCATCCCCCACCCGGACACGCTGCAGACCACCAGGGC
>JBBWZH010000637.1:0-15604 GCA_039648995.1 Mycobacteriales bacterium
CGGCTGGGCAGCCTGTCCGGCGGGCAGCGCCAGTCGGTCGCGGTGGCCCGCGCGGTGAGCTGGGCGTCCAGGGTGGTGTTCATGGACGAGCCGACCGCGGCGCTCGGCGTCGTGCAGACCCGCCGCGTGCTGGACCTGATCCGCCGGGTCCGCGACCGGGGCGTCTCGGTCGTGCTGATCAGCCACAACATGCCTGAGGTGCTGGCCGTCTCGGACCGGGTCGAGGTGCTGCGGCTGGGCCGCCGGGTGGCGCAGATCGAGACGGCCGGGGCCACCGTCGAGCGGCTCGTCGGCGCGATGACGGGCGCCCTGGACGCCGACGGGGCGGCCGAGAACGGGCCCGGCGACCCCACTGGCGGCCCGGTTGGCGGCGACCGAGAGTCCGGTGTGGACAGTCGTGGCACCGGAGCGGCTGGGGGTGCGACCGGCGGCGAAGCTGGTTCGGGTGGTCCGGAGTCCGATGTGGACAGTGGAGGGCCGTCGTGACCGCGCCGCAGGTCGCGAGCCCGCCGGCGACGGCACCGGACGACGAGGCTCGGCCGTCCACTGTGCTCAGCCGGCTGGGCGCGCTCAGTACATTGTGGATATTCCTGGTGCTGGTCGCGCTGGTGATCGCGTTCTCGCTGCTGGCACCGGGCCGGTTCCTGACCACGTTCAACATCCGCAGCATCGCGGCCGACTCGGTGGCGATCCTGCTGCTGCTCGCGGTCGGCATGACCTTCGTGATCATCACAGCGGGCATCGACCTGTCCGTCGGCTCGGTGCTGATCTTCTCCGGAGTGATTGCCGGCAAGACGATGGTCGCGCTGGGCGGCACCGACCTGGGCTGGGGCGGCATCGCGCTGGGCGCGCTGGCCGGCATGGGCGCGGGGCTGGCCTGGGGCGTCCTGAACGGGCTGCTGATCGCGAAGGCGCGCATCCCGGCGCTGATCGTCACGCTGGGCAGCCTGGGTGCCGCGCTCGGCGCCGCGCAGATCATCACCGGCGGGGTGGACGTCCGCAACATCCCGCTGAAGCTGACCGTGAAGCTCGGCATCGGCCAGTTCGCCGGGGTGCCGTGGATCGTCTGGATCTCGGCGCTGGTCACCGTGCTGCTCGGGCTGGTGCTGGCGTTCACCCGGTTCGGCCGGTACACCTACGCGATCGGCTCGAACGCCGAAGCGGCCCGGCGGGTCGGCATCCGGGTGGACCGGCACCTGATCAAGGTGTACGCGCTGACCGGGCTGCTGGCGGGGCTGGCCGGGGTGCTGAACCTGGCTCGGTTCTCCACCACCACGATCGGCGGGCACAGCACCGACAACCTCAGCGCCATCGCCGCGGTGGTGCTCGGCGGCACCAGCCTGTTCGGCGGCGTCGGCACCATCTTCGGCACGGTGGTCGGCATATTCGTGCCGGCCGTGCTGCAGAACGGCTTCGTGATCCTCGGTGTGCAGTCCTACTGGCAGTCGGTGGCGGTCGGCGCGGTGCTGGTCCTCGCCGTCTACTTCGACCAGTGGCGGCGCCGGGCCCGCGAGTCCACATAGGACGTTCCGTCTGGACGTCCACATAGGACGGTCGATCGACGAACGATCGATGATCCGGGACGCGCAGCGCCCCGGCTAGGAGGTACAGATATGAGAAGGCGCGTCCTCGCCGCCGTTTCGACCCTCGCGGTGATCGCGGCGGTATCGGCGTGCGGGTCCTCGGACAACAGCGGCTCGGGCGGCTCCGGCGGGGGCAAGAAGTCGCTGACCCTGATCCAGGGCACCAAGGCGGACGAGTTCTACATCACGATGGCGTGCGGCGCACAGGCGGCGGCGCAGTCGCTCGGCGTGAGCCTGGACGTGACCGGGCCGGAGAAGTTCGACGCCGGTCAGCAGGTGCCGATCGTGAACTCGGTGACCGCGAAGAAGCCGAACGCGGTGCTGATCGCGCCGACCGACACCAAGGCGCTGATCCCGCCGATGACGCAGATGAAGGCGGCCGGGATCAAGATCGTCGAGGTGGACACCACGGTGGACGACGACAGCCTGGCGGTGTCCGCGATATCCACCGACAACCTGGGCGGCGGGAAACTGGCCGCGCAGACCCTGGCGAAGCTGGTCGGCGGCAAGGGCTCGGTACTGGTGATCAACGTGAACCCGGGCATCTCCACCACCGACGCGCGGGCCAAGGGCTTCGACGACGAGATCAAGAACAGCTCCGGGATCACCGCGCTGCCGGTGCAGTACACCAACGACGAGCCGGCCCGGGCGGCCGCGATCGTGAGCGCCACCCTGTCCGCGCACCCGGACCTGGCCGGCATCTTCGCGACCAACGTGCTGACCGCCGAGGGAGCGGCGACTGGCCTGCGCGCCGCCGGCAAGCAGAACCAGGTGAAGATCGTCGGCTTCGACGCCGGGCCGCAGCAGATCCAGGACCTGAAGTCGGGCGTCGTGCAGGCGCTGGTCGCGCAGGACCCGTACGGCATCGGGCAGAAGGGCGTGCAGACCGCGGTCGACGCGCTGGCCGGCAAGGACGTGCCGAAGCAGATCCAGACCGACCTGTTCGCGCTGACCAAGGACAATGTGGACAGCCCGGACGCGCAGAAGTTCATCTACAAGGACAAGTGCTGAGCTAGCCGCCGACCCGCGGAGACCGCGATCATCGGGCCTGCTGGGACGTCCGGGGACGTCAGCCGTCCCGCCGGCGACGCCCGGTCGATCGCGGTCTTCGCACGGCCCTCCGACGAGGGCATCAGGTGCGCATACGTGCGCAGGGGGTGAAGCTCGGATCGGCGTGGTCGCGGCAAGGACGGCGTCACCAGATCGCTCTACCGACTCCGCCGGCACGGCCTCTGGATCTCACCAACTGCGCCACCCTCGACGAGCTCGCCCAGCACGTCGACCTCGGCCAACTCGAAGAGGACCACTCCCGCTGAGCGAAGGCCGCGACGTCACGCGGCGGCCGCTCTACCGTCACCCGACAGGGACTACCGTGGACAGCGAGAGGCCCCGGTAGGCGTTGGCGCGCCCCGGGGCCCAGGCGGAGTGGAGGCTCCGACGTGGCAGACGGTACACGCGTCGGCGGCGACCGAGGACTCGGTACGCGCGTCGCCGCGGCGCGCAAGCGGCGGGGACTGTCCCGGCTCGCGGTGGCCGAGCTGTGCGGCCGGTCGGAGGAGTGGCTGCGCAAGATCGAGCGCGGCCAGCGCGGCACGTCGCTGCGGATGATCGCCCGGCTGGCCGACGTGCTGCGGGTGGCCGACCTGGCCGAGCTGATCGGCGAGCAAGCGCCGACATCGCTGTACGTGCGCCCCGAACACCCGGCGCTGGGACAGGTGCGGGTCGCGCTGGCCATGTACGGGCCGCCCGCGGCCGATGGCGACCCGGCGGCGGTGCTCGGCGGGCTGCGTGCGGACCTGGCCGCCGCGTGGCGGCTGAGGTCTGTCTCCGGCCGGGACCGGTCCGACCTGGCGGCGGTACTGCCGCGGCTGTTGGCCGGCGGCCCGCGGGCGGTCCGCTCGGCTCCGGCCGGCCGCCGCCGGCGGGAGGCGCGGCGGATGCTGGCCGAGGTCTACCACCTCGCCCAGCTGTACCTGTGCTACCAGGACGCCTCCGAGCTGCTCTGGGTGGCCACCGACCGGGGCATGGGCGCGGCGCTCGACGCGGACGACCCGCTGGCCGCGGCCCGCGCGGCCTGGTTCAGCGCCTACCTGTTCCGCGACACCGGCCACGTCGACCAGGCCCACCAGGTCATCGATGACGCGATGCGGATGCTCGACCAACTGGCCGCGCCGCTGGCCGGATCGCCGGCCGAGCAGCGGCACCGCTCCTACGTGGCCCTGGCCGGCGCGCTGAACCACGCCCGCGAGGGCGCGCACGCCGATGCCTGGCGCTGGTGGGACCTGGCCGCCGCCGCCGACCGGCAGGCGACCGCAGGCGGCGTGCAGCTGTCCCCGCACGCGCTGTTCGGCCAGGACGTCGCCGACGTCGCCCTGGCCCTCGACGTCGAGCTCGGCCACGCCGCCGCCGCACTACGCCGCGCCGAAGCGGTCGACACCGAGAGCATCGGCTCCGTACCGCGCCGGACGCGGCTCCTGATCGAGATCGCGCGCGGCCACATGATGCGCCGCGAACACACCGCCGCGGCCGCCCTCCTGCGCGCGGCGTTCGACACCGGCCCGGAGGCGACCATCTATAGCCTGCATGGCCGGACGATGGTCCAGGAGCTGCAGGACACCGCCGGCCCGCTCCTGCGGGCCCAGGTGGCCCAGCTCAGGACGGACCTGCGCATCGGCGCCTGAACAGCACCAGCTGACGACTCAGGGGTACAACCCGTACCCCCAGCCCGCCGGTACCCCCATCGGCGCGCTTCCGTTCCTAGCGTCTGCGGCATGGTTGATGCACGGGGTGTAACGGAAGGCGGGCCCGAGCCCGGCCAGGTCGCGCTGGCCCGGGAGCGGGAGAAATGCCCACTCTGCGACGGCGAGCTGGTGGTCACCGCCGGCGCCGAGGTCTGCCGCAACCGGGAGTGCGGCTACCTGCTGTTGCTCCTCGACTGCGCCGCCTGCGGCCGGATCGACCGATGGCTGCACCACTACGGCGCCCGCCACCGCTGGGTCAGGCTCCGTCTCGGCACCATCCCGCCGTCGGTGATGGCCTGCTCGGCAGCCTGCGCCGTGCTCCTGCTCGACGAGACGGTCAACAGCGGCGTGCTCCGGGACGTCCCGCACCGCCCGGCCGCCGGGCCCGCGCCGGAGACGGGGCGGTGATGGGCCGGCACCACCGCCCCGACGGCGATCCGGCGGCGCTCCTGGAACGCCCCGGCCTGATCGCACCCCCGGCGCCGCGGGAGCCCGTCGACGCCGCGCCGATGACCGAGCAGGCCCGGGCCGAGGCGCGACGACTGCTCGACCGGGCCGCGGGCCGGCCGGCGGAGCAGACCGACCGGTGACCCGCGTCCAGTTCGTCGGCCTGGTGCTCGTGAAGATCAGCGTCGTTGGCACCGCCGCGATCCTCGCCGTCACCGACTGGCTCCTGCTGACCACCTGAGCTCCCGGCGGGCGGTGGTCGCAGGGCCAGGACGGCCGCTCGCCGGGCATGGGAGCGCCGCGGGGTACACCGGCCCGCCCCGGCCGGCGCAGCGCTCCCAACCGGCCGGCCGGCCGGCCGGGACATAGGACCACCACCTGGCCGGCCGGCCCCCACACCGTCTCCCCGTCCCTTCCCGTCAGGAGTCCGGGCGGGGAGACCCAGAGCCCCCGCGGCCACCCCGGACCCCGACCCGGGAACGGCCGCGGGGCTCCGTCACACCGGCCGAGCAGTAGGCCGAACGTGATCAGCGCCGACAGCACGCCCCACTGCCACACCACCCACGGCAGCAGCGCCCGCAGCGTGAGCCCGTACCGGCAGACCTGCGCCTGCACAGGGTCATCCGCCGGCACCGGCCGGACGTGACGGGGACGGCCCGCACCGTAAGACGCCGTGATCCGCAGTAACGTACTGAACGCTTCCGGCGCAGGTCAGAGGGCAGGTCCGTGGCGAGGCGCCTGGTCAGAGCGCCCTGCCGACGCTTCAAAGACAAGTGCTGAACCTGGCGGCGCCCCGCCGGTCTCTCCCGGCGGGGCGCTGTCCATACCGGACACTGACCCGGTGACGCCTGAGTTCGTGCACCCGATCAACGTCCGGTACCTGGAAGTCGACATGCAGGGCGTCGTCTTCAACATGTGGTACCTGGCCTACGTGGACGACGCGATGACCGCCTACCTGGCCGCCCGCGGCGCCCCGTACGACGAGCTGATCGCCTCCGGGCACGACGTGCAGGTGGTGCACGCCGAGCTGGACTGGCGCGCCGGCCTGCGCTGGGCCACCCCTGCCTCGGTGGCCGTCGCGCCGGTCTCCACCGGCCGCACGAGCTTCCGGCTCGGCTTCGAGTTCCGCCGCGGCCCCGAACCGGTCGCCGCGGCCGAACTCGTCTACGTCTGCGTCGGCACCGACGGATCCGGCAAGCGCCCGCTGCCGCCGGCACTGCTGACCGCGCTCGGAGCCGGGTAGCTACCCACCCGCCCGAGCATCGCCTCGTCCCATTCGGACTGGAACTGGGACAGGAACGTGAGCATGAACTCGTGCCGGCGCCGGCCGGGTTCGCGGCCGGCGCGCGTGGTCAGGCGATCCCGCAACAACAGCAACTTCTCCTGGAAGTGGTTGATCGTGGTGCCCGTCGCCGCGTAGTACTCGGTCGCCGTCTGGTGCAGCACCGGCGCCTGCTCCGGGTCATGGATCGGCCGCCCGACCCGTCCGCCGTAGGCGAATGTCCGCGCCACCCCTATCGCGCCCATGCCGTCCAACCGGTCCGCGTCCTGGACGCACCGTCCAGCCAGCGACAACTCCTCGTCCGGCACGCCGGCGCCCCGGTACGAGACTCCCCGCACGATGTCGAGCACCGCGGCCCGCACGTGGCCCTGCACCGGCAATTCCGCCAGCCAATCCTGTACCACGCCGATCTCTCTGGAGAACTTCTGGTCGGCCATGTCGTGCAGCAGCGCGGCAATCTCCACCACCAGCACATCGGCCCGTTCCCGCTCGGCGATATGGCGCGCCAAGACCCGTACGCGCTCGGCATGCCACCAGTCGTGCCCGGTCGGCTCCCCTCTCAACTCCCCCCGCACGAACTCCGCCGTCCGGGCCACTAACTCCGATTCAGCGATCCCATCGATTGTCGACGTCACAACGTTGACCTTACTGGCGAACTGCACCAGAGCTCGAAACCGACCGCCGTGTCGGCGAATCGCAACCGACCGGCCATCACCGGTACGCCCGACCGCGGACGTACTCGCCAAGGACCCGCCCAGGTCGGACGACGTAGACATCGGCCACCGACCGCTCGACCGGATCGCGCCAGTTCGTACACCGGCCAGCCAGCAACCGCCGACCCGCCCAGTCGAACTCACGGGAGCCACCTGGACGCGCGTCCGGCAGTGGCGTGCCGACGCCGGCGGCGAACTCACCGATCCAGCGCTGGTTGGCGGCCGGGTCGCTGCCCCAGTCGTCGGCGAGCAACGCGAGCGCGTCCCACGCGTCCAAGTGCCGTCGCGCGCGGGCCATTTCGATGCTGAGAAAGCGGCTCGCCGCAGCCGAGTCCGACGGCGGCACGACAAGGTTGAATTGGATCTGGGCGCCCATCGACCGAGCCAACCGGGCATTTTCCAGCACCATCCCGACCGGCCAGCGCGACTGCCCGGTACGGGCCGCGAAGACATCCGGTCGGAAAGACGGCAGGTTCACGTGCACCCGGCTTACGCCGGCCTGCCGCAACTCGCCCATCCGCTCGGTCGACAACAACGTCAGGTTACTGAACAGCGCGATCGTGCCCGCCCCGGCCTCTTGGCTCAGTCGCAACAACCGGGTCAGCACCGACCAGCGGCTCAACGGCTCCCCGCCGGAAAGCTTCACCGTCAACGGCGCCTGTGCGGCGGCCTCCGCGAGCAGTCGACGTACCTCTGTCCAGTCCCAACTGGGGCCGCGGCCAGGCACCCGGTCACCTTGGAACTCGTTATGGCAGAAGCGGCAGCGCAGATTGCAGGAGTCAACCAGCAGGAACCGGAGAGTGGACGGAGCTCCCTTGCCGGCTCGGTCGTGATCTGTCACGGCATTCCTCCAACGGCGGGAGCCGGCCGTGTTCACGGCGACCTGGGTAACTCCCGCAACTTGCGGATGACCAGATCGGCGAACTGGCCGGTTGAGTACTCCTTGTGCGACGCGTATCCGAGGGTCGGGCCGAGCCCGGGCACCGGGACGTCTTCGAGGATGTAGGGCAATAGGTATGCGCCCTTCTGCAATTGCATCCTGGCGAGCATCGCCCGCCACTCCCAGTTGCCGGCCCAGTTGGACTCGACGAATGCCGGCGAGACCAGCACGACCGCGTACCGGCTCCGCCGGAAGTAGGTCTCGTGCAGGAACGCGGCCAGGTCCTCGCCGAGCAGCGCGTGCTGGTAGTCACGGTCGTAGAAAACCCGGTAGCCGGCCCGCTTGAGCGCGGCGCTGATCTCCTGCGCGACCTGCCGGTCGGCGGCGGCGAACGAGATCGCCACGTCAAAGTCGAACAGGTCGGATCGGACCTCCTGGCAACGATCGAGCCACTGGTCGACCGGCAGCCCGAACCGCACCAAATCGTGCGCCAGCCAGTACGTCGCCCGCAGTGCCAGTGCGGATGCCCAGGACACCCCCGCGTCGGCCGGGGCGCGGAGCGCCGGGCCACGCCAGGCGCCGATGCGCCGGTCGTAGGAGGTCACCAGCTCGTGGCCGAGTTGGGCCAGCAACGGGTTCGCCGGTGAACCGCCACGTACGGCCAGGTACAGCAGTGGACGCCAGAGGATCGCATTCCAGGTCGGCTGCCGGTACGCGACCACGGACCGGTCCTGCAGCCGCAGGCCCTGCCCGATCGGCCAGGCCCGGCCCTGCACGGTCGCGGTCAGCTCGGCGAGGTCGGACGGTGCGGGGCCAGCGCCCATCGCGAAGAGGCCGAGCGCGCGGACCGCGAGCAGTTGCTCCTCCAGCGACCCCTCGTCAGCCCGGACGCGATCGGCGAGGTAGCCGGCGACGCGGGCCAGCGGCGCCGCCACCTCGCCGGCCGGCAGCAACCCCAGCCGGGTCACCCGGAGCAGTGCCAGCGCGGGGTAGAACGTGAGCAGCAGGCTAGGTTCCTCGCCGGCACGCAGGGACCAGCCGCCCGAGTCGGCGTCCTGCATCGTGAGCAACCGGCGGGCGAGCGCGGCGAGCCTCGGCTCCAGCCGCGCAGCCAGCGCCGGCCGGGTGATCAACCCGAGCAGCACCTGGGCGAAGCTCCACGAGGTCAGGCCGGCGAGGTCGTTGGCGTCGTGGCCCCGCACCGCGCCGCCGTCATCGACGAGCGCGCCGACCGAGGCCACCGCGGGGGCCAACGTCACGTCCGGCAGCGCCGGGATGCCGGCCAGGCCGATCAGTACGGCCCCGGCCGCGGCGGATGAGTGCTGACCAAGGCCGAGTTGGTGAGCCTCGAAGCGACCACCGGGTAGCTGGACCCGGGTTAGCAGGGAGCCGGCCAGCTCGTGCAGGGACCGCACGCCGAGCAGTTGACGCACGTGATCGAGGACGTGGTCGGCTGGCGCGCCCGGGGCACCGGTCATCGCGGTGGCGGCGGGCTATGCGATCAGGGCGGCCAGGAGTTCGGAGTGGGCGGTCTGGAAGTCGGGTTCCTGGAGTCGGCGGAGCAGGAGCTCGCCGTATGGGCGGGCGGCGGGGCGGCCGGTGAGGCCGAGCCGGGCCTGGGTGGTGGCGATGGCGGCACGGGCGACGGGGTCGTCCGGGGCATCGGACTCGGCGGCGATCTCGATGAAGTGGCCGAGGCCGCGAACGTCGTCCAGGGCGAGCATGACCGGTCCGTCCTGGGCGGTGCGGCGGGTGCGGTCGAGGACGAGGCCGGCCTGCAGGCCGGTGGCTGAGAGGATCCGGACGGTCTCCCGGAAGTCGCCGACCTCGGTGCTGTATTCGAGCCACGCCGACCAGGCCGCGTCCCGGGGCGCCTTGTATTCCAGCCGGGCCTGGGCACCCTGCTGACGAACCCGGACCACCCAGCCGTCGATCTGCATCGAGGCGGCGCCGGACGGGCCGAGGGTGAGGTCGCGGACGCGGGTTTCGGGGGACCAGTCCCATTCCTGCTGATAACCGCGGAACTCTTCGGCGGTCAACTCGAAACGCAGCTCTATTTCCACGGCAACCCCAATCAGCCCCGACTGGTCCCGGACATCCCAACTCTGATACAGAGCGACTGTATGACAGGGCGGTACGGGCGGTCAGTGGAGGACTGCAGCTCGTCTGGAATTGTGACCGGGCGTAGCGCCGCTCTGGCAATGTCTCACGGGGCGTGGCGGGTGGCCGATGGGTGGGGCGTGCGGGGTTCGCTGCGGGTCCGTGCTGGCCTGCTGGGCGGGTTCGTCGCGGTCATGGTGGCGGCGGGCGCGATCGGCCTCGGGTCCGACGGCGCGGCGGCTGAGCTCGGCACGACCGCCGTCGAGGACCTGCTGCCGGTGGCCGCGCTGCTGCTCGGCGTGCGGCTGTACCGGCCGCGTCGGCCCGCGCCCTGGCGGCTGTTCGCGGCCGGGCAGGCCTGCGTCGCCGTCGGGGACCTGATCTACGACTACGACAGCTACGTGCGGGGCGTCGAGCCGGGGCTGCCGTCGGCCGCGGACGGCTGGTACCTCGCGATGTACCCGCTGATCGCGACCGGGATGCTGGCCGTGGTCAGGCGCCGCGTGCCCGGGCGGGACCTGGCCGCGCTGCTCGACGCGCTCCTGATCACCATCGCGCTGGGCCTGCTGACCTGGGCGTTCCTGATCGAGCGGTACCTGGGCACGGCCGATCTGAGCCCGCTGGCGCAGCTCACCTCGGCCGGCTACCCGCTGATGGACGTCCTGCTGCTGGCCGTGCTGAGCCGGCTGCTGTTCGACCGCGGGCCGCGCCCGCCGTCGTTCTACCTGCTGGCCGGCGGGATGCTGCCGCTGCTGCTGTCCGACATCGTGTTCGCGGCCGGCCGGACCACCAGCACCTTCGAACCCGGCGGGATCGTCGACTCGGGCTGGGTGGTCTACTACGCCTGCCTGGGGGCGGCGGCGCTGCACCCGTCGATGGCGCGGCTGAACGAGCCGGTGCCGGGCGGCGCGCCGCGGCTGCGCGGCATCCGGTTCGGCGTGCTGACCTCGGTGCCGGCGCTGTCCACCACGCTGGTGATCGCGTTCACCGACGTGCTGGACGACCCGGCCGGCCCGCCGGTCGTGATCGCCACGTCGGTGCTGCTCTGGGCCATGGCGCTCGGCCGGGCCAACGGGTTGCTCCGGCAGCTGCGCCGGACCACCGCGCTGAACGAGGACCTGCACCGCAGGGAGACCGACGAGCGGTTCCAGCGGCTGATCGAGAACTCCTCGGACGTGATCACTGTGGTGGACACCGATCTGACCGTCCGGTACCAGACGCCGTCGGTGCGGCGGGTGCTCGGCTACGAACCGGACGATCTGCTCGGCACGAACCTGATCGCCCTGATCCACCCGGACGACCTGCCGGTGGCCACCGGATCGATCACCGCCGGCGGCACCCGCCGGCTGCCGGCGTCGGTCGTCTGCCGGCTGCTGTGCAGGGACGGCTCGTACATCCACGCCGAGACCGTCGCCTCGACCGTCCCGACGGCCTCGCCGCAGTACGTGCTCACCACCCGGGACGTCACGGCGCGGCGGGCGTTGGAGGAGCAGCTGCGGCACCAGGCGTTCCACGACTCGCTGACCGGGCTGGCCAACCGGGCGCTGTTCGTCGACCGGGTGCGGCACGCCCTGGACCGGCGCAGCCTGGCCGACTCACCACTGGCCGTACTGTTCCTCGACCTGGACAACTTCCGTACCGTCAACGACTCGCTCGGCCACGATGCCGGCGACGCACTGCTCATCGCGGTCGCCGAGCGGCTCCGGCTCTGCCTGCGCTCCTCGGATACGCCGGCCCGGCTCGGTGGGGACGAGTTCGCCGTCCTGCTGGAGGACCTGACCGACCGGGCCGAGGCGGCCACCGTGGCAGCCCGCATCCTGGCCGCGCTGCGGTCCCCGTTTCCGCTGGCAGAGCAGGAGATCACCGGCTGGGCGAGCGTCGGCGTCGCGCTGGTCGACCTGGACGCCATCCCCCGCCCCGAGGACCTGCTGCGGGACGCCGAGGCCGCCATGTTCGTCGCGAAGTCGCAGGGCCGGGGCGGCCACGTGGTCTTCACGCCGACCATGCACGCGGCGATGGTGCGCAGGCTGGCGCTGACCGCGGAGCTGCGTACGTCGCTGGTCGAGGGCCAGTTCGCGGTGCACTACCAACCGATCCTGTCGCTCAGCGACGGGCGCATCACCGGCGTGGAGACGCTGGCCCGCTGGCCGCACCCGACCCGGGGCATGATCGGGCCGGACGAGTTCATCCCGCTGGCCGAGGAGAGCGGGCTGATCGTGCCGCTGGGCCGGTGGGTGCTGGAGCAGGGCTGCACCGAGGGCGCCCGCTGGCACGCGGCCGGGCTAGGGCCCCTGACGATCGGCGTGAACGTCTCGCTGCGGCAGATAGAGGACCCGGCGTTCACCGGCGAGGTGGCCGCGATCCTCGGCGCCAGCGGCCTGCCGCCGCACCTGCTCACGCTGGAGATCACCGAGTCGTTCCTTGCGGAGGAGTCCGACTCGGTGCTCGAGCGGTTGCGTTCGCTGAAGCGGCTCGGCGTCCGGCTGGCGCTGGACGACTTCGGCACCGGCTACTCGTCGCTCAGCCGCCTGCGCGGCTTCCCGATCGACATCCTGAAGATCCCCAAGCCGTTCGTGGACGGGATCCCGCACGGCGCCGACCAGTCCGCGCTCGCCCGCACGATCACCGACCTGGCCCGGACCCTGCGGATGGACGTCGTCGCCGAGGGCATCGAGCACTGGGAGCAGTGGGCCGAGCTGCACCGGATGGCGTGCCACTACGGCCAGGGCTACTACTTCGCCAAGCCGATGCCGGCCGGTGAGATCGACAAGCTGCTGCGCTGCGGGTGGCGGGCGGGGCCGCTGGAGCTCGCCTGGCCGGCGCAGGCGCGCCCGGCTTGAACCGCGCCATCATGCGCCCGCGCCGCTCGGGACATCCCGGCCTCGTCGGGCGCGGCGGGGCGCGGCCCGGCGCCGTCTTGTCGGCGGGGCGGCGGTGGTTGGGTGCCTCGCCGGGTGGCGCGGCCGGGTCGGGTGGGCCGGCCGGGTCGGGTGGCGCGGCCGGCCAACGCCGGGTACGCCCGGCGCCGTGTTGTCGGCGGGGCGGCGGTGGTTGGGTGCCTCATTGGCGTCCCGGCCGGGTCGGGTGGCGCCGCTGGCCGCCGCTGGTTACGGTCCGGCGCCGTCCAGGCGGCGGATGCAGCCCGGGTGGGCGACGCGGCGGGCGGTCCACGTCTGATCCACTGTGGACGGTCAGTTGCCGGTCGCGCCGTGCTCACCAGCCAGCCCGCCGGCAGCCGGGCGCAGGGCCGGTCTTCCCCTTCGGCCCACCGGGTCGGGCGCGGCCGGAGCGGAAGATGTCGCGCTCCGGCCGGGCCGCCCCGGCGATCATCCACCCGGCCGGGTCGAGCGGGCCTCGCTGAGCTCCGCGGCCGGACGGTTCGTCGGATCAGGGAGTCAGCGGGAAGGGGTGGTTGGCGGCGTCCAGGCCGATGGGGAAGCCGGGGTCGGCGGGGTCGCCGAACGGGCGGCGCTGCGGCGGCAGCACGGCGTCGCGGTCGGTCAGCGCGTCCCGCAGGCGGGCCAGCATCATCTGGTCGTCCGGCGTCAGGTGGGCCGCGGTTTCGTTCCACCGGGCGGCCGGGAGCTCGCGCATGAACACCCGCATCGGCTTGCCCGGAGTCGGCGCCGCCACCGCGAGCAGCTTGAACTGGAGGTTGCCGGCGAAGACGACGACGTCGGCCTCATCCGGAACGTCCAGCCCGGCCGCCCGGCGCCCGGTGGCGGACCAGATCAGGAACTCCGCGTTCCCCGGCAGCGCGGCCGTGCGGTTCGCGGTGCAGCGCATGAATGCCCGCTCGGTCAGCAGCGAGCCGGGCCGGTACGCGGCCAGCTGGTCGGGTCGCAGGTTGCCGCCCCGGAAAGCCGGCCCGCGGTACGAGGCCAGCCGACGCAGCCCCGACGTGATGCAGGCGACCGCCGGGTCAGCGGGCCGCGGGTGCGCCCGCAGCGCCGGGTCCAACTCGGCGGCGAGCTCGGTCAGGTAGACCCGCACGGCCACCAGATCCGTGACGATCGCCTCATCGGGGTCCCCGGACGCCCGCAACCCGGGCCGCTGCGACAGCAACCGGCTGACCGATCCAGCGTGTACGTCGTACCGCCACTGCAAGCCCGCCCGGAAGACCGCCCGCTCCTCGACCGAACTCCGCTGCACGGTCGCCCCGGGCCCGACCGGGCCGGCCGCCGGAGCAGCTGCCCCGACCGCCGGGCTCGCCGCCGGGGTTGCCGGGGCAGCTGGGTCAGCCGCGCTGGCCGGGGCAGCCTTGTCTGCCGGGGCCACCTTGCTAGCCAGAGCTGCCGCACTCGCCGGGGGCGGCGCGCTAGCCGGGGACGCCGCACTCGTCGCGGTCGGCGCGCTCGCCGGGGCCGCCGCGCTCGCCGGCGCCGGCCGGCCCGGTGCCGTTGACGGCGGTGACGGCGGTGACGGCGACGGTGACGGTGACGCAGCCGACGACGTCGGCTCAGCAGGTGATGTCGGCGCGGCCGGCGGCGTCGGGCCAGCCGGCGGCGAGGTCGGCCCGGACGATCGTGTCGGCGGCACCTGTGGCGGTATCGCCAGAGGTGGTGGCGGTACCGCTGCCGGCGGTGGCGCGGGTGCCTGCCTTCCCACGGGAGGTGGCGCCACCACCGGTGACGCTCCCGAGGCTTGCGGCGGTATCGCCACAGGCGGTTGCGGAGCCGCTGGCGACGGGGGCGGCGCCGCCGCTGGTCCCGACGACGATGTGACCGGCGGACCGGAGGCCTGCCGATCTCGCGGCGACGTCGGAGAGAGCACGTCCGACCAGTCGGCACCAGGCGCCGGTCCAGTGATGGCCGGCGGGTTCGGACCAGACGCGGCGCGCACGCCAGGGGTCTGCGACAGGCCGCCCGTCGCGCCCTCGCCACGCGGCATGTCGGCGCTCGCCGGATCCGGCGCGGCCGCATCCGCCGGCGCGTTCGCCGGCCCAGCCGCGCCCGATGGCTCGGCTTGCTGGCGCCACCGCGCCGGCGGCACGGTCGTGGGCGGCCAGGTGGGAGTGTTCGGCACGGCGGTCAGCCACGAGACCGCCGCGGGCTCGTCCTCCCCGGCCGGCGGGGCCGCCCCCGGTGCGGCATCGGCGTCCGCCACCCCGGCCGGCCCAGCCGGCTCGTCGCCGGTCGATCCGCTGCGCGGGACACGCGCGGGACCCGTCCCAGGCGCGCCGACCACGCCGGACCCGCCGCCCGGGTCGGCCGAATCCCCAGCGGACGCCGGATCCGCACCCGCCGCAGCCGGCTCATCGCCGGCTGACCCCCCGCCCGGGTCGGCCGAATCCCCAGCGGACGCCGGATCCGCACCCGCCGCAGCCGGCTCGTCGCCGGCTGACCCGCCGCGCGGGGACGCGGGACCCTCCCCCGGCGCGGCGACCACGTCAGACCGAGCCGGATCTTCCGCTGACACCACAGCACCCGACGCGGGCGGCGCATCACCGGTCGATCCGCCGGCAGGCGCGGGATCGGGCGTGGCGGCTTGTGCGGGTGGGATGTCGGCGGGCGGCGGGGTGGTGGCCGCCCACGTCGGCTCCTCGGCGGCCGGGCGGCCGGTGGGGGTGGCCGGCCCGAGGCGGCCCTCGTCGGGCGGAGTGACGGGTGGGCGGGGTAGGAGGTCGGTGCGCAGGAAGGCGCGGCGCAGGCCGTGGAGGGCGATGGCGGCGGCCGAGGGGACCGCGCCGGCCGGCGGGTAGCGGTGGAACGGTGCGGCGGCGATCAGCAGGCCGTCGCGGGAGATGTAGACGTGGCCGGCGCTGGCGAGGACGGGGACGCCGGCGGCCGACGCGATGCGGCGCGCGGTGGCGGCCGGGTCGGGCCCGGTCAGGGCGAGGTCGGTGATCAGCAGGATGG